>NZ_JACUZX010000006.1:0-285214 GCF_014851575.1 Rhizobium sp. RHZ02
CACCAGCTTCTCATTTGTTGCGCTTCGCTGACCTGGTGGTTATGGCGGGGCGGCTGCACCCGTTCCCATTCCGAACACGGCCGTGAAACGCCCCAGCGCCTATGGTACTTCGTCTTAAGACGCGGGAGAGTCGGTCGCTGCCAGGTCTGCTAAACGCAACAACACATGCGCCGAATGTCGAAGACATTCGAAAGCTGCATGTGAAACAAACAAATCTTCTCATCACGAAAACGGCCCTAAGCCGATCAAAAGGGCCGCCCACAAAGCGGCCTTTGTGCTATAATGGGTCCGGAAACATGCAGTGCGTCCCTTACACGAGACAAATCGCCTTCGGCAATTTGCTCGGGCAGTAGCGTAAACTGCTTCGCAGTTTACGCACCGTGACAAAACCCAAAGGGTTTTGCACTTGGCGCGGGGTGGAGCAGCCCGGTAGCTCGTCAGGCTCATAACCTGAAGGCCGCAGGTTCAAATCCTGCCCCCGCAACCAACAAAACCTGAATATTTGCCAGTCAAGTCGCCTCACAGAAACCTCCTCCGCATAGGCGGACGGCCTTCACGCGTAAATTCGGTAGCTCAAGCAGGTGCAGCCGGGAGGGGCGGTCGGGCAGGGCTATGCAAACATATTGGGGCCGATCTCCCCGCCAACTTCAATGATCACATCCGCGGGGACATTGTTCCTCCTTGCCGCGGCGCGAATGGCTTCAGGATTTGGCGCTTCGTAAAGGCAGTATGTCTTTTTCCTGTCGGCGCTGAGGAACGAAAAAATCCACTTCACCCCTTCCTCGTCGTTGATCAGGTTGATTTCCTCGACTCCCTCTTTCGACAGTTGGAGTTGTTCGGCAAAGTTTCTTTCGATGATATAGCGTGGCATGATGAGACCCTCTTCTCACCCAAAGCGGCGAACCTCTGATCCTAATGAATGGTCTGCTTCAGTCGCTGTTGCAGCCTGACCATTCCCAGTTCGGCCGCAGTTGACCGGGCATGCTCGGATAAGGACATTGCTCTCTTTATCGCGGCTCTGCTACCTATTTTCATTAGCAAATCGGAATATTCTGCCTGCGTGTGCGCGAGCCACGGTCGCGAGCCGATCGCCGAGTTCATCTCGAGAGCATGCTCATAGTGCTTTGACGCCCGATCGAATTCACCCAGCGCGGCGGACAACATGCCCAGATAGCGGCTTGCGGCACCGAAGCAGACAGTCGCCATACCTATCGTGACGGTCATCTCCTTGTAGTCGAGCATAAGCTTATAGAGTGTCCTGGCCGCTTCCATGTCCCCCAGGCCGGCGGCGACTTCTGTTAGAAACGAGAGGGATGCGCTTCGTTTTCCGTCAAGCGGCAGGGTGAAGCGTGTGCTGAAAAGCTCTTCCAATCTCCGCTGGGCGGCTTCCCGATAACCCAGGTCAAAGGCGACCAACGCGAAGCCCGGCAGCCAGGTGATTTCGTCCGGGTTTTCCTCGATCAACAATTTCATGACCGGTGCGACCTCCGAGAGACGGCTCTGCTCCCGGCGGATCGCGAACATTTGCATGCCGTAGACACCTTCGGGTGCCACGCCAAGGGTGTGCTTGCCCAGCTTCAGCGCTTCTTCGGCAAGCTTCTCGGCGGCGGTGAACCTCCCATCGAGGATGGCCATCATCGCTCTTGCGATCCGAGCGTAGAACTGGACGTTGAGATGCTGGCGCTTGGTGCCGAGTTCCTCCAGGGCGTCGACCGCCCGATCGGCCCGTGCGCGCTCGCCCAGTTCAGTCGAGACGTAGGTGTCAATGGAAAGCGCCCTGGTTAGCACATCGTCATCGTCGATCTCGCCCGCAAGGCGTCGTATTTCGTCAATGCGGGCCATCCGGTTGTTTTTCTCCGTGGCGGTTTTAACCGGTGAGGCTGTCAGGAGCGGGAGAACGGAGAGCTCCACAAGAGAAGTCTTGTCGCCAACCTCCCGGGCAAGTTCTATTCCAACGCTATGGCATTTTGCGGCCCTCTCGCTGTCACTGAGGTAGGCGTAAGCCCGCGCGAGGTGGCTGAGAATCTGGCACCGCGACTTCTTGTCCGCTGGTTCAACCATCGCCATGGCCTCCTCGAGAAGCGGCAGTGTTTCGGCAAGCGAGTTCGAGGAGAGAAATTGGGAGCCGTCGAGGCCGATCACTGCGCGAACGAAGCCCTGAGTGTCTGCCGCTTTGCGTGCCAATGGGGCGGCCAGCCTGTATTTCGCCAGCGAATCCGTCATGCGGCCGGCAGCGTACAGGGCGTCGCCTAGTTTCAGGACTGCTGCGAGAAGGTCTGTTTGGTGGCCGGGCTCGTTGGGCAACTGTTCCGCGATCGACAGTGCGTTCTGGAAATGGTCGACCGCCTCGTAGTTGGCGGATCGTGCAAGGGCTCGTTCTCCAGCTTTCATCCAGTATGGAAGCGCGAGTTCGACCCGTTGCGCTTTCTCGTAGTGTTGGGCGATGAGTTCGGGCTGCGTGGCAGCGACATCGGCATACTGGTCGACGAGAACCTTGGCGATTTCCTCGTGGAAATGTCGCCGCCGCCGGTTGAGGAGCGATTGGTAGGCGGCATCCTGAATGAGCGCATGACGGAAAACGAGGGTATCATTCAAGACACCGCCTCCGACGACGATCTGGCTGGAAACAAGCTGGTGCAGTGCTTTCTCGAGGATCCGATCATCGAGACCTGCAATCTTCGACAGAAGGCCACGATCGAACTCCCTGCCAATAACGGCAGCAATCTGGGCGACCTCTTTGGCTGTTGCCGCTAGATGATCGAGACGAGCCATCAAAGAACCCTGCAGGCTGTCCGGGATCTCTACGTTGAGCGACGGTGACGTTCCGCTCTCGATGATCGTGCGGGTCAACTCCTCTATGAACAACGGCACGCCGTCCGCTCGCTCTAAGATCATTTCGGCAAGCTGTTCGGAAATGTCGCAGTCCATCGATCCGATGAGCTCGCGCATCTGTTGCCTAGTCAGACGTCCAATGGAGAGTGTTGTCGACTGCGACAATCCACTGGCCCAGTCCGCGCTCCATTCCGGTCTATGGGTGACGACGACGAGGGCGGCCGTACCGTGAAGCCGGCCGACGAGTTCTTCTAGCAATTCGATGGTGGACGGATCCATCCAGTGTGCGTCTTCTACGACCATGAGCACCGGTGCGATTCTGGTCGCAAGAAGCAATCGGTTCGCGAGGGTGCGGACGAGAAGTTCCTTACGCTGGTGGGCGGAGAGATTTAGCGGCTTGAACTCGTCACCGCCATCGAGCGAAAGCAGCTCCGCATAGATCGCACCAACTTCCGAGGGCCTTTCGCCGTAGCGGCTGACAAGGGTGCGAAACTTCTCGACTCGCGTGTTTCGGTCGTCTGCCGGCGTAAACATCGCGACCCGGCTCAGTCGCTCGACGATCGGGTAAAAGGCCGATGTGGCGTGATAGGGCGAGCACTGCAATCGGATGAGTTCATGCTCTGTCTCGCGCAGATGTTCTTCGAAGGCTTCGACAAGACGGGATTTTCCGATGCCCGCCTCCCCCGACAAAAAGACCATCTGTCCTTGGCCGGCCTTCGCCAGCTCCCACCGTTCGAGCAGTAGCCCGATCTCGCTGGCACGTCCGACAAATTTCGAGAGCTTTCTGGAATGCGCGGCTTCGAAACGGCTGTCCACCTCTCGCTCGCCGCGGACTTCGAACAGCGCAGTGGGCGAGGTGAAGCCTCTCAGCGTCCGCTCGCCGAGGCTGGCGATTTCGAACGACCGCCCGGCGAGGCGGCGGGTGCTGTTCGAGACCACGATCTGCCCTGGGGCGGCCGCCCCCTGCAGACGTGCCGCCAAGTTTGGGGTGTCGCCGGCGATCGATCCACGCTCCTTCGCGCTGCCATCGGTGTCGCCAACGACCACGTGCCCGGATGCGATCCCGATCCGAGCCTTCAGTCCCCGCTGGTTGGGCGACTGCAGCGCATCGACGGCGGTTATCGCCTCGAGACCGGCCCGGATCGCGCGCTCGGCGTGGTCCTCATAAGCCATGGGCCACCCAAAATAGGCAAGCACGCCATCTCCGAGATACTTGGCGACATAGCCTCCGAACCGCGTGACTGCGCCCGCGACGCTATCCTGATAACGGCGGATCAGCTCGTGCATGTCTTCCGGGTCGAGTTGCTCCGACAACGCAGTCGATCCTACGAGGTCGCAGAAGAGCACGCTGAGCAGCCGTCGGTCAGCCGCAGCGTCCGTCGCGACGGGAGCGGGCTGCTGTTCGTCCGGAGGTTGCTGCGCAAGTCCGTTTATCGCGGCTAGAATAATCTTCCGGTGACCAAGCGAGACGCCGAGTTCACGGAGGTCGGATTCCGCGACATGAGGGAGCGCTCGCAGATCGACGTCATTCTCGATGAAGGCCGCGGCGTACTTGCCGAGACCGAGTTGGGCTAGCCAATCCTCAATCGTCTGCATCGACTTTCAATCCGCTCAACCGTTCCCGAAAAATACCACGAACGTCGGCATCCTGCCACGCAGTGCCGGGAGCCGCTCGCGTTGAACAGGCCGAGCAATCGATGGCGAATTTGCGAACGCAGCCCTCGCAGATCATGCGGCATTTCAGCGCCAACACTTTATAGACTATCCGCATCTTGCAGCGCATTCTTCGAAGTCGCAATCGACCGCTGTGGGGAGCGAATTCAGTCGTCAGCGCATCATCCTTCAAACGCCCCTCGTCAGTATTCGATTCGACGTCATGAGCTCGGAGGCTCGGCTTCAGGAGGGTGTTATGATCAGCGAAAATATCGGGAAGTTCACACAGATTCTTCGCGGTGCTCTTATCGGGCGCGACCATGCCGACTACGAGGACGCCCGCAGGCTCTACAACGCCATGATCGACAAGCGGCCGCTCTTGATCGCAAAGTGTACGGATGCTGCGGACGTGATTGCCTCCGTGAACTTCGGCCGCGACAACGAACTTCCGATCGCCGTCCGGGGCGGCGGCCACAACGGGGCTGGGTTTGCCAGCGTTGACGACGGCATCGTCATCGACCTGTCGCCGATGCGGGGTGTGCGCGTCGATCCCGTCAAGCGGACAGTTCGTGTAGGGGCCGGGTGTACGACCGGCGAGGTCGATCATGCCACCCACGCCTTTGGGCTTGCCATCCCCTTCGGTGTCGTCTCAACCACAGGTGTGGCGGGCCTGACGCTGAACGGCGGCCACGGATACCTCACCCGCCAATATGGGCTTGCCATCGACAATCTGATCGAGGCCGACGTCGTGCTCGCGGACGGCACGCTCGTCACCGCCAGCAAGGCCGAGCGCCCGGATCTGTTCTGGGGGCTGCGCGGCGGCGGTGGCAACTTTGGTGTGGTCACCAGTTTTCTGTTCGAGGCGCACCCTGCGGACAGCGTTTATGCCGGTCCGATCTTCTGGGAGTTGAAGGATGCTGCGACGGTGATGCGCTGGTACCGCGAGTTTTTGGCGACTGCGCCGGACGAGTTCTACGTCTTCCTTGGGCTGCAGACGGTTCCCTCCGCCGATCCGTTCCCGGTGGAGCATCGTGGCAAGAAGATCTGCGTGCTTCTCGTTTCCTACAATGGAGCGGTCGCCGACGGGGAGAAGGCAGTTAACGCCGTCCGCAGGGCGCTCCCGCAGCCGATTGTCGATTTTGCCGGTCCGATCCCGTACCCGACACTTCAAGGCATGTTCGACGGACTCTTTCCGAAGGGCCTTCAATGGTACTGGAAGGGTGATTTTGTGAAGACGCTTCCGGACGCGGCGATCGAAGCACACATCGAGCAGGTGGCCAAGGCACCCAGCGAACCCTCGTGCATGCACCTCTACCCGATCGATGCCGCCGTCCATCGCAAGGCAAGAGATGAAACGGCGTGGAATTGCCGGGATGCCACATGGTCGATGGTTATTGCCGGCGTTGACGCCGATCCGCGCCAGGCGGCGACGCTGAAAAAATGGGCGACCGACTACTGGCAGGCGGTCCACCCGTTCAACCTCGACGGCGCTTACCCGAACTTCATGATGGACGACGAAGGCGATTTGCGCCTGAAGGCCACGTATGGCGACAATTACGAGGGTCTTGTCCACCTGAAAAAGAAGTACGACGGGAGCAACCTGTTTCGGATGAACCACAATATTCGCCCTGCCGCCTGACGCCGAGAGGGGCGTCACTGAAAGGCGCTTCCTCGATCCTGGCGGCCACTGCGATGGTGGCTGCCAATGTACACCTTTGGCGTAATGGCGTCACCCGCCGAGGCCGCTTGCGGCCCTTTGCTGCCGTTCGAGATCGATCCGAGGAACGTGCGGTATGTGCTAGAATGCGGCCCGAAAGCGGAATGCGACAGACGCACGGCGAGGGGCGGTGTGATCGAACCGGAATTCGCGCGACCGAGCCGACGTTGTGCTCTTGGAAGGAGAGACGAGGACGATGCCGACACCACAGCAACCCAGTCTAATAGTTCGACAGAAATCCCCACAGAACATCGAGTTTCCGTTTGCGTCGCTCTCCGATTGGCGGATCCCAACGGAGCTGTTCTTCGTGCGAAACCATTTTCCGTCACCGGACCTCAATGCGCGAGACTGGAGATTGCGCGTTGACGGGGCGGTGGAGCGGCCGATCGAACTTGACCTCGACAGCATCAAGGCGATGCAGAGCACGACTTTCACCGCCGTCGTCGAGTGCGCAGGGAATGGGCGCGTCTACTATGTGCCGGCGAAGGAGGGGTTGCAGTGGCAGAACGGGGCCGTCGGCAACGCCGCGTGGACGGGTGTTCTTCTGCGCGAGATTTTGGAAATGGCGGGCGTTAGGCGAACCGCACGTGAGGTTCTGCTCGTAGGCGCCGACAGCGGCGTCGTCGACGCGAACAAGAAAACGGCTTCTCCAGGCCCCATCGCTTTTGCCCGCAGTTTACCGCTGGAGAAGGCCGTCGCTGACAGCACGATCCTTGCCTATTCGATGAACGACGAACCGTTGACGCGCGATCACGGCTACCCGCTACGCGCGGTGGTGGGTGGCTGGTTCGGCATGGCTTGGGTCAAGTGGATCACGCATATCACGGTTGTGGAGCAACCGTTCCTTGGCTACTGGCAGGCGCGCGACTATTTCCGTTGGGAGCGCAGCCTTGGGGAACCTAGGCTGGTCCCCCTTACGGAGATGGAGGTCAAAGCGCAGATCGCGCGTCCCGTACAGGGGGCGCATCTCATCCTCGGCCAACCGTGCCGGATTTTCGGAGCCGCCTGGAGCGGAGAGGCTGGTATCCGGCAGGTGCAGGTCTGCACCGGAGATGGCAGGGGCTGGCGCGAGGGAAGGCTTCTCGAAACAGAATGTCCCTTCGCATGGCGCTTGTGGGAGTACATGTGGACCCCTGAAAAAGTGGGGCGATATATACTGCGATGTCGCGCGATCGATGGGGCGGGGTGCGTGCAGCCCGACCTCCCGCGTTCCGACTGCGAGAGCTACGCGGCCAATTGGATTATTCCGGTGGATGTTACGGTCGTTCCCGAGCCACAGACGTACGCGGAGGAATTCGTGATCTAATCACCCGCGTGGGCGGAATGGCGGCTTATGGCAGTGGGTTCAATTGATCGCCGCAACACATTCTGCAAATTTTTGCGCGGGCGTCTGATAAAGCAAGGTCTTTCTTGGACGTTCGTTGAGCTGCCTGGCGATAGCATTGAGCTGGGCTTGGCTATGTACGGACAGGTCAGTGGCGCGCGGTAGGTATTGGCGCAGCAATCGATTGGTGTTCTCATTTGAACCGCGCTGCCAGGGTGATCTGGGATCGCAGAAGTAAATCTCAACGTCAGCGGCTATTGCCAGTCGTTGATGGTCAGCCAACTCCTTGCCCCGATCCCAGGTCAATGATTTGTAGAGTTCGCCCGGCAGTTTCTGTGACTGCTTTATCAGCGCAGAAACTACGCTTTCGGTATCCTTATTGGCGACCTTGATCAGCATGACGTAGCGCGAGTGACGCTCGACCAGCGTCGCGATGTAACTGTTCTTCGACCCACCGATAAGATCGCCCTCCCAGTGACCGGGGACTGCACGGTCGTCAGCGGACGCAGGCCTCTCGCTTAGAACCTCAATCTCGACGACCGGCTGGCTACGAATACAGTCGAGTTGTTGGTCGGCACCGCGTGCGCCTCCTCCGCAGTGCTGGTCGGAGGCGAATGGCTGGTATGCTTTGACAACTCACATCTTGAAGAGCCTTTCAAAGCCCCGATTCTGACCGCATCCGAATACGAGCCGGACTGGCCCCCGAAGCCGCGTGATCGCCTTAGACTCGGATCGGGCACCGGGGAACGTGGCACATTCGGCCCGGCAAAGCTTTGGAATTCCAAGGCAATCGGGAACTATTATCCGAGCGACTTTGCCGATGGTTCCATCATCAAGTCGATCGGCGATGCGTTGTTCTGGAACATGTTTCCAGCAAAGGAACCTGAGAAGCATTCGTCTGCCGATTTTGATTGGGAAGTATTTCTCGTCACCCTCGCACCAGGCCGAGTTTCGCGCCAATGAAGACGCTGAGCTATTGAAGCGCTACGGGGTTTCCAACCTGTCGTTTGCTGACCGCATCCTTGGTGGCGAAGTGTCAGACGTGCCGAGCTCAGCCCGCCAGTTGAGGGTTTGACGAGCCGGGGTCTGCGGGAACCCAAAAAGCCCAGACAATAACCGGGCGCGAATCTCCTTGATGACAAGACTTCTGACCAGCCTGGGCTCGAGTGCGGAGCGCAGGGTCTGCTTGTGAAAGTGATCGGCCTTGCCGCTGGTCGCCGCGATTTCAAGTACTCGGGAGTGTGTGGTTGTTCCCGACTTGCTATCGCATCTATGGATTCCATATCATTCCAAAATGAAGCCCCAGAGCATTGGGGATCTACACGACGTTTACCCCGTCGACAGGCAGCTGAGAGTCTTAAGTTCGTCGCGGCACAGTCTGCGAGACAGAGCGACCGGTCGGGTCGCAAGCCCTATACGTCGCCTTGAGCGCTTGTGAGAGCGATATGTTTACGGGAGGGAGCCATGAGTTCGCGGGGCGGACAAGGCGATGATCTGTCACTGGAACCCGAAAGGGTTCGTGATCAGCTTGATCGCATCTTGTCGAGCGCCGAGTTTCAGGTTCCGGAGCGTAGTCGGAGATTTCTTGCATATGTCGTCGATGAAGCACTGGCGGGACGATCAGAGAATCTGAAGGCTTACACCATTGCGCAGGCGGTCTTCGGCCGAGATGCTTCCTTTGATGCCCAAAACGATCCGGTCGTTCGTATCGAAACAGGGCGTATTCGCCGCGCCCTGGAGCGATACTACCTCGTGGTCGGGCAAAGCGATTCCATACACATCGCCATACCCAAGGGTGGATACGTACCGAGTTTCACCGCAAGCCAGTCAGAGATTGCGTCAGGACGTCATTCGCCGGGAAAAGATGTCGACGTGCAGGAGGCGCCGGTGGCGCAACATAAACGTCCGCTTGCCTACCGGGATTTTATCCTGCCGGTTGGTGTCCTGCTTGTCATCGCCGCCATGGGCATGTTGGTGCTGATGCGGCCGCTCCAAGAACTGGTTGCTTCACTGAACCCTTCGTCGGGCACACCTTTGCCTGCGGGAGATGAGATGCGGCCGCAGATCGTCGTGGAGCCTTTGGTCGGCATAGGTCGGGACAATGGCGACGCCGGCATCGCCAAGAGTCTGACGGATGGCGTCATTGTGGAACTGACGAAGGTCAAATCAATCGCTGTCAGGACGCCTGGGCCGAAGGCGCATATCGCGGCGCCAAACCAACCGTCACTCTCCATCCAGGGCAGCGTGGGCACCGAGGATAAGCGGTTGCATGTCCAAATCCGGCTGGTTGATCGAGCCGACGGAACCGTTGTCTGGACAGGCGCCTATGACAGAAACCTTGACGAAGGACGCATTCTTGACGTGCAGGATGAAATCGCCCGGCTGATCGCGGATGCGATATCTCGGAGGCAGTAGGGTCAGCCTCCTTCCATATAGAGAGTGCAGATGCCACAGATGCTGCAGCGTCGAACTTATTTACCGGTGTCCGCGGCGGGTTCGATTGCGACACCTGCGGCTCGTAGACCTTTGAAAAATGCTTCCTGATCTTCCGGGCGCTGCAGACGCAAGGAAACCTCCTTGCGGATGTTCTTCATCAATCCGGATGCATGGGCATTCAGCCATTCCCGTTCCTGCCTGGCGTCAGCCGTTTTCCCGGCCGTGCCAAGAATAGCAAGGAGCACGAGGTGATGCGTGGGATTGTATTCCAGGTCGGACATGCGAGACCACAGTTCCGCGGCCCGGACGTCATTCCTCATCAGGGCACACAATGCCATGCCCACTTCGTAGTATCCCCTCGGGCCCGCATTCTTGTTGACGGCGCTCGAAATCAGCTCGCAGCCTGACTGCCATTTCCCCGACATGGCCAGCCGCAACCCGTATTCCCCCGCGACCTCGGTATCATTGGGGTTCATGGCATAGGCTGCCGCACCCGCCTGAAGGGCTTTGTCGACATCATTTCTGAAAAAGCTCACCTGCATGAGAGCCTCAAGGACACGCGCATCGTTTGGGGCAAGCGAGGCTGCCCGCTCCGCCGCGCTGGCGGCTAATTCCAGCGTCTCGTCCGCTGAGGATGTGCCGAGCTTATAACGAAACCTCATCTCGTCCAGGTAGGTGAGGGACAGAAGCGCCCAGGAGGCAGCGCTTTTCGGAAACAGCTCTGTCGCTCGTTGCAGACAGTCGCGCGCCGTGTTGTGCGTCTGGGCATTCATCGACCTACGGTAGCTATAGTAAGCCAATCTGCAGGCATAGGCGTCCGCATCTCCGCTCTGCGGATGCCGGGCAAGTGCGTCGGTGTCGGCTTGAAAAACCGCACCATATGGTTCCGCGACAGTGCTGGCGATCTCTTCAGCGGCGCCGGTCAGGATCTCGAGCTTGCTTTGCGCGCGAAGGTCCGCGTCGTAATTGTTCGCCCAAATCACTGCACCGTCGGATTGGCGCACGAGCCGGGCGACAAGCCGCAATCTTGGCCCGTCGAGTTGGACATTGCCTTGCAAACCATAAGCATTCGGGCTCGGTTGTTCGGCCTTCGACGCATCCGCGACAACGACGATGTCATCGAACTTTGCTAGCTTGCCGATAATCTCGTCCCTCAGGCCACGCGCGATGTCGGAAGCAGCATTTGCGGAACCCTCATCCTCAAAGGACTCGACAATGACTCTGGGTTCGGCCGCTTCTGTCGGCGAGGCGCCTGAGGGATTTTGGTGCCACCCCGACAATGCCTGTGGAAGGACGATATAAAGCGAAGCTGCCGCGAGCAAAAGGGCGGTGCCGAGCGTCAGCGTGGTCGATAATTGAGGGCGGCCGAAAGATTGGCCGAGGCTGTGAAGCGGCCCGGTGTCACGGTGACGCTCGATCGCTGGCGCGAGATCAAACTGCGGCGCCGCGAGCGACGGTGTCGGAACGTTGTGAGCATATTCGAAGCACGGCCTGTACCCACCCTTGGGGATCGTAATCGTTACCTCGTCCGCTTGGCCGGCGATGAGGTAGTAGCGTTCAAGTGCTCGGCGGACTCGGCCTGCTTCGATCCTGACGACAGGATCGTTCTGGGCGTCGAAATTGACCTGGCGACCAAAGACCTCATTGGCGATTGTGAAGGCCTTCAGGAATTCCGATCGGCCTGCCAAGGCTTCGCTTATGATGAATTGCAGAAACTTGCGGCCCCGCTCCGGCGAATGGAATTCTTCGCTCGCCAGTATCCGTTCAAGTTGGTCGTAGATTTCCTCGGCCGTCGGCTTCGAGGGCTTGGCTATTGCGCTGCTCATGATGACGCCCTAACGAGATCACGCAAATATTTTAGCTGAATATAGTATTAGCTCAGAACTGCCGGTGGCTGCAACCGCTACATACGATACACCTTCAAATGGTTACCCGCCGGTTGAGCGCGGTGCAGTCCGATTTGGGTCACTGGTTTTGGCCTAGAACAGTCCATCAAACCGATCGATAGGTGCAGCGTTGGATAAAATTCAATCCGTGCCGGTGTTCTCTGCCATCGCCGGGGCAGCCGTAGCCCCGGGCAATGTCTCTGATGGCCAAGCCCAGGCGCGCAGCAGTTCGTAAAAGACACTGAGCACGATTGGCCCCAGAAACAGGCCGAGCAGGCCATGCGAGAGAGTTCCGCCGATGACGCCGATGAGGATTACCGGCATCGGAGTTGAAAGCCCTCGGGACATCAAGATCGGCTTCAGCACGTTGTCCACGACCGTGATCGGGATCGCCACGACAGTGAAGGCAAAGGCCATCGATGCAGGCCAGGAGAACCATGCCCAGATGATGGCCGGGATAAGAACGAGGCCAGGGCCAAGCTGCATCAGGCAAAGCATGAACACGGCAAAAGTCAGGGCTCCGCGCGCCGGAATATCGAAGAAGGCAAAGCACAGGCCGCATAGGAGCGTCTGAAGCAAGGCTACGCCGATGACGCCGCGCGAGACGTTGCGAACCGTTGATCCCGCCAGCCGCGCAAAGCCAACCCCCCTCTCTCCGCCGATGCGGCCCGCCAATACCTGAATCGTTGCTGCAAGGCGGGGGGACATGGTGAGGAAGATGCCGGAGAGAATGACCGACGCGACGAAGCTCAGCACCCCACCGCCGATTGCTGCAAATTTGGCGATGATGACTCCCATGACCTCGCGGAGAGGCGCCTGGAATTTCATGATTGCTGCCGCGAGATTGCCGGCGACCTGGTTCCAGCCGGCGTAAAGGCGCTCGCCGACCACTGGCCAACCACGTATAGCCTCAGGAGCCGCGGGCAAGGTGAAATTGTCGGACTTCAATTGCGCCACGAGAGCCAGGATTGCATCGGCGAAATTGACCGCGACAAGCGCCAATGGCGCGATTATGAGCACAAGGCACGCTATGACAATAATGGTGGCCGAAAGCTTGGGCCGATCTCCTAGAAGTCTGGACAGACCGGTGAACATCGGAAAGAGCGCTACCGCGAGGATCGCGGACCAGATGACGATCAGCGCGAATGGCGCAATCAGCTGCAGGCTCCAATAGGCGAATAGTCCAATGATGCCGATCCGCACCAAGTCGCTGACCCGTGCCTCTACCGAAATCTGCGCGGGACCGGCTTCTGCCGCGGTCCCGCTCTTCTGTTGCTGCATCGCGTAGCCTATTCCACGGTTTTCCACAGTGCATGCCTGAACGGATCAGGCGTCATCGAGTCGTCTCCGGCACAACATGCCTGACGCTCTGATCCTCGACATAGTTCGATGGCCGCTTCTGCCGTTTGCCAAGATCCGGCGCGTCGAACTTTACCCGCTCGTAGGGGATCGACTGCAGGATATGGGAGATGCAGTTTATCCGGGCGCGCTCCTTGTCGTCGGAAGGCACGAGCCACCACGGCGCGTGGTTGCTGTCCGTCATCCGCAGCATCTCGTCATAGGCTCGCGTGTAGTCCCACCAGCGCTGGTAGGACTCTACGTCCATGGGGCTGAGTTTCCACTGCCGAACCGGATCGTCGATGCGGCGCTTGAAGCGGCGTTCCTGTTCTTCCTCGCTGACGGTCAGGAAATACTTCAGCAGAATAACGCCGCTTTCGACGATGGCCGCCTCGAAGCGGGGCGCAAGTTCCAGGAAGCGCTGAGCCTTCTTCTCGCTGGCGAAGCCCATGACGCGGTCAACGCCGGCGCGGTTGTACCAACTGCGGTCGAAGATCACGACCTCGCCGGCTGCCGGCAAATGCGCAATATAGCGCTGCATGTAGATCTGGGTTTTCTCGCGATCGGTGGGAGCGGGTAAGGCGACGACGCGGAATACACGCGGGCTGACCTTTTCCGTTATCCGCTTAATCATCCCTCCCTTGCCGGCGGCGTCACGGCCTTCGAAGATGATGACAATCCGGGCGCCCGACTTCTTTACCCATGCCTGCAGATTCGCCAGTTCGATCTGCAGTCGCCTGATTTCCTTGTCGTAGTCCCAGGACTTGGCTTTCTTATGCTTGCCCTTGCGTTCCGCTGGAACCTCTTGCTTCGGATCGTATGCTTCGTCCATCGTTCCCTCCATTGTTTAACGCGCATTCCCTGCGACATTGCCCATGAGCGCGCGCAGGGCCTCTTCCCGACCATTGAAAAGATTGTGGGCGCCGATCTTCTTGATGAACCCGGCACGCTCCAGGATGCCGCGACTCTCCTCGCTGACGTCAGCAATGGCAAAGACGATGTCCCGCTTGGCCAAGTCATCGGCCACAGCGTCGAGTGCGAGCGCACCTGTGCTATCAACGTGCGTGATGGCACCGGCGTCGAGAACGAAGCACTTGGTTCCGGGAGCAAGCTCTCTGGCAACCTCCGTCAGTCGCATGCGGACATAGTCTGCGTTGTAGAACAGGATGTTGCCCTGGATGGCGAAGACGGCAGCGCCTTCGACGGGGCGCGCTTCCGGGAAGCGGGCGAGCTCGAAGAAGCCGTGCCGTCCGGCAATGTGACCAAGGAGGCTGTCACGCGGAAACATCGTCTTGCGCAGGAGGTAGACGAAGGTTGCGGCAACGGCAACGACCACGCCGTTGAGGACGCCGAAGCTGATTGCGCCCCACATGGCGATCAGCGCAAAGACGAATTCCATGCGGCTGATGTGCCAGATCTTCTTGAGTTCCTGAATATCGATGAGGCTGATGGCGGCGCTTGCAAGGATGGCTGCGAGCGCGGGGATCGGCAGGATCCGCAGAGCGCTGTGGAGGAATACAAGAGCGGCGATCAGCGTGGCAGCTGAGACCAGTCCCGCCAGCTGGGAGACGCCGCCCGTGGAGAGGTTTATCGCGGTTCTCGAGTCCGACATGCTGATGGGAAAGGAACCGAACAGGCCGGGCGCGATGTTGGCCGCGCCGAGACCGATCAGTTCCTGGTTCGCATTGACGTTTTCACCAGTGCGCGATCCGAAGCTTCGCGCGGTCACGATGCCGGCGCCGAAGCTCACCAGAAAGATCGCGGCCGAACCAAGCACAAGCTTATCGAGCGGCATCTGATGGATTGCCGGCAGGGAAAAGCTCGGGAAGCCGCTTGGGATATTGCCCACGACAGCCATGCCACGTCCCTGGAAGTCGAAAAGCGCCGAGAGAATGACGGAAATAACAACCACGAGCACAGGACCCGGAACCTTGAGGTGGAACGCCTTGACGATCCAAAGCAGCGCAAACATGGAGAGACCGAAGAGAAGCGACGGCCAGTGGATCAAGGCGGCCTTGCCAAGAATTTCGGCAACCGGCGCAAGGAGACCATCCGACTCAATCCTTACACCAGTGAAGCGGCTGATCTGCCCGACGAGGATGGAAAGCGACACGCCGGCAAAGAAGCCCACCAGGATCGGGCGCGACAGGAAGCTCGCGAGGACGCCGAGGCGCAGCAGTTTTGCGGCGATGCAAAAGACGCCGACGCCAAGGGCGAGCGCCGATGCGATGGCAACCCGGTCAATGTTGGCAGCAGCCGGATCGGCCGCGATGATAACGGTCATCGCAGCCGCAAGCACCGTCATCGTTGCGGCATCGGGGCCGACGACCAAGAGCCGGGAAGGGCCGAAAAGTGCGTAGGCGATCGGCCCAACGATGCTGGCATAGATGCCGGTCTCTGGAGGCAGGCCAGCAATCGCCGGATAGGCAATGGCGCTCGGCAAACCCACCGCGGCGATCGACAACCCGGCAGGGATATCGCTACGAAGCCAGTCTTTCTTGAAACCGGCCAGGCCCCGCAACATTGGTAGGCTGCCTATCAACTCGGGCTCCCTCTTCTCTCTCGTGGTTGATCTCCAAGCTTGTCCGGCCGCCGCATCCAGGCAACGACCGGAAATTGTTGATGCGTTCAGTGTTCGAGGAAGACGTAGTTCATCCAGCTGCTCATGCGTAGCAGGACCTTTCGGAGGAGAGCGACGTGGTGCCAGTAATGTGTGTAGACCGCGACCTCGGCGACCACACCGCCGGGCAGTTGATACCCGTCGGTGCTCTCCAGTATTTCGATACCCGCCAGTGTCTGCCCCGGCGACAGCCGTTCGGGCGATTGCGGGTCGATCAGCGCGCCGCCTGGCTGCAACTGGCCTTGCGCCATCACATCGATGACTTCCCGGACGCGCGCCTTGAAGATCTTGCCGGGGACGGCCTTGAACGCCACCTCGGCCTCGTCGCCAACCCGCACGCGCTGGAGCGAATTCTGAATGAAGGCGGCAGCGAGGTACCGGTCCTCGCTGTTGATGAAGACCATCACCGGCCGCAAGGGCAGGGGATTCGCCATCATGCCGGGACGTAGGAAAACCTGCGTCACGTATCCGTCGCTCGGTGCGCGCACGGTCGTCTGGTCAAGCTCGTATTGCGCGTTCGCCAACTCTGCCTCCAGCCGCGCGACCGTGGGATTCGTTCCGTTGATCTCGGACTCGTAGGCGAGCCTTGCTTGCGCCGCCTGAGCACGGGCTGTATCGACGGCGGCCTCGGCCGTCAGGTAGATGCCGCGCCGGTTCTCGACTTCGAGTTCGGAGTAGACGGCACCTCTGCCGCTGGATTTTGCGTTTTCATTCGATGCCTGAAACTTTTCGAAGGCCTGCAGCGAGCGGTCCCTAGATGCTTCCGCACCTGTTACGGCCGAATTGGCGGCATCGAGAGCAGCCTTCAACTGCAGGACGGTCTGCTTGGCTTCGGCAAGCGACGCCGTTTTCTCATCGACGGCATATTGATAGGGCCGAGGATCGATCCTGAAGAGAACATCGCCCTTCTTCAACGGAGCGTTTGGCGTGACCGGCACCTCTACGACCTGGCCGCCCACGACCGGGATGACCGGAGCCGAGGTAAAATAAATGCGCCCATCGCTGGAATAGGGATGGTTGTAGCTCATGAGCAGCACCAGCCCGGCAATGATGAATATGCCGCCGAGGACAGCCGTCGCAAGCGACCACTGGTTCACTGGAATTCTGAACAACTTGAAGATCGCGAAGCAAAAAGCCGCGTAGGTCAGCATCAGGAGTAATTCCATCAGACCTTCTCCCTCTCTGCCATTGGAGCCTCGAGTTCCGCGATCCGTGCGTGGAGACGGGCAATTTCAGCGTTGGCTTCGGCTTCTGGGGATAGCTTGCCATCCGTCCGGATGCCCCAACCGCGATCCTCGCGGTAAAGGGTGGCCCAGATGAAAAGGAAGGGCCAGATGACGTGCAGCGTGAACAGGCTCACCCATCCGGCAACGTGGATGGCGTCCTGGTGCGGATGGTTCCTGGCCTTGGCGATCAGGTGTGGGATGTCGTGGATCGCGATCACTGCATAGAACAGAGTGACTACGACGAAGAGCAACACTCCCAGTGCAAAATAGTCGAGAAACACCGTTCCTCCTTTTCGGTTTGGTCTGGCCGCCTCTTCGGCTTGGTCTGGCCGCCCGTTCGCTTGCTGTCGACCTGCGGATACTAGACCCACTTTGGCGCAAAGACCCGTAGCATCACGTATCCTCTATTGGTCTGACGAAAGGTGCAGCTGCTGAAGATGATCCTGGATGGTCGCCGTAGCAGATCGATGGAGGATGGCAGGAGCGACAGGCGCATAAGGGAAAACTCCGCCGAACGTAGGATCGCGTAAGTTACGCCGCCATTCCGGGCTGACGCTATATGATGCAACTCTGCTTAACGCATTTGACAGCGGGGCGGGGATGGTTTCGGGAGATAGCAATTCTACACCTTTGTCGGTTCTCGAAAGGGCCGAGGCGCACTTTCCTGGCCAGGCGCAGCTGGTGCAGCGGCTCTTTTACGGGAGCGACGCGTTTCACAGCATGTGCGAGGATCTGGCAATCGCGGTGGAAACCTTGACGCATATCGAGCGCCTTCCCGAAAGCGTGCGCGAAGCGCGGCGGCAAGAATATGCCGCACTGGTTGAAGCCCTTTTGAAGGAAATGGGTGAGGCGCTCGCACAATCGAAAATCGTGATGCTTAGGCGGCCTTCGGACACCAGACCAAAATCTCCGTGAGGCACTTACCCAAAATTTGTTTTGATTCAGAGGAGGTCGTTGCGTGGTGAAAGCAAGATATTTGAGATTGCTTGCGGGGCTTTCTGCGCTGGCAATCATTTCGATGCATCCCGGCCCGCCAGCGTATTCACAGACCGCGACCCCCACACAGAAACTCGCCTCGACAGAGACGACGGCGCCGGAGGCCGCTCTGCTTTCCGAGAATGAGCTTGAAGTGCTTGTGGCACGCATCGCCCTCTATCCGGACGAGCTCGTGGCGGCGATCTCGGCGGCTTCACTGTTTCCGGTGCAGGTCATCGAGGCTCAGCGTTTCCTGGAGGCCAAGAAGAAAGACGCCGATCTCAAGCCGAAGGATGATTGGGATGGAAGTGTCATCTCGCTCCTCAACTATCCAGATATCGTCAAGATGATGAGCGACGATCTCGATTGGACTCAATCGCTGGGTGACGCGCTTACAAACCAGCAAAAGGATGTACTGATCGCCATTCAGCAGCTTCGCGACGAAGCGGTGGCGAAGAACGTCATCAAGACCGACGACAAGATCACGGTCGTGACTGAGAACGAGAACGTCGTCATACGACCGACCAATCCCGAGAAGGTCTATATCCCTCAATATCCACCCGAAATGCTCTATGAGCCAGGCTATACGGCCGCTCCGATCTCCTACTATCCCAATTCTTACGACAGCTACTATTATCCGGGTGCCGGGTTCTTTGCCGCCGCGGTGACGGGCGTCGCCTGGGCTGCCATCGTCAATTGGGACGATTGGGGCGTTTGGGGCGGCAATTGGGGCGGCGATGTCGATATCGACTGCAACAACTGCTTTAACGACCGAAATTTCAACGGCAAGGTCAAATGGAACGACGTCGACTGGACCAAGGTCGATCGCAGCAAGCTGAATATCGACAGGGATCAGCTCGCCAACATCGATCGTTCGGCGATCAAATCCAGCCTGCAGTCCGACAACCGCAACCAGCTCAAGAATAAGGTCAGCGACCGGCAGGCGAACCGCGGACAAGGAGCCAGAAATGTCAGCACACGTGCTGACGATATTCGAAAGAGCACTGCGGAGGGCCTGAGGGCAAATCCGAGGGCAGGCGATGCTGTCGCCAACCGGCCGGGTGGGGCGCGTCCGGATGCCCGTCCGGGCGATCTGGGCAATCGCGTGGATGCGCGTCCAGGAAATGCCGCCAATCGACCGGGCAATGCTGCCAACCGTCCATCAAAGCCGGCAGTCAAGAAGCCAAGCGCACCGAAGATGGCGGCGCGGCCCGACAACCGTTCGCGCCAACCGAGCGCCCTCGGCAACGTGCAGTCCGGCCGGCGTGAAGCGGTGGCTTCCCAGCGAGGCGGACAGAGCATGGGAGGCGGGCAACGGGGTGGTCCACGTCCCTCCGCTCAACGCTCGCGCCCGATACCACACGGCGGCGGTGGGGGGCGTGGAGGTGGCGGTCGCGGCGGCGGTCGGCGATAGGGTGTCCAGCTATTCAGATTTCCGGAGATAAACCATGAGACCACAGTTTAAGTTGATTCCGCTGTTGCTCGGAACGGCTCTCTCCCTGGCGTGGGCGGCCCCGTCGATGTCGCAGATTCAGACGAATCTTCAGGAATTCGTGGCCGGTACGCCGCCGTCATTCGATGACCCATCGGCGGCGCTTGAGCGGTTCAAGACGGTGTTGAGCGCCAATGATATCGATGGCCTCGCGAGCCTTCTCGGTCTGGACGCGGCCAAACTGCGATCCAGCAAGGAGGCGATGCTAAGCTATGAAACGATCCGCGAGGGCGCTTTGCGCCAACTGCAATTGCAGGACCTCCATGATCGCAAGGTGGTTCTGATTGGCGACGTCATGTGGCCGCTGCCCTTTCCTCTGTCGAAGAACAAGGACGGCAAATGGGCATTCGATACCGAGGTCGGTTTGCAGGAGATCGTCAACCGCCGTGTCGGTCAGAGCGAACTGGCGACAATCCAGACGATGCATGACTATGTGAACGCCCAATACGCGTACGCGCAAATCGACGAGGACGAGGACGGACTTTTCGAATTTGCGCAGAAGCTGATCAGCACCCCGGGACAACGCGACGGCCTCTACTGGGAGCCCGGTGCCTTTGATGAAGAAAGCCCGGCGGGGCCCCTGATCGAAACGGCCGCCTTCAGTAAGGCGAAGCGCGGCGAAGGCTACTATGGCTACCGCTATCGCATCCTGACGGCCCAGGGCCCCAACGTGATCGGTGGAAAGCAGAGCTATATCATCAATGGCAACATGACGGGCGGTTTTGCGTTGATCGCCTGGCCGGTCAAGTATCACGTGACCGGGGCTCAGACCTTCGTCGTCAACGGTTCCAACATCGTCTACCAGCGAGATCTGGGGCCCGAGACCGAGCAGCGCGCCGCGGCGATCAAGGAGTTCAACCCCGACGACAACTGGACGGTCGTGCGCGACTGAGGTGTGGTTCTGGCAGAACGGTTCAATTTAGCCCTGAAAGGCTCCAGCGTGGTTTCGCCTCAACGGAGCTCGACTGACGCCAAATATGATTAACGATCACCTTTCGCTTCTGCCGACGTCAGCCGGCAGGGCGAGCGCGACACTGCGGCCGCGCCTTTTCCACTACACGACACTTCAAGGGTTTCTCGGTATTGTCAGTTCGAAAGTGATATGGGCGACAAACATCCACTATCTGAATGATTCAGAGGGAGTTCGTATATGGGCTGGGCTACCTGAAGGCGGAGGCAGAAGCGTGCGAAGGCCGCATCGTCAAGACAGCAGGCCATATTGCTTCGGGTAGCCTCTCTCATCGATTTCTTCCAGCAGGGGATATGTCTACACGGCGTCCTTTGCGGAGGACGACGATCTCCTGAGCCAATGGAGGGGCTATGGTGCGGGTGGAGGAGTATGCTTGGGATTTGTCGTCAGCGACCTGCAAAGGGTTGCCGAAAGGGCGGGCTTCCGCCTTGTCAAGTGTATCTATGAGCAAAGCCAGAAAACGCCCTTGGACGATGAACGGGTCGAAGAGTTCGCAAACCAGATTGTCACTCGTTACCAGCAGCTAGCCTGTGCCTTCAAGGATCCGTCCTTTCGTGAGGAGTGCGAATGGCGCATCATTTCGAAGTTCGTACCACGTGACCATCAGTCCGTGAGAGTCCGTGGGACGGCGACGATGCTGGTGTCTTATTTTGAAGTCGACCTTGATCTGGGCAACGATAGTGAGGGCCGCACAAACCTCGGGTTTGAGACGGTGATCGCGGTACCCAGCCTGCAGAAAGAGCGAATACTCCAGGCAGCTTCGATCGCCACGAGGCACCTGAGCGTAGAAGCCTCAAGGCCATCCGATATCCCCTACCGATCGCTATAGCCGCGCTCTCTGGCAGGGGCCAAGAGCCTTCCTGCAATGGACGGATTGTTCGAGCGATACTAGCCCCGAAGCTCGTAAAGCTCGGTCTGCCCCGTTCGGCCCCTGACGCTGACAGTGCCGATAGGCAGGAAACTGAAATTCTCCGCAACTGCGTTGCGGACCGCGCTGCTGACGAGGATCGAGGTTCCATAGTCGCGGTTCAGGCCCTCCAGTCGCGAGGCGATGTTTACAGTGTCTCCGATTGCGGTGTATTGCCGGCGGGTTTCGGCGCCGACGCTGCCGACGACGGCCGGTCCGGTGTGCAGGCCGAAGCGGGTAACGAGTTCGGGGCGACCGGCGGCGCGATTGGAAGCATTCATCTCGTCGATCGCCGCTTTCATCGACAAGGCACAACGGCAGGCGTTTTCGATATGCCGCTCGTCATGAACCGGTGCGTTCCACATCGCCAAAACGGAGTCGCCGATATATTGCACTATGGTACCGCCGTGGCGCTCGACAATCATATTGAGGGTTTCGAAATAGGTGGAAAGCAGGGCGACGACCTCTTCGGGCGAGCGCCGTTCGGAGATGGTGGTAAACTCTCTGATGTCGGTGAAGAGGACAGTGATCTCCTGCCTGGAGGCGGAGCCGATCGCTGATTGGCCTGTCATGACAATCCTGCGGACCAGTTCACGCGGCACGTAGAGCGAGAACATCCGGATGGTATCACGGGCGGAACCGAGCGCTTTGCCGAGCGCGTTCACCTCGGATATCCAGGAGCGCGAGACGCGGCTCTGTTTGAATTCCAGATTGCCCAGTTGCCTCGCCTCGTCGGCCAACGCATAGAGCGAGCGGCTGATCAACCGGGAGATGATGATCGCGGCGATCGCGCCCGCCGACAGGAAGGCGGCTGCGGCAGCCAGATTGCGCCTCAGGGTCCGCTCGACAGGACCGACCAGGTCGTCAAGCGGTGCTGCGATGACGACCGTGTAGTTTTTCAGCATGCCGGCTATTTCCGCACGAAAGCTTTGGGCCAGATACTCGCGGCCATTCACCAGAAAGCGGAAGACATCGCCATCCGGCCGGCTGCGGTCCTGTGCCAGATTCGCGACGGCCGGGATGGCTGGGTCTGTCGCTGCCACGTCTGCAACAGACATCAGCCTCCCGCGACGCATCTGATCGCGCAGTTTCGTCATGATCACGGGGTCGGAGTGAACGATCAGGCGGCCAGTGCTGTCGAATACGTAGCCATGCGCCGCTTCCGAGATCGTCCCGGTATCGACAACCTCTCCCAAGGTCACAAGCATCACATCGGTGCCGATAACGACCTGGTCCTTCCCGGCTACGGGCGTAGCGAACGTCAGGGTGAGGTAGTTGGTCGCAGCGGAAACATAGGGGCCGACCGATGTCGTCCGGCCCTCCGAGACGGCGGCCTTGTACCAGGGCCGGGACCGCGGGTCGAAGACTCGTCGCCGTCTGCGCGCCGAGCGAGAGGTCGAATGTCCTGGTCGAAGAACGTCCAGGTCGTCACTGGAATACCGATGACCTTCGTGATCGCACGAACCGCGAATGCGGCGTCGGCCGGAGCATTCAAGGCGTCGCGCCACGCCGGATTTGTCGCAAGGTTGGTGGCCTGAATGTACGTCCCGTCAGCAAAGCCGACATAGACCCCGTCTATGTGGAAGGACGACTTCAGTTCTCGCAGCAGCAGGGCCTGCTTCGCCGGCAGATCCTGGGGTGGCGGCGTGAGCATTTGCGGGACGGCGGCGGCCGTCTCGATCGCGGTGTATCCGCCGTTGAACACATCGCGGTAGTTCTCGATGGTGCGCAAGCCGAGTTGACGCATTTGTGCTTCGCCAGCGGACAGGGCGGTCACCTTGCCTTGGGTATATGCCATCCACACGAGCGGCAGCGCCGTGCAAGCCAGCAGCCCGACAATGATGACGCTGAGGTGCAATCGCAGGGGAAATGCCCAGTCCGATGCACTCCTGGTCCCTGTCGCGGGCGGTGGCGTAGCGCGGTCCACCATCCCTACCCCCCGAGAGCAATCGCAATGCCGACCAGCGCGAGGCCTAGGCACGTCATCGTTATGCCTGCGTTGAGCGGCTTTGCGTCCGAAAAATGCGCCCAGGCACAGCCTGTCAGGAAGAGCAGGGCAACCAGTAGAAAATTGCTGGTTCTCAGCGCAAGGTCCGCACTGCTGATCATGAAGAAGGGGATAACCGCAGGCAGCGATGTCGCCGATACCAGGAGAAAGACGATGACGGCGGCGAGAAAATCATCTCTCGACAGACGAGTGTTGGCAGGGCTTCCTCGCCGCGCGAGGCCGAGCATGGCTTGGTAGAGTGCCTCTTCATCCGCTGCCGCGGAAACTAGCGGTTCGCCGTCGATCGGAAATTCCTTCCGGAGCGCAGCAATGGCGTCCCGCTCGTTTTGAGCGGCCCTGACCTGCCGAAAGACGTGTCCGCGCCGGCTCTTGTAGAATACCACGCCTAAGACGAACAGCACGGCGTCGATGATGCCCCATGCCACGTTGCAGCCGATGGTCGCGACGATCAGCTCGCGGACGTCAAGGCCCCCTTCGGTGAAGATGACCCGTGAGCCGACGGTAAATGTCAGCGCCATAATCAGTCCGAAGAGGACTTCGCCGAGGGCATCACCCGGGTCGATTACATCCGCGATCTGTGGCCTGCCGGATGCCATGAAATGCCTGCTCCTTCGCGGCTGCTGAATTCCTCATATGGAACGATCCACGACTTCAACGAAGCAGCGCGGACGCAAAACTAATGATGAGGATCCCCGAGATCCGTCGCTGTCTTGTCTCCGTGGCAAGCGAGACATTGAGCGCTCTTTTCGAGTCCTACGACCTGGGGGTCGACGCCTTGGAGCGCTTCCTCGGCCAGCTCGACGGATGAGCGGCGCATCCTTGAATCTGAACGGCTTTGCTCGAACCTCGAGGCGGAGGTGGTGGTGTACTGCAATGAGCGATACGGCCAGGAGATGCGTTCGCAATATGCTTCAATCGCCTTCATCGCCACGGGCTCCGATGCCTTGAGAATACGTCCTGGCGAGTGCTGTGCGCTTCCATGCCGTCTTGGCGCACCGTGGCATCGCGTGCTCCGTTGGCGCGGAGGGCCAAGCTTCTCCCCGCTTACCCCGCAAAGCGCAGGACGTTCGCAAACCCTGTCGGCCGGTATCGCGCGCTTTCCGCTCCGAATTATTCGACGGGCGGCTCCCAGGTCAGGTAGAAGCCGACGTCGCCGGGGATGCCCCCCGGAAAATTGATGATCACCGCCTTCAGCCCATAGCCCTGGGGCTTGGCCGCCGTCTCGAAGAGATCGTAAAGTTCCCTTGCCTTGCCCTGGAGGGTATTCTGCCAGCCGGGCAGGTTGTTGTTGATGTGTCGACCGCCATCCGAGCAGAGGCTCGACGGGAAGCTGTAGACCATCGCTTCGTATTTTCCGTCCGCGGCGGCTTTCATCACCAGCCGTTTGATGACCGCCCGCTCTGTCTCGCCGATATGCTTCTGGAAAAAATCCTCGACGAACTCTGCATGTTTCGTCGCCTCGCGGGCCTTTATCTTGTCGTCGCGTTCCATCTCCGCAAGCTGAAGTTCAAGGGCACGCTTGCGCAGATCTTCGGCACTGGTCATCGACTGAGGGGTCGTCTCGTTTGCAGTCATCGCCATGTCCTCCGAGTTTTCCAAAGGATAAGATGAGTACGGGCGTCAAGGCAGTAAAATACACAGGGGATGAGGTAGTATACGGTATATTACGCCGTGGGCCACTGGCTGATCTTGTCCCAGTGCATGTGCTCGGCAGACAGAGTTGAAACGGCCCCTGGGGGGAAGCCGCCAAGTGCGGCATGGACATTTGGTGATCGAAGGGGCGTCGACCGCATATTAATTAGTAATCTGTAATAAAATCCCGCAGTCGCCGTTCAGGAAATGTTGCTGGCGGTCCCTGGAACATTTAGCGCAGTCGCAGGTTGCTTCTGGAAATTAGGAGCGAAGCGATGCTAATTCTTGAAGAAGTTCTCCTCGTTTCTGCCGATCGGGTGGCCTGCTGTCGCGGTCAGCTCGAACTGGATCTCGACCAAATGATCCTGCAACTCGAACGGTCGGGCTTCTCCCGCAAGGAGATCCTGGTCGCCATGAGCGAAATGATCAGCGAAGAATTCTCGGCGCTTCCCGACATGCCGAAATTCCATTGACCGGCTATCACCTTGCACGTCCGATATGGTGAGGCTTCGCTCATTGCGCTATGACATCGCGATGAGCGAGACGTTTCTGATCACCGGCCCGGACAATCCCCCAGCCACCATCCTGCTTGCCCACGGTGCCGGCGCACCGATGGACTCGAAGTCCATGACGGCGGCTTCCGAGGCGCTTGTCGGTAAAGGCTTCCGGATCGCGCGCTTCGAGTTCGCCTACATGGCGGCGCGGCGGACGTCGGATGCAAGAAAACCGCCGCCGAAAGCCGAGACCCTCATCCCCGAATACATGGAGGCGGTAAAGGAGGTCGCGAGCAGCGGGCCGCTCATCATCGGCGGCAAATCCATGGGCGGACGAGTGGCCAGCATAATTGCCGACGAGCTATATGACCAAGGCGCGATCTGTGGATTGTTGTGCATTGGCTATCCTTTTCATCCACCCGGCAAGCCGCAACAGCTGCGCACCGCGCATCTGAGAAACCTGCGTTCACCGACGCTTATCTGCCAGGGGACGCGCGACGAATTCGGTACGCGCGAGGAGGTCGAGACCTATCCGCTTTCCCCCGCAATATCATTGCGTTGGCTCGAGGATGGCGACCACGATCTCGCGCCGCGCAAGAAGATATCCGGCTTCTCCGTCGCCGATCATCTCGCCACGATGGCAGCGAGCGTCAAGGCTTGGGCAGACGAAAACTGCCTTCGCTAGGACCGGGTGCGAACGTCAATTCGACTTGACGCATGCAAATGCTTTATGCATGTTCGCCTGCAAGATGTGACGTGCATTTCTACGATCCTTTCTCGCATGTTTGGGGGCAAGCATGACGAAGTGCGTAGCATGTTCAGGGCTCTTCTCATCCATTCTCGCCGCAGCGCTTGCGATGAGTAGTGCCGCCTTCGCCGCCGATCTCGTGATCGCGATGCCGAACTGGCCTTCCGGGCAGGCGACGGCGAATATTCTCAAGGTCAGCATTGCCAAGGAATTCGGGCTCAATGCCGATGTGCAGGAGCTCGGGACGCTACTTGCGTTCAATGGCATGGAGAAAGGCACGGTGGACATCCAGCCGGAGGTCTGGCAGCCGAACCTCGAAGATGTCATCAAAACCTTTGTCACGGAAAAGGGTGCCGTGGTTCTCGCCAAGCATGGCGTGCCGGCATGGCAGGGCATCTGCGCGACGCCGGCTGCCGCCGAAAAGGGGCTGAAGTCGATCGCGGATCTCAGCGATCCGGAGAAAACAAAGATTCTCGACACTGATGGTGACGGCAAGGGCGAGCTGTGGCTCGGCGCGCCGACCTGGGCTTCGACGGGGATCGAGCGGGTGCGGGCAAACACCTACGGCTACGCCAAGAACCTGACGCTGGTCGAGTCGGAAGAAGAAGTCGCCATGGCGGGGCTGGATATCGCGATCGCAACAAACCAGCCGCTTGTCTTTGCCTGCTACGCGCCGCACTTCATCTTTGACCTGCACAGGATCGTCCGCCTTACCGAGCCCCCGCATGATGCCAGCAAGTGGAAGCTCGTCGGTCCCAGTGATCCGCTCTGGGTCACCAAGTCCTCCGCATCGACGGCCTGGGATACAGCCAACTTCCGCATCGGATACGGCGCCGCTTTCGCCAAGAAACGCCCCGAGATCGCGGCGTTTCTGGAAAAAGTCGATCTGACGCCGGAGGAGGCGACGGCGATGAGCTATGCGCTTGAAGTCGACCGCATACCGCCGCTCGACTACGCGAAAAAATGGGTCGCCGACAACGCAAAGCGCGTGGATGGGTGGGCTAAGCAATGACGGCACGCTGCAAATTTCCGGTGAAGAGGAAAGAGGCCATCCGGCCGCGCAAGCTGACTTTGGCTCTGCTTGCTGCGGCAGCCTGCCTCGGCCCCCTGGCTGCCTGGGCTCAGACACAGATCTATGACTCCAAGACGCACACTTGGGTCGACTACGACAAGAAGAAAGCTCGCCAGTACTACGCGCGCAACAACCAACCGCCGGAAGCATTCCGGATGCAGACCGTGACCTTCAGGACCGCGGAGCCGCCAGGAACGATCATCATCGACGGCAACCAGCATTTCCTCTACCTCACCCAGCCTGGCGGGCAGGCCATCCGCTACGGTATCGGCGTCGGGCGCGAAGGCTTCGGTTGGGCCGGGATCGTGCGTGTGGGCCGGACAGCGGAATGGCCGACCTGGACACCACCGGCCGAAATGGTGGCGCGTGACCCGAACGCGGCCAAGTGGGCAGCCGGGATGCCGGGCGGACCGGAAAATCCATTGGGTGCCCGGGCGCTCTACCTCTACGAAGGCGACCAGGACACCATCTATCGCATCCATGGGACGGCGGAACCTTGGACCATCGGTCTCGACGTTTCCTCCGGCTGCATCCGTATGAACAATAACGACATCGTCGACCTCGCCTCGCGGATCAAGATTGGCGCCAAGGTCATCGTGCTGATGCAGGGGGCGGCGCTCTACAAGGGCGTCTGACAATAGGTCCGGCACAAGCGCCGGAAATGGAGAAAACAACGCTAGTCGGGGGACAGGATCTTGGGGCAGAGAATCGCGAGGGGAATTTCGATCGGCTGGGCGATAACGGCAATGGCGAGCGCGGCGTTGCTTGGCGCCTGCACGCCGCCGACGCCGCCAGCGCCTGACAGCATGGCCCGCACCACGTTGCAGACCGCACCGGCGGATCTCCAGCTACTCTGCGCCAATTCGGCGGCCGGAATTGCCGGCGCGAACGCCAAGGTACTGCCCACGGCCTCCCGTCAACTGCCCGACGGCACCTTCGGCGTCGATCTCGATGCCGGCGGCAAGAAGTTCTCTTGCATCGTCGACAACAACGGCACAGTCCGGTCAGTGCAGCCGGCGCGGTCCGGCTGACGGCACGCCCCGCGAGGTCGGGCGTACCGCCATTATGCTCAAACGGCGGTCAGTTCGATCTTGACGGCAGGGAGCCGGCTGCAGTTCGCCTGTACGCTGATCGCGCCGGTCAGTCCTGTCGCTTCCAACCAGAAGCCGGCCGTGCCGCCCTGTAGCGGAATCGATGCCGGCCCGACAATCTTCGCCGGTCCGTCGACGTG
Source organism: Rhizobium sp. RHZ02 (assembly GCF_014851575.1). Taxonomy (NCBI): domain Bacteria; kingdom Pseudomonadati; phylum Pseudomonadota; class Alphaproteobacteria; order Hyphomicrobiales; family Rhizobiaceae; genus Rhizobium; species Rhizobium sp. RHZ02. The sequence goes on from NZ_JACUZX010000006.1 coordinate 28,562, forward strand.
CAGGGTGACATTGTCATTCATGAAGGGCAGGCGCTGTCCCTGCTGATCGAGCGCGCGGATGATGACGCGGGTCGTGTCGCGCTCCCGGGCCTTTAAAGTCGGGCTGTCGGCAACGACCTGCAGCGTTGTCGGCAGCGGGTCGGCCGCGAGCGTCAACCTGGCAACCGGCTCGCCCGCAATGTAGCCGGTGAATTCGCCATCGATCCATTCAAGCCCCCACGTGCCAAGCTCGTCCGGCGTGAAATGGCGGTGGTCGAGAACGACAGGCGGATGCGGCAGGTGCGGATAGTTCTCGCGGTCCGGGCCGATCCGCTTCGTCACCGCGCCGTATCGCAATTCGACCTCATCGCAGTTGGTCAGGATGATCAACGGCAAAACGCCGCCGATGTTGCGCTCGCCGCGAGCCCAGAAGGTGACGGGCTTCATGACGACCTCTTCGGACGGATCGCATTGGCTCGCGTAGACATAGGCGGCAAACTTCGGCTCGCGGAACATGTCCATGACGCCGTGGTAGCAGATGCGGTCGCCGGAGCCGAAGTCCTTGTGGGTGTTGTAGTCGAACATGCACCAGCCGATCGCACCCGCGATATCAGGATCGCCATAGGCTGCGTTCAGCACCTCGAGATGTCGGCGGACATGCTCGGCTTGGCGAGCCTCCTGGTCGTAGATCTTGGTGGGATACATGTGGCCACCAAACTCGGTGATCATGTAGGGCACCTTGTACGACAGACCGGTGGATTCCTGCTGTGGACGAAGCGCCGTGCGCGGGCGGTTGTTGCCGGGCAGTTCCTCGTTGCCGAGGATGAAGTCGTTCATCGTGTAGACGTCTTCGAGCAGTTCGCTGTCGGTTATGTAGCGGACGCCGCCGGTCTGCCGCGTACGGTCCAGTTCACGGGCAAGTTGGTTGGTCTCGACATAGAAATCGTGGCTGTCCTGTGATTCGTTGATGCGAACGCCCCAGATGATGATCGAGGGATGGTTCCAGTCGCGCTCAATCATGCGCCGCACGTTGCGGATCGATTCCTGCTGCCATTCGACGTCGCCGATATGCTGCCAGCCTGGGATTTCCTCGAAGACCAGAAGACCAATGCGATCGCACCGATCGAGGAACCACTTCGATTGCGGATAGTGCGACGTGCGGACGATATTGCACTTCAGCACGGATTTCATGATATCGGCGTCGCGTTCCTGGGCCGATCTGCCAGCGGCATAGCCGACATAGGGGAAAGCCTGGTGGCGATTGAGACCGCGTAGCTTCAGCGGCCGGCCATTGAGAAGAAAGCCTTCGATCGTGAACTCGGCGGTGCGGAAGCCGAAGTGCGACGAGACGCGGTCGGAACCGTGACTTGTCTTCAGTTCGACGGTGACTTCGTAAAGCGCCGGATTGTCGATATCCCAGAGCGATATACCGGTCAGCTCATTGAAAGAGAGAGTAACATCTTCACCGGTCGTTTCCGCGGAAGCCGTGGCGAGCACGCGCCCATCCTCATCCTTCAGGGATGCGGATACCGAGCCCAGGAAGGTGAGTTGTTGCAGATTGGCAAGATCGACACGCACGCTTGCCGACTTTTCCTCCGCCAACACATTGTGGGTTTCGATCTTCAGGTTGGCGATGGAAACCGGGTCCGTGACCTTCAGCCAGACGTCACGGTAAATGCCGGCATAGGTCAGGTAGTCGATGCGGCCGCCGAAGGGCGGGATTTCAGGGTTTTCGCTGCCGTCGATTTTCACGGTAATCAGATTGTCGCCGACCACCAGGCTGCCGTTGAGGCGCGCCTCGAACGGTGTGTAGCCATCCTTGTGCGCGATGATCTCTTCACCGTTCAAATAGACGACGGCATCGGCCATGGCGGCGTCGAAGACAAGCGAGACCTCACGGCCCTCGAATTCCGGCATCCAGCGCAGGATCTTTTGGTAGGTGAACGCCCGCTGGTAGCTTGTCTCGTCGAAGTAGTTGAACGGCAGTTCAACGGCCGTGTGTGGCAGGCTGACGGTCGCTGAGCCATCGAAGCTCCCGAGCAGGCGCTGGCCGTAACCCTCGTGGAAACTCCAGCTCTCGTTGAAAGAGACGACGGAACGCATCTCAGGCTCCCATGCAAAAGGCGTTGCGAACAGATTGGCGCTGCTGAAGGGCGCGTGGAAACTCAAGCATCGATGGTTCTTTCTGGATTGGAGATGGCTAACTGGTAGTCAGCGCTGACGTCCTAGTGGCGCGCGATGCTATCCTATGGATATTGGGCGCCGTTGGTCGTGGTGTAAATCGAATAGAGCGATTGGGTGGCGGTGATGAACAGTCGGTTCTTCTTTACGCCGCCGAAGGCGATATTCGAGACCGTCTGCGGCACCTTGATCTTGCCGAGGAGCGTGCCGTCGGGCGCGAAGCAGTGAACGCCATCGGCAGCGCTGGTCCAGAGATTGCCGCTGACATCGAAACGGAACCCATCCGGCACGCCGCTGTCTATCGAGCAGAAATACCGGCTGTTCGCGAGCCTTTTGCCGTCCACGATGTCGAAAACGCGGATGTGGCGGGGGACATCATGGTTTCGGGAGCCGGAATCGGCGATGTAGAGCTGCTTCTCATCCGGCGCGAAGGCTAGGCCGTTGGGCTGAATGAAATCCGTGGCAACAGCTTCGATCTCGCCCGTCGATGCGTCGATGCGGTAGACGTTGCGGGTTTCCTGTTCGGGCTCGGACTTATGGCCCTCGTAGTCGGACATGATGCCGTAGGTCGGGTCGGTGAACCAGATCGAGCCGTCCGATTTCACGACGACGTCGTTCGGAGAGTTCAGGCGTTTGCCTTTGTAGCTGTCGGCCAGCACCGTGATGCGGCCGTCGAATTCAGTGCGAGTCACGCGGCGGCCGCCGTGCTCGCAGGAAACCAACCGGCCCTGGCGGTCCCGGGTGTTGCCGTTGACGTAATTCGAGGGAGAGCGGAAAACTGAAACGCTACCGTCGGGCACCCAGCGCATCATCCGCTCATTGGGAATATCACTCCAGATCAGGCAATTGAGGTCCGAGAACCAGACGGGACCCTCTGCCCAACGACAGCCGCTATAAAGTTCTTCCAGCCGGGCGCTGCCGGCGATCAAGCCACGGAAACGGTCGTCACGAATGTCATAGAGCGCATCTTCTGACACGGGTCAGCTCCTCCCAAAGCGATGTGACGATCTTCGTAAACGTAAACGGTCATGTGTTCCAGAGCCCGGCGCCGGCAAAAGCGCCGGGCTCTGCATTTTTTAGAGGGCTGTGTCCGGATGCGGCGAGCCGTCATAGGCGCCCCAGATCGACTGGTCGAAGCAGATCACGGACCCGGTCATGAGGCCTGATTCCGGCGAGGAAAGATAGGCGCAGGCACGCGCCACTTCCTCGGGATCCACGAGGCGGCCGAACGGCTGGGCCGCGGTCGCCTTTTCCAGCCAATCAGCCGGTGCGTCGTGATATTCCCGCTGAATGCGGTCCTCGCCCTCGGAGGCCATCCAGCCGATATTGAGGCCGTTGACGCGGATGCGGTTGCGTAGAAGCGCGTAGGCGGTGTTCTTTGTCAGGGTTTCCAGTGCACCTTTCGAGGCGCAATAGGCGGCAATGAAGGGCTGCCCTGCCTTGGCCGACATGGAGCCGATATTGACGATGGTACCCTCGATTTTTTCGCGCCGCATCACTTTTACTGTCTCCTGCATCAGGAAGAACGGGGCACGGACATTGACGGCGAACATGGCGTCGAAGAGCTCCGGACTGGTGTTCAAAATTGTGCCGCGGTCGGTGATGGCGGCCGCATTCACCAAGGCATCCACGCGACCGAATGTCTCGTCGCAGACTTGAACGACGTTTCTGGCATCCTCGACCTGGCCAAGGTCGGCCTTCACATAAACGACCTTGGCCCTGGTGGCGGCAGCGATCTCATGGGCCTTGGCCTTTCCCTTCTGCTCGTTGCGGCCGCAGATGACAAGGCCCTTGGCGCCGCGCTCGGCGAAGAGGCGGGCGATCGTTGCCCCGAGTCCCTGAGTGCCGCCGGTTACGATGGCGATCTTGCCGTCGAGGCGGCTGTGGTTTGTTGTCATGTACTCCTCCTTTGAATGATGGCCTATATGCCGAAAGCTCCCGGCACCAAGGCGCCGGGAGCTGATTTCGTCAATGCGGATGCGTCAGCTTAGTCGCCGCTCGCTCTGTTGCGCCAGTGCCGAGAGGAACCGCGCGTCATCCCAATCCTCCCGCAGCGCCTCGTGCATCAGCTGCGCTTGCGTCTTCGGCGCGAGGCCACCAAGCGGTGGGTCGCGGTCGAGGTTGGTCGGGAACGAGTAGCCCTCGGCGCAGGCGGCAACGGCATAGCCGATCTCGATTTCGGACAGCTTGCCCCTCAGGGCCTTCAAAGCCGGGAACAGCTTGGCGCTCATGCGCTCGCGGTTCACGGTCTCCATTGCCCGCCCGAATGCCGAGGAGACCTGCAGCAGATTAGCGACGCGCTTGATGTCGGTCGAGCGGTTCGTACCAGCCGCGTGGAACAGCGCCGGATTGAAGAACACCACGTCGCCCTTTTCGAGCGGCAGCTGGACATGATGCGTCTCGAAATAGTCCTTGAACTCCTGGCGCTTGAGCGCGAGGTAGCCCGGCTCATAGGTCTGGCTGTGCGGCAGGAAGAGGGTTGGACCGCTTTCGAGCGGCATGTCGCAATGAGTGATCGCGCCCTGCAGCGTCAGCACCGGCGAGAGCCGGTGCACATGCGCCGGGAATTGCTCGATCACCTTGGAAGACTGGAAGCCGAGATGGTAGTCGCGGTGCGCGGACTGTGCCGCGCCACCCGGATTGACCCGGTTGACCTGGGCGGTCATTTGATAGCTTGGGCCCAGCCAGGCTTCGCTTGCGATCGCGACGATGGGGTTTGCGTAGTACTCGGCGAAGTTCTCGGGATCGGCGAGGCAGTGCTTTTCCAGCGAGTTCCAGATGCGGTCATTGGCACCCGGCTTAGCAAAGTGATCGCCGCCGCCGCTCGCGGTTCGGTGTTGCTCCTCGATGATCTCGCTGAATATTGCGCTGGCGCGGTCGATGACGCCGGGATCCCTGTAGGCGCGCTTGAAAACGACGACGCCCGGGCCGTCGCCAAAGGCTTCGCAGATCTCGGCGAGAACCGCTCTGCGGCCGCTGGCGATCGCTGCAGCGACCTTGGGGCTATCATAAATCAGAATGTTCTTTTCGACGGCGTCGGCCGTCGGATAGTCGGCGAGAGCCGTTGTCTTTTCGGCAAGCTTGCGGAAGTCGCCGAGATCGCAAGCATCCTCGGTCAGCCAGACGCGATCGGCGCGCAATTTCTGAAGGTTGTCGGTTTTCATCAGGTGCTCCTCCCTTTCCGATGAGGGCACTATACGCCGCCGACTGGTGTGTTATAGATCAGGAATCCATCAAAAAACCATCAAGACGGATTGTGTGGCACACCGGTTTCTCGTCAAGGATATCGCCTTCCAGGCCGGGCTGAGCACAGCGACGGTGGATCGCGTTCTCAATGGCAGGAGTGGCGTCAGGCATCAGACGATGATGCGGGTGCAGGCTGCGATCGCAGAGCTGGAAAAGCAGCAGATCGGCGGCGAGGTGAGCGGGCGGAAGCTCGCCATCGATGTCGTGATGGAAACGCCGGACCGCTTCAGCACCGCCGTTCGCGATGCCTTTGAGGCGGAGGTCGCCACCTTTCTGCCGACGGTGTTCCGGTGCCGCTTCCATTTCGCCGAGGTGATGAAGCAGGCAGAGCTGGTGCAGTTGCTCGACCGGGTCCGGCTGCGCGGCACGAACGGCATCGTCTTGAAAGCACCGGATGTTCCGGAGGTCACTGCTGCGGTTTCCCGCGCAACGGACGCCGGCATTCCGGTAGTCACTTTGGTGACGGACCTGCCAAATTCTTCCCGCAGTGCTTACGCGGGCGCTGATAATCGAGCGGCCGGTGAGACTGCAGCCTATCTTATTGGCGAGCATTTCGGCCACGCGCCCGGGCGGGTTCTCGTCACGCTCTCCAGCGGTCGATTTCGCGGTGAGGAGGAGCGCGAGATGGGCTTTCGCCGCGTGCTGCGCGAACGCTATCCCCAGATTGGGATGATCGAAATCAGCGAAGGCCACGGAACGGATGCAGCGACGGGCACGCTGGCCGCTCGTGCAATCGCGGCGGATCCGGCGATCAACGCGGTCTATTCCATCGGCGGCGGAAACCAGGCGGTGCTGGCCGCCTTCGAGGCGGCGAAGCGGCCGATCCGCGTGTTCGTCGCGCATGATCTCGATGCGGACAATCGCGCGCTGCTTGCCGACCGCAAGATCGGCTTCGTCTTGCACCACGATCTGCGCACGGATGCCCGCTCGGCCTTTCGCGCCGTCATGGGCCGTTCTGTCAGGGGCGGAATTGCGCCTCCGGCATTGTCGTCGCTGGAGATTGTTACACCTTACAACATGCCTGCTAACTATTGAGGTTTGCCTTTCCCTTAGCGGTAAAATCGCGATAGTGCTTTCGCAGGAGCGAGGGAAACGGTATGGAATACAGCGATATAGGGACAGTTGCGGCCTGGCTGACGGAGCAGGGGCTCAAGGGCGCGTCGGAGGCCGAACTGTTGACCGGCTTCTGCGACGCCTGCCGCGAACGTGGCTTGCCGCTCGATCGCGGCATGGCTCTGATGGACACACTGCATCCCGTACACGAAGGCCGGGCGTTCCGTTGGGACAGCCAGGAGGAGATCGAGACCGAATTCGAGTATGGCTCCACCAGCGAAGGACCGGCATTGGAGAGCTGGCAACGTTCCGCCTTCTACTATCTGTGGGCGGGAGAGGAGAACGAGGTCAGACGGCGCATCGGTTTTGGCGATCCGGCCGACTTCGCCATGCTCGACACGATGCAGGCGCAGGGCCACACCGATTTCGTCGCGATGGTCCACCGGTTTGCCAAGGCCGGCACGATCGGCGAGATGGATTGCTTCTTCTCTCATTTCGCGACCCGCCATCCCGAGGGATTTTCTGATCACGATCTCATCATTCTGCGGAAGCTGGTGCCGGTGTTGGCCCTTGCGATCAAGTGTATCGCGCTGGCGCGTATCGCGAGGACCATCGCGGAGGTTTATCTTGGCGATGACGCCGCGCGGCAGGTATTGGAAGGCAAAATCACCCGAGGCAAGTCGGAGCGGATCTCGGCGGCTCTCTGGTTCTCGGATCTTCTGAACTATACGAAAATATCCGACACCGCGCCGCCGGAAGAAATCCTGCCGATGCTGAACGCCTATAGCGATGTGGTCATTTCCGCGATCCATGAGACCGGTGGCGATGTGTTGAAGCTGATCGGCGACGGTGTCCTGGCGATCTTCAAGGCGGACGAGCCTGCCGATGCCTGTGCTGCGTCGCTGCAAGCCGAGCGATTGCTGCGGCAGAAGCTGAAGGCGTTGAACGATGAGCGCGCGCTGGAAGAACGGCCGACGACCGAGGTCTATATCGGCCTGCACATCGGTGATGTCTTCTATGGCAATATCGGCAGCCGCGAGCGACTGGACTTTACCGTCATCGGCCCCGCCGTCAACGAAGTCAGCCGGATTGCCTCGATGTGCCGATCGGTCGATCTCAACGTGCTGATGTCGTCGGAGTTTGCGGCGACGATCCCGGAGAACGAACGCGGCGCGCTGGCCTGCATCGGCCGTTACGCGCTCCGTGGCGTCAAGCGCGCGCAGGAGCTTTATACGCTCGACACGGCGCGAATCGAGATCTGACGCCTTCTGTCCGTGCGCCGTCAGAAGAAATTTCACGGCGTTGTCGCCTTCTGCCGATAGAGGATTATATCGGTCGAAGAGGCGGGTTGCCTCGTAGATCGGGCGAAGCGGCGACAGCCCGCTTTCTCTCATCCAAAACAGGAGGACGGCATGCAGATCAATCGTACAGGTTCAGCGCAGTGGTCCGGTGGACTGAAGGACGGCAAGGGGCAGATCTCCACGCAGAGTGGCGCGCTCAAACACTATCCCTACGGCTTTTCGAGCCGTTTCGAAGGCATCCCAGGGACAAATCCGGAGGAACTGATCGGGGCGGCGCATGCCGGCTGCTTCACGATGGCCTTGTCGCTGATCCTTGAGGAGGCGGGTCTCAAGGCGACCGATATGGAAACGACGGCAAAGGTGACGCTCGAGAGCGTAGAGAGCGGCTTTGCCATCACGGCGATCCATCTCACGCTGACCGGCACGGTTCCGAATGCCGATGAAAGGACATTCATCGAGCTCGCCAACAAGGCCAAGGCCGGATGCCCTGTCTCCAAGGCCCTTTCGGCTGTCCCGATCTCGCTCGACGTCAAGCTCGCCTGAGCCTTGAGGTGAGACCGAGTGCCGCACCGAGGTGTCGGCACTTCGTCACCTGTCCATCTTTCCAAGCTTCGATCGACTGAATCTATGCGCCCTGCGGCCCAAGCCGTCGGGGCGATTTTCCGTGCTCGCCACGCGCGCAGATAAGCGGGAACGGCGAGAGTTGGCAGATGCCCATCCTATTTACACCAGATCGGCCGTGAGTCTCAGATGCGGCCAAACCTTGACAAATTACGAATGATGTCTTACGACTGACGAAATTCAAAAATCGTCAGTCGTAAGTGAGTGCGCAAAATTGATTAACGATGCTGCGGAAAACACGATCGAAATAACGCGCCAGGAGAATGTGACCCGCATTCTCGACGCTGCCGAGCGGCTTTTCCGTCACTACGGGTATTCGAAGACGACGGTGGCAGACATCGCTCGTGATCTCGGCATGTCGCCGGCCAACGTCTATCGCTTCTTCGCCTCGAAGGTGGAGATCCACCAGGCGATCTGTGGCCGTATGCTGGTTCACAGCTACCAGATGGCGTACGACGTCTGCCACCTGCCGATCAGCGCTTCCGACCGGCTGCGACGTTTTGTGCAGGGCCAGTATCAGATTACGGTCGACACCATGCTCGATCAGGAAAAAGTGCATGAGATGGTCATCGTCGCCATCGAGCGCGACTGGCACGTCATCGAAAGGCATATCGACAGTATTCATGAATTGCTCGCCGAAGTGATCCGTGAGGGGATCGCTGCCGGCGAGTTTGCCGAGCAGGACGCGGATGTCGCGTCCCGCTGCTTCGGGGCTGCAACAATCAGCCTCTGTCATCCGCAGATGGTGGCGCAATGTCTTGCCAAGACCAACCGCGCCACCGTCGACGAACTGGTCGAGTTCTCGATCAGGGCGCTAAAGAAATAATTCGCGGCAAGGGCCGCAAATCAACCGATAGCCGATTTCAGGAGTGCGAAAGATGATTTCGCTGAAGAGAGTTCAGTTGCCGTCCGTAGTCAGTCTCGCGCTCCTCGGCGCCGTCGCACTTGCCGTATCCGGATGCAGCGACGAGAAGAAAGCCGAGACGAAAGAGGTCATCCGGCCGGTAAAGGTCGTGGAGATTGCCGAGGCCGGCGATACCCGCGCGCTGGACTATTCCGGTGCAGTGAAGGCTCGTGTCGAGATGAACCTCGGCTTCCGGGTCGCCGGCAAGATCACCGACCGCCGTGTCAACATCGGCGATCGCGTCAAGCCGGGCGATCTGCTCGCCCAAATCGACCCGACGGACTATCAACTGGCGGTCAAGACCGCCGAGGCGAACCTCGCCGCCGCCGAAAAGGGCGTGGCAACCGCTGATCTCGCCAACAAACGCGCGCAGCAACTGTTCGACAAGAGTGTCACGGCGAAATCGCAGATGGAGCAGGCAGCCCTTAGCTATGATCAGGCCGTCTCGACGCGCGATGCCGCGGCGTCGTCGGTCGACCAGGCTAGGAACCAGGTCGCCTATACCGAGTTGAAGGCCGACCGTAGTGGCATCGTTACCTCGATCAGCGCCGACACAGGCGCGGTCGTCGCGGCTGGCACGCCTGTCGCGACCGTCGCGCTTGATGGCGAGAAGGAAGTGCAGATCGCCGTTCCGGAGAACGACATCGCGCAGTTCAAACCCGGCAAGACCGTCAAGGCCAGCTTCTGGTCGGACAACAAGCTCGTGCTCGATGGCAAGGTGCGTGAGGTTTCCGGCAGTGCCGATGCGCAGTCGCGCACCTTCTCGGTCCGCGTCAGCCTTCCGAACGACGATCGCGTGCTGCTCGGCATGACGGCGACGATCGAGGCCGCCGTTGGCAATGCCGAGACCAACGTCGCCATTCCGCTCAGCGCGCTCGCCGAGAAGGATGGCAAGAAGATCGTCTGGATCGTCGATCGCAATGCATCGACCGTCCATGCCCGCGAAATCAAGGTTACGGACTTCACCGGCGCTGGCGTCCACGTCGCCGACGGCCTGAAAACCGGCGACCTCGTCGTCGCGGCCGGCACGCAGTTCATGGCCGAGAACCTGAAGGTCAAGCTGCCCGAACAGCAGTCGGCGCAGGCCGAAACCGCCGACGTCATCCGTTAAGGCCTGGTCAGGAGAGGATTATGACCATGGACAACTCCAACGCCGAAAAGCGCCCCTTCAACCTGTCACGCTGGGCGATCGGCCATCCGAGCATTGCACGCTTCCTGTTCGGCCTGATCCTGATCACCGGCGTCCTTGGCTTGATGCGCATGGGCCAGAAGGAAGACCCGGACTTCACCTTCCGCGTCATGGTCGTGCAGGCCATCTGGCCGGGCGCCTCCATCCAGGAGATGGAAGACCAGGTCGTCAACAAGATCGAGCGCAAGCTCCAGGAAACGCCGCATATCGATTGGGTGAAATCCTACACGCGGGCCGGCAGCGCCATCATCACCCTGCAGGTGAAGGGCGATACCAACAGCCAGCAGGTCGCTGACGCCTTCTACCAGGTGCGCAAGAAGGTCGGCGACATTTCCAGCGAGTTGCCCGAAGGGCTGCTTGGACCCTATTTCAACGATGAGTTCGGCGATACCTACATCACGCTGCATTCGATCAGCGGCGAAGGTTACAGCTATCCGGAGCTGAAGAAATTCGCCATCCAGGCGCGTGACATGCTTCTGACGACGCCGGGCGTTGAGAAGGCTGTCATCATCGGCGATCAGCCAGAGAAGATCTACATCGACGTATCCTCGAAGGCTCTGGCCGAACGCGGACTGACCGTGCTCGACCTGCAGAACGCGATCAAGGGACAGAACAGCGTCGATCCGGCCGGCTCCGTCGACACCGGCACACGTTCGGTGCGGATTTCCGTCGGAGGCGACGTAACGAAGGCCGAGGACATCCGCGAACTGCGGCTAAAGGCCGGCAATCAGGTCACGCGTCTTGGCGATATAGCTACCGTCTATTCGGGCCTCGAGGATCCCTATCAGCGCAAGTATCGCTTCAACGGGCATGAAAGCGTCCAGGTCGGCGTCGTCATGGCCAAGGGCTTCAAGGTCACCGATGTCGGCAAGGATGTCGAATCGACCTACGAGCGGTTCGCGGGATCACTGCCCTACGGTGTCGCCGTCGACCAGATCTCCAACCAGCCCGACGTCGTCACCGATGCGATCAGCGAGTTCATGCATGCGCTTGGCGAGGCCCTGATCATCGTGCTGATCGTCTCCTTCCTGTCGATCGGCTGGCGCTCTGGTCTCGTTATCGCCATCGCCATCCCGCTCGTGCTGGCAGCGACCTTCGCCATCATGTACGAGTTCGGCATCGATCTGCAGCGCATTTCGCTCGGCGCACTCATCATCGCGCTCGGCCTACTCGTGGACGATGCCATGATCGTCGTCGAGCTGATGGAGCGAAAGCTAGAGGAAGGCCTTGTAAAGATCGAAGCGGCCAGTTTTGCCTACTCCTCGACCGCCTTCCCGATGCTGACCGGCACGCTGATTACCACCGCGGGCTTCATCCCGGTCGGCTTTGCGGCGTCGACCGCCGGCGAATATGTGCGTACGCTGTTCTACGTGGTCGGCATTGCGCTGGTTGTCTCATGGTTCGTGGCGGTCTATTTCACGCCATGGCTCGGCTACATGATCCTGAAGCAGCGCCACCATGCGGGCGAGCATCACGATGCCTTCGACACGCGGTTTTATCATCGCCTGAGAGCGACGGTCAGCTGGGCGGTGCGCCATCGCATGATCGTCATTGCCATGACGCTGGTGACCTTTGCGACCAGCCTTTGGGCGTTCCAGTTCATCCCGCAGAACTTCTTCCCGCAATCTTCGCGCCCGGAAATCCTTGTTGATCTCTGGCTGCCAGAGGGCACCAGCATCAAGGAAGTCGAGACGCAGGCAAAAGCGCTCGAAGCCAAGATCATGGATGACAAGGACAAGAAGTTCGTCGCCACCTACATCGGCGAGGGCGCCCCGCGCTTCTTCCTGCCGCTCGACCAGCAGCTCCGCAATCCGAACTTCGCGCAGCTTCTCGTCATGGCAAACGACGAGCCGGCGCGCGAGCGGTTGATTGTCAAGCTGCGGACCATCCTTGCGGAAGACTTCCCTGATATCAGAGGCAAGGTCGATCGTCTGTTCCTTGGCCCGCCGACGGGCTGGCCGGTGCAGATGCGCATCATGGGACCGGATCGTCAGGAAGTCCGCAGAATCGCCGACGAGGTGAAGGCGAAGTTTGAAGCCAATCCGCAACTCGGTGCGATCCACGACGACTGGCTGGAGCCGGTGCCGGCGATGAAGCTGGTGATCGATCAGGACCGTGCCCGTGCGCTTGGCGTTACGTCGCAGCGTGTTCGCCAGATGCTGCAAACGGCTGTCTCCGGCGCCCCGCTCGATGATTTCCGTGACGGCGAGGAGACGGTGTCGATCGTCGCCCGTGAGCCGGAAACCAATCGCTCGCTGTTGTCGGCCGTCAACTCGGTCTACGTGCCGACGGACTTCGGCGGCTTCGTCCCAGTCTCCCAGGTTGCCAAGGTGGTGCCCGTTCTGGAGCAGGGGATCGAATGGCGGCGCAACCGTCTGCCGACGATCAGCGTTCGTGCAACATTGCCGGATGGCGTCCAGTCGAACGACGTAGTTATGAAGATGTATGCCGACATGCAGCCGCTACGAGACAGCCTGCCGGCCGGTTACAAGATCGAGATCCAGGGTGGCGCGGAAGATTCCGCCGAAAGCCAAGCCTCGATCGCGGCCAAGGCACCGATCATGCTCGTCGTCATCGTCCTCTTGCTGATGGCGCAGCTGCAGCACTTCGGCAAGGCGATGCTGGTGCTGGCGACCGGTCCGCTCGGGATCATCGGTGCGGCTGCGGCCCTGCTGATATCGGGCGCTCCGTTCGGCTTTGTCGCCATCCTCGGCGTCATCGCGCTGCTCGGCATCATCATCCGCAACTCGATTATCCTCGTCGACCAGATCGACCAGGACATCAAGGCGGGGATGAACAGGCAGGAAGCGATCGTCGGTGCTGCCGTGCGGCGGTTCCGCCCGATCATGCTGACGGCGCTGACGGCTGTCCTGGCGCTGATCCCGATCTCGCGCGGCGTTTTCTGGGGTCCGCTCGCCTATGCGATGATGGGCGGCATCCTTGTCGCGACGGTGCTGACAATCCTGGTGCTGCCCGCCGCTTACGCCCTCTTCTTCGGCAAGGAGCCGAAAGCAGCTGCGGCCAAGGACGGTGTCGCAAACGGCAACGCACCTGAAGACGCGGAGGAAATGCACCCGCCGGCCCTGGCGGCCGAATGACGGGAAAGACGATGGCGCGGTGAGAACCGCGCCATTTTCGTTAGTCAGACCGTGGTTTCCGCGGCTTCCGCTTTCAAGCCGAGCAGTGCGGCGCCGATCAGGCCCGGCTCGACGCGGCATTCGCTGCGGACCACGAGCGGGCGATCGAATTTGCGCAGGATGCGCTGACGGACAGCCTTGTCCAGCTCCGCAAGCAGCTCTTCGACATTCGAAAGACCGCCGCCGACGGGCACGATGGTGGCACCCGTGATATTCACCGTCAGGGCGAGTGGCGAGGCGACGAGGTCGACGAAGACATCGATGGTGCGAGCCGCCTTGGCCTCAGCCTTCAGCCAATCATCGATGATCTCCTGGCTGGACAGGTCGATTTCATGCAGCGTTTTGTGCAGCCGCTCGAGGCCGCGGGCGCCGCCGACCGTATCGACGCAGCCCGTCTGGCCGCAGCCGCAGGGAAAGGCCGGAATGGCAACCGGCGGATTGCCGGCATGAGATGCCAGCGCCGGGCCATGACCCCATTCGCCAGCAAAGCCGCCCGCGGCATTGATCAGCCGGCCATCTGCGACGACGCCACCGCCGACGCCGGTTCCGAGAATGGCGCCCAGAACGATGCGGTGGCCGCGCCCGGCGCCGAGATCGGCTTCCGCCATAGCGAAACAATCCGCGTCATTTGCAATTAGGACGGGCAGGCCAAGTTCGGCCTCGAGATCAGCGGCGAGGTTGCGGCCGTGGATACAGGGAATATTGGCGCAGGTCAGCCGCTGCGTATCCGGATCGACGACGCCGGCGATCGAGAAGGCCAGGCGTGTCGGTTGCTCGCCGGTTTCCGCGATGATGGCACGCAGCGTGTCGACGAATGCGGCAAAATCGTCCTTGGGGGTGGGACGCCGGCCGAGCGGCGTGATGTCGGCTTCGGAGTGCGCCACTCCGCCCTTGATGGCGGAGCCGCCGATGTCGAAAGAGATGATCATTCGGGTTCTGCTGGTTGGATGGCCTCTGCGTCTGCTCGCACCCTTCCGCGGGTTTTGCAAGCCAAATCCGGGTCAGGCAGGCAGGGTCATCTTGGCTTCGAAGCCGGCTTTCTCGCCAGCTGGCGGGGAGCGCAATTCCAATGTACCGCCCATCTGGGAGACGATACGGTCGGCGATGGCGAGCCCGAGGCCCGAACCGGATGCTGTCGTCTTGCCGCGGCGGAAGCGCTTCTTCAGGCCCGCCATCTCGGCCTCGCGGATCGGTGGCCCGCCGTTGACGACACGGATGATGCCGCCACTTTCGAGACTGACATTGACCGGCAGGTCGGGATCGCCATGGATCAGGGCATTCTCGATCAGGTTTCGCGTGACGATGCCGAAGGCATCCATGTCGGCGTTGCGGACGAGCTTTGCATCGGGCGCAGCAGAATACTTGAGCCTGCCGTTCGTACGGCTGTCGCGCTGGAAGTCGGTGACGACCATGTCGAGGACAGGACGCAGGTCGATCGGGCTCGAGCTCCCGCCGATACCCGCCTCGGCGCGTGACAGTTGCAGAAGCTTTTCCGCCAACCGGCTGAGATTGACCAATGAGGCTTCGACCTGCTGTACGCGATCCTGCGTTGGGCCGGGCGGCAATTCTTCCGCAAGCCGTTGGGTCTGTGCCAGCGCACCGGCAATCGGCGTTCTCAGCTCATGCGCACTGTTGGCGGTGAATTCGCGCTCCGCTTCGAGGGCCGCTCGCAGGCGCCCGAGGAGGAGGTTGACCGATCGAGCGATCGGCCTAAGCTCGACCGGCAGGTTCTGGCCATCGACCTCAACCATGTTGCCGCTGTCCTTCGTCCCGATGTCTCGCCGGAGCGCCTCAATCGGCCGCAGCGCCCGCCCGACGACGAACCAGATCGCAAAGATGCTGGCGGGAATCAGTGCTGCCAGGGGGATAAGCAGCGTCACGGCGCTTTCGCGCGCGGCTTCGTTCCGGTTCTTGAACCGGTCGGCCACCTGCAGGAACAGCGAGCCGTCGGCCGCCATTTCGGTGTAGATCCGGGCCGTTGGTGTATCGTGAAAGCCGGTGCTCAGCGGCGCGTCGAACGGCTCGGCTGGAGCGTCATTCGAATGCAACACGACCTTGCCGCTGGCGTCGCGCACTTGATAGGTCAAATACTCGCGTCTGGCGGCAGCGTCGAACATTGCCATGTTGCGTGGATCGCGATCTGTGCCCTGGTTCAGCTCGGCTAGGATAAGCGCCAGCAGGCGCTCGGTCGTCTCCTGCTGGGCAGCGTCGAAAATTTCATCGAATTCATGCTGCATCACGCGGAAACTCAGGCCGATCGCTGCAAGCCAGGAGACAACCAATACGGTCGTCAGGGCAAGGATCAACGGGCCGGTGATGCTGCGTTCACGTTTCATTTTCATCCGAGTGTGTAGCCGATGCCGCGTGCCGTGCGGATACGGTCCTTGCCGATTTTCTTGCGCAGGCGGCTCACATATACCTCGACCGTATTGCTTTCGATTTCGGAGCCGAATGCATAGAGCGCTTCCTCGATCCGGTCCTTTGGAACGATCGCGCCCGGGCGCGCCGTCAGGAGGTCGAGCACCGCCCACTCGCGGCTCGTCAGGATGATCGGCTCGCCGGCCACGGAGAGCTGATGCAGTGGCCGGTTGATCTCGATATCGGAAATGCGGATCACCGGATGCGGATTGGCGTCGTAGCGGCGCGCGACGGCCATGATGCGCGCTTCCAGCTCGTCCAGATTGAAGGGCTTCACGAGATAGTCATCGGCGCCGGCGTTCAGTCCGTCGATACGATCCGAGATCTGATCGCGCGCGGTTAATATGATGACGGGCGTTTTCAGGCCCCTTTCGCGAAGACGGCGCAGAAACTCGACGCCGCTGCCATCCGGGAGCTGAAGATCGAGAAGGATCAGCCCGTAATCGACAGGTCGAGCGGCGGCCTCGGCATCGGCGAGATTTTGCACCCAGTCAACGGCATGATTGGCAGCGGCGACGTGATCCCGCACTGCTCCACCAATCATCCTGTCATCTTCAACCAGCAGAATTCGCACAGTTTTTTCCTCGGTGCCAGTTAGCTCGCAGTTCAACCTTCGGTCAAGCAAGGCTTGATCGACAAAGATGACAAGCAGATGGCACCCGGCTCCAGCTCCAAGCCAAAATAGGCTGTGCAATTTCTCAATGCACTCGACATTTGCCCGAATTCTGGTTTGATTTGGCGCGATGTACATCTTCCCGTCGGCGGTGGCCGCCCCTTTCAGCATGGTAGAGACTTGATGGTACGAAAATCCGAGACTTCGGGACGGCTGGATGACGCGGCGCGTGCGGGATGGCTCTACTACGTGGCGGGGCGAACGCAGGATGAGATTGCTTCCTCCATGGGGATTTCCCGGCAGTCGGCCCAACGGCTGGTGTCGCTCGCGGTCGCCGAACGGCTGATCAAGGTGCGGCTTGACCATCCGATCGCTGCCTGCCTCGAACTCGCCAATGCGGTGCGCAAGAAGTTCAACCTGAAGCATGTCGAGGTCGTCCCGAGCGATCCCGGTTCCAGTTCGGCGACGGTCGGCATCGCGGAGGCCGCCGCAGCGGAGATCGAGCGCTGGCTGAAGCGGCCGGATCCGATCGTGCTGGCGGTCGGCACAGGGAGAACGTTGAAGGCGGCGGTCGATCAACTGCCCGCCATCGAATGTCCCAACCATCGCATCGTATCGTTGACCGGCAACATCGCGCCCGACGGTTCGGCGGCCTACTACAACGTCATCTTCAGCATGGCCGACGCGGTGAAGGCGCGGCATTTCCCGATGCCGCTGCCGGTTCTCGTGACGTCGGCGGCGGAACGGGAAACCCTGCATGGCCAGCAGCTCGTTCGCTCGACACTCGAGATCAGCGCGCAGGCGGACGTGACGTTCGTCGGCATCGGCGAGCTCGGCATCGACGGCCCGCTTTGCGTCGACGGATTTCTCGAGAAAGACGAGATGATGGAGCTGATGCGCAACGGTGCCGTCGGCGAGATCTGCGGCTGGGTGTTCGACAGCGAGGGCAAGCTTCTCGACAACCCGATCAACGAGCGGGTAGCCTCGGCCTCGATTCCCTCACGCGAGTCGTCGACGGTTATCGGAATCGGCAAGGGAAAGCGCAAGTTCAAGGCGATCAAGGCTGCTGTAATAGGCCATCAGATCAACGCGCTGATCACCGATGAGGATACTGCCGAGTATTTGCTCAAGGCATGAGCAAATATTTATTTCTTTAAAATCAGCTAGATAACACCATTGTTCGCTGATGCAGCAACGAATGGTGATTGACATTCTTTGCCTGCGGGTGAGTAATTGCTCATGAGCAAAGCGAATGCTCGCACTCATCTTCTGGGAGGAAGATATGACATTGAGAACTCTCCTGCTGGGCGCCTGCTCAGCACTGGCGTTTGCCGGCATGGCTTCGGCCGAAACGCTGACCATCGCGACCGTGAACAACGGCGACATGATCCGGATGCAGAAGCTGACGGATGACTTCAAAGCAAAGAACCCCGGTATTGAACTCGAGTGGGTAACGCTCGAAGAAAACGTCCTGCGCCAAAAGGTTACGACCGACATCGCAACCAAGGGCGGTCAGTACGACGTTCTGACGATCGGTACCTATGAAGTTCCGATCTGGGCAAAGCAGGGTTGGCTGCTGCCACTCGACAATCTCGGCGCCAACTACGATACCGACGACCTGCTGCCGGCAATCCGCAGCGGCCTGACCACCGACGGCAAGCTCTACGCAGCGCCGTTCTACGGCGAAAGCTCGATGGTCATGTACCGCAAGGACCTGTTCGACGCCGCCGGCCTGAAGATGCCTGACGCGCCGACCTGGGATTTCATCGCGGATGCCGCGAAGAAGATCACCAACAAGGACAAGGAAATCTACGGCATCTGCCTGCGCGGCAAGGCTGGCTGGGGCGAAAACATGGCCTTCCTGACGGCTATGTCGAACTCCTTCGGCGCCCGCTGGTTCGACGAGCAGTGGAAGCCGCAGTTCGATCAGCCGGAGTGGAAGGACACGCTGAACTTCTACGTCAACCTGATGAAGGACGCCGGACCTCCCGGTGCTTCGTCGAACGGCTTCAACGAAAACCTGGCGCTGTTCCAGACCGGCAAGTGCGGCATGTGGATCGACGCGACCGTTGCTGCGTCCTTCGTCAGCAACCCGAAGGAATCGACCGTGGCTGACAAGGTCGGCTTCGCTCTGGCTCCGGACAAGGGCCTTGGCAAGCGCGGCAACTGGCTCTGGGCCTGGAACCTCGCCATCCCGGCAGGCTCGCAGAAGGTCGAAGCGGCCGAGAAGTTCGTCGCCTGGGCAACCAGCAAGGATTACACCAACCTGGTCGCCGAGAAGGAAGGCTGGCTGAATGCACCTCCCGGTACCCGCTCCTCGCTCTATGCGAACGCGGATTACCAGAAGGCGGCGCCTTTCGCGAAGATGACGCTCGACAGCATCAACGCGGCTGACCCGACAAAGCCGACCGTCAAGCCGGTCCCTTATGTCGGCGTCCAGTTTGTCGCCATTCCTGAATTCCAGGGCATCGGCACGGCCGTCGGACAGCAGTTCTCCGCAGCTCTTGCAGGACAGGTTTCTGTCGACCAGGCACTGCAGAGTGCGCAGCAGCTGACGACCCGCGAAATGACCAAGGCTGGTTATATCAAATAGGTAAAACCTCCTGAGAAGGCGGGGGAGTTGAGACCCCGCCCATCTGGGTCGCCGAATGCCCAAATTGCGTCGGCGCCCCTTTTTTCTTAGCTGCCCTGCAGCCGTCTGCCCTTTTGAAGAGGATCGGTCATCGCCATGGCAACGTTACACACCCGCTCCGCAGCGCGAATGATGATCGCACCGTCCGTTGTGCTTCTCTTCCTGTGGATGATCGTCCCGCTCGTGATGACGATCTATTTCTCATTGCTGAATTACAATCTGCTCAGCCCGGGCATGGAAACCTTCGTCGGCTTCCTGAACTACAAATATTTTCTGACCGACCCGGCCTTTATCGCCGCCTTGATCAACACGTTGCTGCTGGTGCTCGGCGTGCTCCTGATCACTGTCGTGGGCGGCATCGCGTTTGCGCTGCTCCTGAACCAGGATATCTACGGGCAGGGGATCGTTCGCATCCTGGTGATCGCACCCTTCTTCGTGATGCCGACGGTTGCGGCTCTGGTGTGGAAGAACATGTTCATGAACCCGGTCAACGGGCTCTTCGCACATCTCGCCAAGGCGCTTGGATTGCAACCCTTTGACTGGCTTGCCAACGCGCCGCTCTTCTCGATCATTCTGATCGTCGCGTGGCAGTGGCTGCCTTTCGCGACGCTGATCATGCTCACCGCCCTTCAGTCACTGGACGAAGAACAGCAGGAAGCTGCCGAAATGGACGGCGCCGGCGCGATCTCGAAATTCTTCTACATCATCCTGCCGCACATGGCCCGCGCCATCACGGTTGTGATTCTGATCCAGACGATCTTCCTGCTCTCCGTCTTTGCCGAAATCCTGGTGACGACGAACGGCGGGCCTGGCACGCAAAGCACCAACCTTACCTTCCTCGTCTATTCGCAGGCATTGCTGCAATTCGATATCGGCGGCGCCTCGGCGGGTGGTATCGTCGCGGTTATCCTTGCCAATATCGTTGCGATCTTCCTCGTGCGCCTTGTTGGCAAGAATCTGGAGGCTTAAGATGGCTAGAAAGGTCTCAACTCGACGCAAAATGGTCATGACGGCGGTCGCCTGGGCGCTCGGCATCCTGATCTTCTTCCCGATCCTCTGGACGTTCCTGACGAGCTTCAAGACGGAAGCGGATGCCATCGCCTCGCCGCCGCAGTTCCTGTTCTTCCACTGGACGACCGAGAGCTACGCGGAAGTGCAGAGCCGCTCGAACTACCTCAGTCACTTCATGAACTCGGTGATCATTTCCTTCGGTTCGACGCTGATCGGACTGATCATCGCGATCCCGGCCGCCTGGGCGATGGCGTTTTCGCCGACCAAGCGGACGAAGGACGTCTTGATGTGGATGCTGTCGACGAAGATGATGCCGCCGGTCGGGGCGCTCATCCCGATCTACCTGATGTTCAGAAATTTTGGCTTGCTCGACAGCCGCAGCGGTCTGGTGATCATTCTCACTTTGATCAACCTGCCGATCATAGTGTGGATGCTCTACACCTACTTCAAGGAAATCCCCGGCGAGATACTTGAGGCGGCCCGCATGGATGGTGCTTCGCTCTTCAAGGAGATCATCTACGTGCTTACGCCGATGGCGGTGCCGGGCATTGCATCGACGCTGCTTCTCAACATCATCCTTGCCTGGAACGAAGCCTTCTGGACTCTGAACCTCACTGCCTCGAAAGCAGCGCCACTGACGGCGTTCATCGCTTCCTATTCCAGCCCCGAAGGCCTGTTTTATGCCAAGCTTTCGGCAGCATCGACCATGGCGATCGCCCCGATCCTGATCCTCGGCTGGTTCTCGCAGAAACAACTCGTCCGCGGCCTGACCTTCGGCGCGGTGAAATAAGACACTACGGAGAGAAACATGGGCAGCATTACCCTTCAAAAAGTCTCGAAGGTCTTCGGCGAAGCCAAGGTCATCCCGTCGATCGACCTCGACATCAAGGACGGCGAGTTCGTCGTCTTCGTCGGGCCTTCGGGCTGTGGCAAGTCCACTCTGCTCAGGCTGATTGCGGGCCTCGAGGACGTGTCGGATGGCAAGATCGTGATCGACGGAAAGGATGCAACCGAGAAAGCCCCGTCAGAGCGCGGCCTTGCGATGGTGTTTCAGTCCTATGCGCTCTATCCGCACATGAGCGTGCGCAACAACATCGCCTTTCCGCTGAAGATGGCCAACGTCGACAAGGCCGAGATTGACAGAAAGGTCGCAGACGCCGCACGCGTCCTCAACCTCACCGACTATCTTGAGCGCAAGCCGCGCCAGCTCTCGGGCGGCCAGCGCCAGCGCGTCGCCATCGGCCGCGCGATTGTACGCCAGCCATCGGCGTTTCTGTTCGACGAACCGCTTTCGAACCTGGATGCCGCCCTTCGCGTCAACATGCGCCTGGAGATCAGCGAACTTCATCAGCAGCTGAAGACCACGATGATCTACGTCACCCACGACCAGGTGGAAGCCATGACCATGGCCGACAAGATCGTCGTGCTGAACCGTGGAAATATCGAACAGGTCGGCTCACCGCTTGAACTCTACCACAAGCCGCGAAACCTCTTCGTCGCGGGCTTTATCGGCTCGCCGAAGATGAACTTCGTCAAAAGCCAGTATGCCGCGCAATTCGGAGCGCACACGATCGGCGTGCGGCCGGAACATGTGCTGTTGTCGACCGAAAGCGGCGACTGGAAGGGCAAGGTCATGGTCGCCGAACATCTCGGCGCGGACACCTTCCTGCACGTGGATGTCGAGGGTATTGGTCATGTCACCGCGCGTGGCGGCGGCGATTTCCCGGCAAAGGCCGGCGATGTCGTCTATCTGACTCCCGACAAGACGCGGATCCACAAATTCAACGAGGGTGGTCTCACCATCTGAGAGCATTGCTGCCGGGTTGGGGACAAGAGCGCACGCCGGACAAAGCGCCCGGCGTACCGATGCCGGGATCTTAGCCGATCCCGAAGACCTTCAAGAGGACTGAAACATGACGTGCAAACTATCGCTGGCAACGCTTTCCGAGGTGGCAAAAACGGCCGCCGTACCGACCTACGAGCGGGCGTCGTTGAAGGCGGGCATCGTGCACTTCGGCGTGGGCAATTTCCACCGCGCCCACCAGGCGATCTATCTGGACGACCTGTTCAATCTGGGTCAGGATCATGACTGGGCGATCATCGGCGCGGGTATTCTCCCTTCCGACGCCGCAATGCGCGAGAAGCTCGCCGCCCAGGATTTCCTGACGACGGTCGTCGAGCAGGACAACAACAAGACTGCTGCGCGCGTTACGGCGCCGATGATCGACATCCTGCCGGTCGGTGACGCCAAGGCGATTATCGCCAAGCTTGCGGATCCAGCGATCCGCATCGTTTCGATGACGATTACCGAGGGCGGCTACTTCATCGACGCCTCGGGCAAATTCAATCCCGGTCATCCGGCGATCGCTGCGGACGGCCAGAATCCTGCCGAGCCGAAGACCGTCTTTGGCCTTGTCGTCGCCGGTCTCAAGGCGCGCAAGGAGAAGGGCATCGTGCCTTTCACCGTCATGTCCTGCGACAACATTCCCCACAACGGCGTCGTCACGTCGAATGCCGTCGTTGGCACGGCGCGTCTCTCCGATCCTGCCTTTGCCGACTGGATCAAGGCGAACGTCGCCTTCCCGAATGCCATGGTGGACCGCATCACGCCGGCAACGGGTCAGCGCGAAATCGACTTGTTGAAGGACGCCTTCGGCATCGAGGACAACTGGCCCGTCTATTGCGAAGAGTTCAAGCAGTGGGTGCTGGAAGACAAGTTTACGGCGGGGCGGCCGGCGCTTGAGAAGGTCGGCGTCACCTTCGTGCCCGATGTAACGCCCTACGAGCACATGAAGATCCGCATTCTGAACGGGGGACATGCGGCGATCGCCTATCCGGCAGCGCTGATGGATATCCATTTCGTGCACGACTCGATGGAGGATCCGTTGATCCGTGCCTTCCTCGCCAAACTTGAGAAGGATGAGATCATCCCGATCGTTCCGCCGGTCCCGGATACCTCGCTGACGGACTATTTCGCGCTGATCGAGCATCGGCTTCTCAATCCGAAGATTGCCGACACCATCCCGCGCCTGGCACAGGACGGATCGAACCGACAGCCGAAATTCATCCTGCCCTCTACGCTCGACAATCTGAACCAGGGGCGGGACGTGGTCGGGCTCGCGCTGGTTTCTGCTCTGTGGTGCCGCTATTTTGCCGGCAAGACGGACAGCGGCAAGGACATCGTCTTCAACGACGCCAGCGCCGATCGGCTGCATGCGGCCGCACTGAAGGCCAAGGACAATCCGATGGCGTTCCTCGTTTTCGACGACACCTTTGGCGAGGTGTCAAAATCCGAGCTGTTCCGAAAGCGCTTTGCCCACGCATTGAAAACCCTGTGGGAAAAGGGCACGCGTGAAACCCTGCAGCTTTATCTTGATAACAAGCTTGCTGTGTAAGGATCACTGGCGGCATTCCTGCCGCCGGCTTCCGCCTTATCCGGCGGATGCATCTTCCTGCACCAACTGCGATTGGGTCTGCCATGGCTGAGGCTGAAACACGGCTCGTCATCTTTGATTGCGACGGCGTGCTCGTCGATAGCGAACCGATATCGGTGAGCGTTCTCGTGAAGGCGATGAACGATCTCGATGTCCCGATTACCGAGGAAGAGGTCTATGGCCGTTTCCTCGGGCGAAGTCTCGCGACTGTCATCGAGACGATGAAGACCGAATACAACGTCCACCCGGGTCAGGAATTTCTTGAGCAAATCCGCACCGATCTCTACGCCCGGTTTCGCAGGGAGCTGAAGCCGATGGCCGGGATCGCCGAGACGATCGACACCCTCGGCATTCCCTGTTGCGTCGCCTCTTCCAGCCAAGTCGAGCGTATCCGCCTGTCGCTGACGGTCACCGGCCTGATCGACCGGCTGCCTGATATCTTCAGCGCAACCATGGTCAAGCATGGCAAGCCCGCGCCCGATCTCTTCCTGCATGCGGCGCACGAAATGAACGTAGAGCCCGCCAATTGCGTGGTCGTGGAGGACAGCCCCGCCGGGATCGAGGCGGCGAAGGCAGCGGGCATGAGGGTGTTTGCCTTCACGGGCGGATCACACGCCAATTTTTCCGGCTATCGCGCTGAACTTGACCGACTTTCTCCCGAAGCCGTGTTTGACGCCATGCCGGATTTAATACACCTTGTCCGCAAACATAAGCAGGACGGGATGCACCTTTAATGCCTCAGCATGTGGTTGCGGTTGATATCGGCACGGGCAGTGCGCGCGCCGGCGTCTTCGACGCTCGCGGCGCATTGCTGGGCAAGGCCGAACACCCGATCATCATGAACAGGCCGCGTGAAAACCACGCCGAGCATGACTCCGAAGACATCTGGTCGGCGGTCTGCATTGCCGTTCGCAAGGCGATGGAGCAATCAGGCGCGGCGCCAGCATCGGTGGGCGCGATCGGTTTCGATGCTACCTGTTCGCTCGTCGTGCGCGATGTCGACGGCAACCAGATCAGTGTTTCCACCGGCGGAGAGCGCCGTTTCGATACGATCGTCTGGCTCGATCACCGGGCGCTGAAGGAAGCCGATTTCTGCACGGCGACGGAACATCCCGTGCTGGAGCACTCCGGGCACTTCATGTCGCCGGAAATGGAAATGCCGAAGCTGATGTGGCTGAAGAAGAAGCTGCCCGGCACCTGGATGAACACCGGCTATCTGTTCGACCTCGCCGATTTCATGACCTGGAAAGCAACTGGCGCGCTCGCCCGCTCGCGCTGCACGCTGACGGCCAAGTGGAATTATCTCGCACATCTCGACAAAGGGTGGCGGAAGGATTTTCTCGAGCGGATTGGGCTCGATGACCTACTGGATCGCGGACGGCTGCCGGAGGAAACGGTGCCGGTCGGCAAGAGTGTCGGGACGCTGACGCAAGAGGCCGCCTCGGCGCTCGGGCTGACGACGGCGTGCCATGTTTCCTCAGGCATGATCGACGCCTATGCCGGGGCGCTGGGTGCGCTTGGCGGCGAGGCGCAGGATGCTCACAGGCTGGAACGCCAATTGGCGCTGATCGCCGGCACCTCGAGCTGCATCGTTTCGTTCTCGCGCGAGCGCAAACCGAGCCACGGCATGTGGGGGCCGTATTACGAAGCCGTCTTTCCTGAATCCTGGCTTGTCGAGGCGGGGCAATCGGCAACGGGCGCGCTGCTCGATCATATCGTGCGGATGCACGCAGCCGGTGGCGAGCCAACGGCTACGCTGCATCAGAAGATCGTCGAGCGTATTGCGCAGCTTCGCGCCGAGGAGGGCGACGAGTTCGGTGCCCGCATCTTTATACTGCCGGATTTTCACGGCAACCGCTCGCCACTCGCCGATCCGCATGCCGTCGGCAGCATCAGCGGCCTGACGCTCGACACGTCGTTCGACGGACTCTGCGCGCTCTATTGGCGCGCAGCAGTCGCGATCGCGCTCGGGATCCGTCACATCCTCGAGCGGATGAAGGAATATGGCTATGTGCCTGACACCCTGCATGTCGCAGGCGGCCATGTGAAAAATCCGGTGCTGATGGAGCTCTATTCCGATGCAACCGGCTGCAGGGTCGTTGTGCCGAAGATGAACGAGGCGGTGCTCCTCGGTACGGCGATGGCCGCTTCCGTGGCGTGCGGTCTCTATCGAGATCTCGCAGAAGCAGGGGCGGCCATGTACTCCGGTGGCGAAGAGCGATTGCCGGATACAGCCAAGCAGGCATTTTATGACCGGGATTATCGCCGGCTGCTTGCCATGTATCGCCACCGCGCGGAACTGGAAGCGATGGAGTAGGCGCCTAATCCTGGAAGACTCTACCGGTTTCCGCCGTCTCCAAGCATGCTGCCGAATTCAGCCATGCGACGGGTGCGGGCGCCTGCTTCTTCGCCGGCCGCAGTGACAACGTCTTCCGACAGACAGTCGAGGAGGACCATCAGCGGCGGCAGGTTGTCTTCGTCATCGGATCGGGCAGGCGGAAGGGCGAGTACGATATTGGCCTGATCCGGAATCCAGTTGGTGCCTTGTGCTGTAATCAAGATAACCTTGTATCCATAGCGCCGTGCCGTCCGGGCCAGCAGCCGGGCTTTGCCAAAGCGCCGGCTGTCGATCACGATCAGCAAGGCGTCATTGCCATCGAGCCGTGCGAAGAGTTCGGCGAAGCGGCTGCCCGTTCCATCAAGCGCGTGGACGCCGTCGCGCGCATGGGTCAATCGCTGAGCAAAGTGGGACGCGAAGCCGGAAAGATGAGCATGCGAGGCGACAAGAACCTCATGAGCGGATGATATCATCGACACGGCTTCATTCCAGAGGGGCTGGCCCGTCAAATGGTAGATATGGTGCAGCGCCTGGATCTGCTCGGAGACCAGTACCGCGAGCGGCTTGCCGGCAGAAGCGTCGGCCTGCAGCTGGGTGAGCGATGCCTGCATCTGCATTGGCGAAATGGTGGTTGTTTCGCGGATATGGACCTTGACGCTGTCGAGCCCCTGATAGCCGAGCGCGCGTAGAAAGCGGCCCACCGTCATGGGGCTCAGATCCAGCCGATCGGCAACCGACGCGGCTGTTTCGAACGGCAGGTCGTTCAGATGCTCGGAGAAATATTTCGCGATTCGTCGTTCGGCCGGCGTGCCGGACTTGGCATACTGGCGGAGCTTCTGAACAAAATCTTCCACGTTGGCCCGTCCCGATCTTCCCGAAAGCATTTCTCGGATACGCATGGCCAACGCTTGTCGTTTGCAACTATTCCGGAAGCTGCGTTTCAGGATCAAGCAATCATAGTTGATAAATTACTATATAGTAACATAGATTTTCCGACAAGTTTTGGGCTAGTCATCCGAGTTTGTTTCAGCCTTGCCGTTCAAAGTTCGGATTCCTACATGGTTGTTGCAACCGGAGACCTCGGAATGATCTTTCAGGCGGCCCGCCTATCTCTCATCAATCTTTTCGCGCCAGAGACGCGGTCAGTGTTCTGGAAGGTCCTGGGATTGACCCTCCTGTTGCTCGTCGGGCTTTGGCTGGCGCTGCGCAGTGCGTTCATATCGTACGTCTTCCCGTGGATTGCCAGTTTCTTTCCCGCCATGCCGGACTGGGGAGGGTGGCTCGGCTTCGTGTTTGCGATCGCAGCCAGCCTCGGCCTTGCACTTGGCCTGGCGCTTTTGCTGTCACCGGTGACGGCATTGGTTGCCGGCCTGTTTCTCGACGATGTGGCCGAGGTGATTGAAAGACGGGATTATCCCTCGGATCAGTCTGGAACGGCGATGCCGCTCGGTCCGGCGCTCACAAGCTCGATCAAGCTTCTTGGCGTGGTTATCCTCGGCAACATCGTGGCGCTTTTTCTGCTGTTCGTGCCGGGCGTCAACATAATCGCGTTCTTCCTCGTCAACGGCTACCTGCTCGGCCGCGAATTCTTCGAGTTTGCTGCAATGCGGTTTCGTTCGCCGCAGGAGGCACGATCGTTTCGGGCCAAACATGCGGCGACGGTGTTCCTTGCGGGGCTTGTTATTGCGGGCTTCCTTGCCATCCCGATCGTCAATCTGCTGACGCCGCTTTTCGCCGCTGGATTGATGGTGCACCTGCACAAGCTGGTTTCGCGCGAGGACGCGGGCTTTCGCGGGTAGGGCCAAATCGGTAGCGCCGCGATCTGCCGCAGACTTACTCGACGGCCTCTCCAACCACTTGGCGCGGTAGCTCGACCAGCGGCGCCGGCACGTCGCAGCTCTTTTCCGGCGACTTGCAGATATCGGCGATGACGCAGCGCTCGCATTCCGGCTTGCGTGCCTTGCAGGTATAGCGGCCATGCAGGATCAGCCAGTGGTGGGCATGATAGAGATAGTGCTTCGGTACCACCTTCATCAGCCGCTCCTCGACCTCGTCGGGCGTCTTTCCCGGCGCCAGCTTGATTCGGTTGGCGATGCGGAAAATGTGTGTGTCCACCGCCATCGTCGCCTGATCGAAAGCCATGGAGAGCACGACATTGGCGGTCTTGCGGCCGACACCGGGGAGCATCACCAGCTCGTCACGCGTTTGCGGCACAGCGCCGCCGAATTTCTCGACCAGCATCTGTGAGAGAGCGATGACGTTCTTCGCCTTGTTGCGGTAGAGGCCGATCGTCTTGATGTAGTCGCGCACCCGCTCCTCGCCGAGTGCCAGCATCTTTTCGGGCGTGTCGGCAACCCTGAAGAGTGCGCGTGTCGCCTTGTTGACGCCGGCATCCGTCGCCTGGGCGGAGAGGGCTACAGCGACGACGAGCGTGAACGGGTTCGTGTGTTCCAGTTCGCCTTTCGGCTCCGGCCGCTGGATGGAGAAGCGACGGAATATCTCCTCGCGCTCGGCTTCGGAATAGGCAGAACGGACCGTTGCCGGCTTCTTCTGGCGAACGATCACTTTTGAGTTCTGCGACGATGTGACGGCGGATTTGAGTTTCGGAGTTGGCATGGAAAACCTATACTTGCCAGCCATGATGGAAAGCAACGCCGATAAAGCCGACGAACAACCTGTTTTTGCCGCCGAGCTTTTTCCTTACCGGTCGCTTGGCCGCAAGGGTTTCAAGGTGTTGCTGCTTTTGACCGGCGCAGTTTGCTGCCTGTATGGCATGTTCTTCGTCGTGACGGGCGCCTGGCCGATCGGCTTCTTCTTCGGGCTTGATTTTCTGCTCCTCTACGGCGCCTTCTGGCTGAACTATCGGTCTGGCCGCGCGCGGGAGGAAGTGACCGTGTCGCGTACGGATATTTCCGTCCGCAAGTTCGCGCCCTCCGGTCGGATGATCGAGCATCACTTCAATCCCTTCTGGACGCGCTTCTTCGTTCGCAGACATCAGGAGATAGGCATTCTTTCCATGTATATTTCCGGCGAAGGAAGGGGCACGGATATCGGCTCCTTCCTCAATCCCGATGATCGCGAGAGCTTCGCTAAGGCCTTCAAGGGGGCGCTTGCCACCGTCAAACAACGGATTTGACCGGCACGCAAGAATCGGGTGGCTTGCGAGGGGTCACTTGACTATCTCCTTGGTACAAGGAGAAAGATCATGAATATGGTAGCCAAGCTGAACAAAGACATCACGCCTGATGGCTCTGATTACGAGACCGTGCGCCAGGTGATCGAACTCATCACCGAGGACTATCGCGATCAGCCGTCGTTGGAGACGATCGCAGCGCGGCTCAATCAGTCGCCGACGCAGTTGCAGAAGACGTTTACGCGGTGGGCCGGCCTGTCTCCGAAGGCTTTCCTGCAGGCAGTCACGCTCGACCACGCGAAGCGGCTTCTACGCGAGGAAGCTATGCCCCTTCTGGAGACCTCGATCGAGGTCGGGCTGTCCGGCCCCAGCCGCCTGCACGATCTCTTCGTCACGCATGAGGCGATGTCGCCCGGCGAATGGAAGGCCAAAGGCGGTGGGTTGACGATCCGCTACGGCTTCCATCCTTCACCCTTTGGGGTTGCGCTTGTGATGGCGACGGACCGTGGCCTCGCGGGGCTTGCTTTCAGCAATTACGGTGACGAGGCCGCGTGTCTCGATGATATGACATGCCGCTGGCCGAATGCGACCTATGTCGACGATATCGAAGCGACGGCACCTTACGCAACGCGGATCTTTGAGCCGGGCCGCTGGACATCGGACCAGCCGCTGCGTGTCGTGCTGATCGGCACCGATTTCCAGGTGCAGGTGTGGGAAAGCCTGCTGAAGATCCCCTTCGGCAAGGCCGTCACCTACAGCGACATCGCCCACGACATCGGCCGACCGACAGCGATGCGCGCGGTTGGTGCGGCGGTCGGCGCCAATCCGATTTCCTTCGTGGTTCCCTGCCATCGCGCGCTCGGCAAAAGCGGGGCGTTGACGGGGTACCATTGGGGCCTGACGCGCAAGCGGGCCATGCTCGGCTGGGAGGCGGCGCACGCCTGATCGCGGCGACGCATCGATCCAACCTGTGGATACGCTTCCTCCCTCGGGAGTCCTGCCATCAAAAACTCAGGATTCACCTGCTTGATTCCATGGCTGGGACTCGAGGAGGCGGAAATGAACCCTGGAGAAAAGCCATGCAAGGTCGTCGGCATTGCCGTTGGCCTGCTTGCGATGTCGCTGGTTCCGGCCTGGGCGGGCTGCAAATCGGCGATGAGTAGCCCGGAATGGCCGGATGTGGCGCGCGCGATATCGACCGCGCAGTTATGCGAACAGCTTCCCGTGGGACCCAATCGAACCAGCAGCTTCAAGGTTGTGTCTGCAGATGTCTGTTCGACGGGGGACAGTCTCGCATCCATCAGGGCGACGGCGCTATTGACCTGCGAAACTGGCGACAATTCGCTCTTCCAGATGGCGCCGGTGGAAGGCAAGGTTGTTGCCACCGTCGCCCTTGATGTGGGTGCATGCAGGATCACGGACACCCATCTAGAAATCGATGGCGAGATCGGAAGTCTTTTATCGGCACTGCCGGATACCCAGGATTTCGGGCGCAACTGGGCGCAATCGCAACTATCGCATCTGTGCCAGCTGCGATAGCGGATGCTGGCTAAACGCCCCTAAGCCGCCTCTGCCAGGCCCAGCAGAGCCTTGGCGGCACCCTCGTCTGTGATCAGCGTGTTACAGCCGATCCGCTTGATGGTGGCACGGATTGCGACCGCGCGATGCGTGCCGCCGGATGACAGCACGATGTGCTTGGCCCTCTTCAATGTGTCGAGATCCACGGACATGACGCGGCTGTTGATCGAGTGATCGATTGTGTTGCCGTCCTTGTCGAGGAAGTTGAACATCGTGTCGCAGACGCAGCCGGCGTCGATCAGCTGCTGCAGCTCGGCCTTCGAGATCCACCCTTCCGACAGGGAGGTAGAGTGCGGGCCGATGTCGCCACAGCTGACGATCGCGAGATCCAGCGTTTCCGCCAGCCGATAGATCGTGTCCAGGCCACATTTCTCGATGAGGTTCCGCTTCGTTTCCGTAGAATCCACCAGAAGCGGGGCAAGGAACATATAGCATTCGGCGCCGAGCTGGCTCGCGAGGCGCCAGGTGTAGTCGATCGGGTTCGTCTGGTGGACGGCGACGACGCCTCCGAGGAGGGAGACGACCTTGCAATTGTCGCGGCGGGGCGGCCGGAAGCTTGAGAGCGAAGCCGTCATGGTTCGGCCCCAGCCGACGCCGATTGTGTAGTCGTCTGGAATGGCCTCGGAGAGGAACTGTCCCAACGCAAGGCCAACGCTTTTTGCCAGCGAGTTGGCGTCAGGCTGCGCCGGCGCCGGCACGACGATCGCTTCGTCGAGGCCATAGGCGCGCTCGAGTTTTACCGAAAGTTCGACGCAATCGCCGATCGAGTCGTTGATCCAAATCTGCACTTCGCTGCGCTTCATCGCCTCGTCGAGCAGGCGGATCACGGTCGTGCGGCTGATGCCGAGCTGTTCGGCGACATCCTTCTGCGTCAGTCCCTGATTGTAATAGAGCCAAGCCGCACGCAACCTAAGGGAGGATGCTTCGGAATAAGCCGTATGCGTGCCACGTTTGAGCTTGACCACATCTCCTCCGGAGCGAATTGCGCCCTAGATCTATCATCAAGCCAGGACAGGTTCGTTGTTCCGCCGATAATGACGGGTGTGACACTTATGTCAATTGAAATGCACAAATGTCCTTGACATATCTGGCGGGGAATAGTGATAGTCGCCGCCAAGAAGTCGCATCCGTGCGACCGAGGAGGTAATGTGCAGGTAAGCGGGACGTCCCATCGGCACTTGGCGGCCGAGGCGTGACGCCGTTTCGCGGGGATGACGCGACCGCTGCTTACACAGGCGGCTCGCAGACTGCCCATTCGTAGATTATTTGCCGGGCGAAGTTCGCATCGGCGCGCAGCTCAAGTCAAAAGGACCAGTAACCATGACATCCAAGCTTGACCACCTCCGCGAGATTACCACGGTCGTTGCCGATACCGGTGACATCGAGGCTGTTGCCCGTCTGAAGCCCGTCGATTGCACGACGAACCCAAGCATCGTGCTGAAGGCACTCGGTACGCCGATGTTCGCAGATACCGTCAAGGAAGCTGTTGCCTGGGGCAAGAAGCAGGGCGGCAATCCGGAGGCCGTTTCCGCCGCCGTTGCCGATCGCCTGGCGATCTCCGTCGGTGCTGCGCTCGTGAAGCTCGTTCCGGGCCGCGTGTCAACCGAAGTCGATGCGGACCTTTCCTTCGATACCGAAGCGTCGCTTGCCAAGGCCCGTTCGATCATCGCTGCCTACAAGGAACGCGGCATCGAGCGTGACCGCATCCTCATCAAGCTGGCTTCGACCTGGGAGGGCATTCGCGCCGCCGAAATCCTGCAGAAGGAAGGCATCGACTGCAACCTGACGCTTCTGTTCTCCAAGGCCCAGGCGGTTGCCTGCGCTGACGCCAAGGTGTTCCTGATTTCGCCGTTCGTTGGCCGCATCCTCGACTGGTACAAGAAGTCGACTGGCAAGGAATTCACGCCTGAGGAAGATCCGGGCGTCATCTCCGTCCGCGACATCTACAACTACTATAAGGCCAACGACATCAAGACGATCGTCATGGGTGCCTCGTTCCGCA
The DNA here is from genome assembly GCF_014851575.1 of Rhizobium sp. RHZ02. Classification (NCBI taxonomy): domain Bacteria; kingdom Pseudomonadati; phylum Pseudomonadota; class Alphaproteobacteria; order Hyphomicrobiales; family Rhizobiaceae; genus Rhizobium; species Rhizobium sp. RHZ02. The sequence continues at coordinate 61,332 of NZ_JACUZX010000006.1, forward strand.
GCGCCGGCGAAATCGAAGCCTTGGCCGGTTGCGATCGCCTGACGATCGCGCCGAACCTGCTCGACGAACTCTCCAACGATCAGGGCAAGCTCGAGCGCAAGCTGTCGCCTGATGTGACGAAGCCTGCCCCGAAGATCACCGTCGACGAAAAGATCTTCCGCTGGATGATGAACGAAGACGCGATGGCGACCGAAAAGCTCGCCGAAGGCATCCGTGCCTTCGCCAAGGACCTTGGTACGCTTCGCAGCAACGTTCAGAAAGAACTGCAGCTCGCAGCTGCTTAAGGCTTACGAGCGCTCCAACCAAGAAGGGCGGTGCCATTCGGTGCCGCCCTTTTTCGTGTCATATCGACCAGATGCGCTTGGCGTTGGCCTGATAGAGCTTGTCGCGCTCTTCCGGGCTGCAGCCCGAGGTCAGCGCATGGGTGGCAGCGACCCAGGGTGCCAGCCCGCCGCCGAGCGTGCAAACGGGCCAGTCGCTGCCCCAGACGACGCGATCCCAACCGAAGCTGCCGATCGTATGTTCGACATACGGGCGGAGGCTCTCGACCGACCAGTTTTCGAGATCCCCATAGGCGATGACGCCTGAAATCTTTGCCGTCACGTTCGAGCGGCGGGAGAATTCCGTGATGCCCTTGCGCCAGACGTCGCTCATCCCATCCTTGATCGGCGGGTTGGCGCAATGGTCGAGAATGAAGCGAACATCCGGGCAGTGATCGACCAGCGCGAGGATGGTCTCGAATTGATGCGGGAAGACACAGAGATCGAACGTCATGCGGGTGCCGGAGAGGCGCTTGATGTTCTCGCGAAACAGCGGTCGGGCGGCTGTGTCGTCCGGGGCCACGTGGAGGACGCGGCGGAAGCCTTTGACGAAGGGATCGGCAGCCGATCGCTCCAGATAGGCCGCGAAACCATCCTCTTCCGGCCGGCAGGCGGCGATGACGCCACGCACAAGACTGCCCTGGCGGCGGCTGACTTCCCTGACGTAATTCGTCTCGTCGTCGATACGCGCCGGTGCAACGTCCACTTCCATGTGCAGCACATTGGAGATGCCGCAGCGTAGCGCATCGCGCGCATAGTCTTCGTAGAGATTGTCACGATTAAGATCACCCGCGCCGGAGAGCCAGGGATAGTCGAGCGCCTGCCGGTCGACGATGTGCAGGTGTGTGTCGAAGTGCATGCGGTTCCTCCCATTCATGCGATGCTGTTTGCCGCAAGGTGCGGCGGCGGCGCCGACTGGCTTTTCGGCCACCAGATTTTTCATGCCCGGCCACACAAGATCAACTAGGCTTCCGGCGCAAACCTCGCTCCATCAGGTTGACGCCAATCTGAATATATTGTTTGCATATGAATGAATGCGCCGCAAGCGCCGGAATTTGGGAGGATGTATGAGCCACGGTCTGGAAGGCAAGAAAGTCGTCATCACGGCGGCAGGTCAGGGTATCGGTCGAGCAAGCGCTGAGCGCTTCATTTCACTCGGCGCGCATGTCTATGCGACCGATATCAACGAAAACACGCTTTCCACCCTGGAAGGCGCCGAGAAGCATGTCCTCAATGCGCTCGATGGCGACGCTGTCCGTGCCTTCGCAGCCACGATCGGCCCGATCGACGTTCTCTTCAATTGCGCAGGCTTCGTTCATGCAGGCTCGATCCTCGAATGCGAGGAGAAGGACTGGGACTTTTCCTTTAACCTGAATGCCAAGGCGATGTATACGACCTGCCGTACCTTCCTTCCCGGGATGCTGGAGAAGGGGAAGGGGTCGATCGTCAACATGGCTTCGGTCGCCTCCAGTGTGAAGGGCGTTCCCAATCGCTTTGCCTACAGTGCATCGAAGGCAGCCGTGATTGGCCTCACCAAGTCGATTGCCGCCGACTTTGTTGCCAAGGGTATCCGCGCCAATGCGATCTGCCCCGGTACCGTGGACAGCCCGTCGCTGCACGAGCGCTTGCGTGCGACCGGCGACTATGAAAAGGCACTGAAGGATTTCATCGCCCGCCAGCCGATGGGTCGCATCGCCACACCCGAGGAGATCGCCGCTCTGGTGACCTATCTTGCCGGTGACGAGGCAGGCTTCACGACGGGCCAGATCCATGTCGTCGATGGCGGCTGGACCGGCTAAAGCCATATTGCTCCTGCCGCCATCAAACTGATATCAAAGGCAATCTTGCAGCGGTAGGATTGTGACGGCGGCAGACGCTGGGCGCCGGGAAAGTCAGGTCATGGAGCAACTACGCAGACACATGGTGTTCGTCGTCGCCGTGACCGCTGGACTCGTGACTTTCCTGTTGCTCACCAGCCGCGAGGTCAATCCGCAGAACCTGATTTTTGGCTGGAACGCCGGCGCCATCGTCTTTACGGCGCTCACCTGGCGCCGAATGCTGCGCGCGACCGTCGCTAGCATCCGCGAGAGAGCTGAGGATCTCGACCTTTCAGACGTCTTCCTCATGGCGCTGTCTATTTTGGCGGCGCTCGCCAGCATTGCCGGTATCGCGCTGGAACTTCATGCAGCCAAGGGGGCTGACGCAAGCGAGGCGCTCGTACGATCGCTTGGTGCAATCGCCACGATCCTGATCTCCTGGGCATTCCTGCACACCTTGTTCACGGTGCACTACGCACATCGCTTCTATGGCGGAGAGGCCAAGGGGGAAGGGCTGAAGTTTCCGGAAGGCAATGACGAGCCTATTTATTGGGACTTCCTCTACTACTCCTTCACGATCGGCGTTGCCTCACAGACGGCCGACGTTGCGACGACATCGGTCACCATGCGCAAGCTGACGCTCCTGCATTCCATCCTCTCATTCCTGTTCAATACGACGATCCTGGCCCTTGCCATCAATGTCGGAGCAAGTCTGCTCTAACGCCTTTGGCTGCGTGGAGGGACACACGGATTTGATGTATGAAGCAATCTCATCCCCCAGAGGTTGCGGTGATGGAAGCATTGCCGTGTGAGAGATTGTTGGTCCTTGCCGGCTGTGACGATGCCCGCTTGCGTGATCTCGAGCGCCTAGAGATCATTGGTCCTGGATACACAGGCTATGCCGCAAGCGATGTCAGCCGGCTCCGATTGATAGTTGCCCTGCAGGAAGCCGGCATCAGCCTCGATGTGCTGGCGGAAGGTCTGAGGCGGCGGATCTTTACTCTGGAGTTCGCCAATCAGCTGATGTTCGAGCCCGTAGCGATGACCGAGGCGTTGTTTCGGCCGAGGTGGCGGCAGGGCAACTGGATCTCGACGAGCTGAATGGCATAAGGGCATGCGCCAGCTTGCCGCCGCTTTCAGCGGATCAACCGCTTCGCGAGGACGATGCGGAATTTATCTGGCTGTTGGCGGAGTGCAGGCAGCTTGGTGCCTCCGTTGTCGGGATGGAGCGGGTGCTGCGCGTTTTCGGTCAGTCGGTTCGCCGCTGTGTCGACACGATGCGCGACCTCTTCCGCGGCGAGGTCGAAGAGCCGATGCTGAATGCGGGCCTTAGCTACCATCATCTTTTCGAGGTTGCCGCCACCAAGCGCTTGGCACTACAGCGGATCGGCTTCCGGATGCTGTTCCTGCTGCAGCGGCGGATGCTGGAGGAGGCGGTGTTCGACAATATCGTCGGAAGGCTGCAGGATGCCCTGCGCGAACACGGGCTGGAGCCTGGCGACGAGGACAGCCTGCCGGCCGTGGCCTTTGCCGACCTTTCCGGCTTCACGGGCTTGACGCGTGAGATTGGCGATGTGTCTGCCGCCGAGAAGGCCGCCCGTTTTGAAGCAATCGCCCAACGGCTTTCATGCGCGTTCGACGGACGTATCGTCAAGCCACTGGGCGACGGCGTCATGATGCTGTTTCCGGATGCAGCGTCGGCGGTGCAAGCATCGCTATCGCTGGTGGAGCAGAGCCGTTTGGATGAGTTGCCGCCTGTGCGGGTCGGTGTAGCGACGGGGCAGGTTGTGCCTCGTGACGGGGATATTTTCGGCCGGACGGTCAATCTCGCGGCGCGCGTTTCGGCCGTTGCCGGGCCGTCCCAAACACTTGTCTGCCTCAATACGCGTGCTGCCGCGGAAGCGGCAGCACGCGGTCTTGCCTTCCAGGGTCTGGGAGCTGTTTCCCTGAAAGGCTTCAAGGACTCGGTGCCTCTCTTTGCCGCCCAACGCGCGGCGGCAGGTTAAAGCACCGCATTGCCGGCCATCAGCGCCAGAATCAGGAAGATCAGGAAGATCACCAGCGCGATGCCGAAGAGAACGCGAGCAATCGTTGCCGTTGCGGCCGAGATGCCGGAGAAGCCGAAGAAACCGGCAATCAGCGAAATAACGAAGAATATGAGAGCCCATCTAAGCATGGATTTTTTCCTTTTTGCTCATCGTTTAGATGACGCAGGGCGAGGAAATTTGTTCCATATTTTACGCAACCGGTGGGCGCAGCCCGCAGCGGTAGCTGAAAGCGTTGGCGACGCCCCTGGGGAGCGCCGCCGGCTGCCATGTTACATCAGGCCCAGTTGCTTGTAGAAGCCAAGGGCGTCGTAGTAGTCCGACTGCTGCTTGATCACGTTGTTCTCAATGACGAAGACCGAGGCACCGTCGAAGGAGAAGGACTTGTCGGTTGCCTTGGTCCCATCGGCCCAAGGACCGCTGTTCTTCCCTGAGAAGGTCCACTCGAAGGAAACCTTGTTTCCGCTGACGATCGGATCACCCCGCATCTCCCATTTCAGATCCGGCGCAGCGGTCATGAAGTTGTCGATCACGGCCGCCTTGGCCTCGGCCTTGCCGACGGTCGGCTTGCCAACCGATGCGTCGTAGTAGCTGATCTTGTCATCGAAATAGGAAGCGGCCTTGCCGGCATCGTGGGCGTTCCATGCGGCCAGGTACTGTTGAACGACCTCAACCGGCGTCTGATCGGCCGCATAGACCGGCATGGCCGAAAGCGTCGAGGCGAGACAGATGCCACCGAAGGCGGCAAGAATGGTACGGCGTTTCATTTCGACTCCCCTTTTGTTGCATGTTCTTGTTTGCAGGTTACGGCCCGCCCGTCGGCCCGGCCGCGCGGGATCAACCGTGGTTGATCATTACGTGCCGGACGGCGGTGTAGTCCTCCAGTGCGTAGACGGACATGTCCTTGCCATAGCCTGATTGCTTCAGGCCGCCATGCGGCATTTCGTTGGTGAGCATGAAGTGCGTGTTGATCCAGGTGCAGCCATATTGCAGGCGGGCGGCAGTTTTCATGCCGCGGCTGATGTCCTTGGTCCAGACCGACGAAGCGAGGCCGTAGTCGCTGTCGTTCGCCCAGGTGACGGCATCCTCGACATCGGTGAAGCGGGTGACGGAAACGACCGGACCGAAAACCTCGCGGCGAACGATCTCGTCATCCTGCGTGGCGCCGGCGACGACCGTCGGCGTGTAGAAAAAGCCCTTGTCGCCGGAGGTCTTGCCACCGGTGGTGATTTCCATGTGCTTGTGTTCGGACGCACGGGCGACGAAGCTTTCGACGCGGTCGCGCTGGCGCTTGGAGATCAGTGGGCCGATCTCGTTCTCGGTGTCGTCGGCCTGATTGAACTTGATCGAGGAGACGGCTGAGGAGAGGTCGGCGACGAACCTGTCGTAGACCTTCGCATCGGCGTAGATGCGGCAGGCGGCGGTGCAGTCCTGGCCGGCATTGTAGTAGCCGAAGGTGCGGATGCCCGCGACAACAGCGTCGATGTCGGCGTCGTCGAAGACGATGACCGGCGCCTTGCCGCCGAGTTCCAGGTGGGTGCGCTTCACGGTCTTGGCGGCTGCCTGCAGAACTTTCTTGCCGGTAGCGACGTCGCCTGTGATCGAGACCATCGAAATCTTCGGATGATTGATCAGGGCATTGCCGACGCTCTCGCCGCGGCCGAGGATGACGTTGACGACGCCTTCCGGCAGGATATCGGCAAGCAGCTTCGCCATCTTAAGTGCGGTGAGCGGCGTCTGTTCGGAGGGCTTGAAGACGACGGTGTTGCCGCCGGCGATTGCCGGAGCCAGCTTCCAGGCCATCATCATCAGCGGATAGTTCCACGGCGCGATGGAGCCGATGATACCGACCGGATCGCGGCGGATCATTGATGTATGACCAGGCAGGTATTCGCCGGCGACGGGGCCGTGCAGATTGCGGACGGCGCCTGCAAAGAAGCGGTAGCAATCGACGATTGCCGGGATTTCGTCGTTCAACACGGCATTGATCGGCTTGCCGCAGTTCAGGGCTTCCAGTGCGGCAAACCCCTCGGCGTCCTTCTCGATCGCATCGGCGATCCTGAGGAGGTAGCTGGAGCGTTGGCCCGGTGTCGTCTGCGACCAGTCCTGGAATGCGGATTCTGCGGCGTCGACGGCAGCGTCGATCTGGGCAAGCGAGGCTTCCGGCAGGTCAAGCACGGTCTCGCCCGTCTTCGGGTTCAGGATGTGCTCTTCCGTTTCCGTGCCCGCTTCGAAACGGGACCCAATCAGCATCGCGGTGTCCATGATGTTCTCCCTTAATTATTTGCCGGCTCCGGCGACCTGGTCGCCGTCGCGAGTGAGGTAGTAGGCTGCCAGGATCGGCAGGAAAGTGACGAGCACGACGACCATCGCGACCACGTTGGTGACCGGGCGTTGGCGTGGGCGGATGAGTTCTTCGAGCATCCAGATCGGCAGCGTCGATTGCTGGCCGCCGGTGAAGGTGGTGACGATGACTTCGTCGAAGGACAGCGCGAAGGCGAGCATGCCGCCGGCCAGAAGCGCGGTCCCGATGTTCGGCAGGATGACGTGGCGGAAGGTCTGGAAACCGTCGGCGCCTAGATCCATCGATGCCTCGATCAGTGAACCCGAGGTGCGGCGGAAGCGGGCGACGGCGTTGTTGTAGACGACAACGACGCAGAAGGTCGCGTGACCGAGCACGATCGTCCAGACCGAAAATGGAATGTCGAACAGGCTGAAGGCCGAGCGCAGTGCAATGCCGGTGATGATGCCGGGCAGCGCGATCGGTAGGATGACGAGGAGCGAGATTGCTTCACGGCCGAAGAACTTCGTCTGGCTTACTGCGGCTGCGCAGAGCGTGCCGAGCACCAGCGCGATCGCGGTGGCGATGCAGGCGACCTGCACGGAGAGGCCGAGCGCTGACCAGACATCCGGGCGGTTCCACGCGATGGCGAGCCATTGCGTCGTCAGTCCCGGTGGCGGCCATTGATAGCTCTTCTCTTCCGTCGTGAAGGCATAGACGAAGATCAAGAGGATCGGCAGGTGTAGGAAGAGCAGGCCACCGGCTGCGGCGATCTTTAGAAGCAGCGGTGAACGCTGGGAACGGTCAGAGCGCATCGAAGGCCCCCTGTTTCTTGGCCAGCCAGAGATAAACGGCCATGATGACGATCGGGACGACGGAGAAGGCGGCCGCGAGCGGGACGTTGCCCGCGGTGCCCTGCTGGGCATAGACCGCCTGGCCGATGAAGAGGCGCGACGAACCGATGATCTGCGGGATGATGTAGTCGCCTAATGTCAGCGAGAAGGTGAAGATCGAGCCGGCGACGATACCGGGCAGCGCCAGCGGGAAAAGTACGGTGCGGAAGGTCTGGCTCGGTGTGGCGCCGAGATCAGACGACGCCTCGATCAGGTTGCCTGGGACGCGTTCGAGTGCTGCCTGTGTCGGCAGGATCATGTAGGGCAGCCAGACATAGACGAAGACGACAAACGTACCGAGATAGCTGACCGACAGCGAATTGCCACCGACAACGGGCAGGTTGAGGATGCCGTCGAGCAGCCAGGACAGGTGCAGCTTCTCGAAGATCCAGGTGAGGATGCCTTCCTTCGCGAGGATGAGTTTCCAGGCGTAGATCTTCACGAGATAGCTCGACCACAGCGGCAGCATGACACCGAGGTAGAACAGCGCCTTCCATTTGCCCTGCGCATAGCGAGCAGCGTAGTAGGCGATGGGAAAGGCGACGACGGCAGAAGCCAGTGTCACCAGCGCCGCCATGATGATGGTGCGGATGATGATGTCAAAATTCGTCGGGCTGAGGAGTTGCGCATAGGTCGCAAGCGTGAACTCGTAATTCACCAGGCCCGAGAAATCATCGATCGAGAAGAAGCTCTGCAGGAGCAGCGCGATCAGTGAGCCGATGTAGATGATGCCGAGCCACAGGAGCGGCGGCGTCAGCATCAGGAAGAGCAGCAGTCTAGGATGGCGCCAGAAGGCGTCCGAGAGCTGTCCGAAGAAACCGCCGCGACCGGGAAGGATCGAGGTCTCGCGCAGTTCCGCCGGTTTGGTGAGGGCAAGCGCTGTCATGCTGCGTCATCCATGTAATGCACGTCGACGGGCTGCCAGACGAGGCGGACGCTTGTGCCGACATCCGGCACGTTGGCGCCGGCCGGCAGCATGACGTGCAGGCGGGTGCCGCGGATATCGACCGAGAGGCGGGTTGCCGCGCCGAGGAAGCTTGCATGCTCCACACGCGCCTCAACGCCTTCGCCGGCGACGTGGATCGCTTCCGGACGCAGGCTCGCCCAGCGCTTCTCGCCGCCGAGCGCGGTCATCATATCGGGCGCAATGACATTGGAGGAGCCGACGAAATCCGCGACGAAGCGCGTCTTCGGGCGCCGATAGATGTCGTGCGGCGTACCTTCCTGGACGATGCCGCCGTTGTTGAAGACGGCGACGCGGTCGGCCATCGACAGGGCCTCGCCCTGGTCGTGGGTGACGAAGATGAAGGTGATGCCGAGCGCGCGCTGCAGGCTCTTCAATTCCTCCTGCATCTGCTCGCGCAGCTTCAGGTCGAGCGCGCCGAGCGGTTCGTCGAGGAGAAGGACTTTCGGCTTGTTGACGAGGGCGCGGGCGAGCGCCACACGCTGCCGCTGGCCGCCGGAGAGCTGTCCGGGTTTGCGCGCGCCGTAACCGGGAAGCTTCACAAGCTCCAGCGCCTGCTCGGCGGCTTTGGTGCGCTCTGGCCTACCGACACCCTTGACCATCAGCCCGTAGGCGACGTTGTCGAGGATGTTGAGATGCGGGAAGAGCGCGTAGTCCTGGAAGACGGTGTTGACGTTGCGGCGATAGGGCGGGATGCCTTCGGCGGTCTCACCGAAGATTTCGATGTGGCCGCCCGTCGGCTGCTCGAAGCCTGCGATCAGGCGCAGGCAGGTTGTCTTGCCGGAGCCGGAAGGGCCAAGCATGGCGAAGAACTCGCCGGGCGCGATTTCGAGATCGACGCTGTCGACGGCGCGGACCGGCCCGAAATGGCGCGAGACCTGTTGGAAACGGACGGCGGGAATCATTGTAAAACTCCGGGATGTTGCGTCTTTCACCTTCCCAGCGGGAAGGATGCGGCCCAAGGGGCCCCGACGAGGGGACAATTCGGCGTTCCGTCGTTGCCCCCAGCGCTCGGACGTTTCGCTCTTGTCTTCATTGTCCCCTCGCCTTGCCCTCAGCGGGCGCCTTCTCCGCTTGCGGAGAAGGAGAGGTTGTGCGGGCGGATTATCGTCCGCCGATCACACCGATATAGTCGGAGACCCAACGGTGATACGGTACGCACTCGCCCTGCGTTGCGCATTTGGCCGTCGGCGTTCTCCAGAACTTGATCTTGTCGAAGTGATCATAACCGTTCGTTGAGCAACCCTCGTCGGTCAGCAGCTCGTTGCCCTTGCAGGCAGCGGGAACGGAAGGAACGGCGCCGAACCAGGCAGCGGCATCGCCCTGGACCTTGGCCTGCAGCGAATGCTCCATCCACATGTAGGCGCAATTCGGGTGTTCGCTGTCGACATGCAGCATGGTCGTGTCAGCCCAGCCGGTGGCCCCTTCTTCCGGGAAGGTGGAGGCGATCTTCTGTTTGTCGGCTTGCATCAGGTTGACCTGGAACGGCCAGGAACCGGAGGCCACGACGCCTTCGTTCTTGAAGTCGTCGATCTGGATCATCGCGTCGTGCCAGTAGCGGGAGACGAGCTTGCGCTGGCCGCGCAGCAGGTCGAGCGCCGCCTTGTACTGGTCTTCGTTCAGTTCATAGGGATCCTTGATGCCGAGTTCCGGCTTGTGCGCCATCAGGAAGAGAGCGGCATCGGCAACGTAGATCGGACCATCATAGGCCTGGACACGGCCCTTGTTGGACTTGCCGTCGGGAAGGGTTTCTTCCTCGAAAACGACCTTCCAGCTGGTCGGTGCCTTATCCTTGAAGGCATCGGTGTTATACATCAGCACGTTCGGCCCCCAGAGATAGGGAACGCCGTAGTGGACGTCTTTGACCGTGTACCATGCGCCTTTCTGCAGGCGCGGATCGACGTTCTTGAAGCTCGGGATGAGATCGGTGTTGATCGGCTGGACACGCTTGCCTGCGATCAGGCGAAGCGACGCGTCGCCGGAGGCCGTGACGAGGTCGAATCCGCCTTCGTTCATCAGCGAGACCATTTCGTCGGAGGTCGCCGCCGTCTTGACCGACACTTTGCAGCCGGTTTCCTTTTCGAAGCCGGTGACCCAGTCGTAGCTCTTGTCGCTTTCACCGCGTTCGATGTAGCCCGCCCAGGCTACGATGCTGACAGCACCTTCGCCCTTGCCAAGCGCCTTCAGCGGTTCGGCTGCGGCAACCTGCGTCACGAAGCTCACGCTCGCGAGGGCAGCAGTGCACGATTTCAGAAGATATTTCATCTGATGTCTCCCGGTTGTTGCCACTTTTCGTGGCGTTATGTTCCCGGTTGAAAGGTGCGCTGAATTTTCCGGTTTCGCAAATTCATTTATCAGAAAGGCGATATCGGAATTTCCGATATCGTCCGAAGGATCACCGGGGCCGGCCGGATCGCAGGGCTTCTGCGATGCCCACGAAGTCGCGCGCCGCTTGCGGCAAACTCGAGCCCTTTCGCCAGACCATGCCGACCTGGACGACCGGAAGGGAGCCGGACACGTCACGGCTCTCGATTCGGTCGCCTTCCAGCGACCAGGGGCGATAGACCAGGTCGGGCAATAGCGCCACGCCGGCACCGGTCGCGACCAGACTGCGTACCGCTTCCACCGAGCGCGTGCGGAAGGCGACATGCGGCCGTGCGCCAAGCGCCGACAGCAGCTTGCCGGTGTTTTCCTCGATTTCGTCGACGGTCAGCATGATCAGCGGTTCGCGAGCGATGTCCGCCACGGAAATGATGTCGGCGGAAACGAGTGGATGGCCCATGGGCAACCACAACCGGTAAGGTGACGTCTCCAGGATCTCTGCCTGCAGGGCCATGCGGTCGCGCAGGTTGGAAATGACCATGACGGCCACATCCAGTTCGCCGCCGACCAGCAGGTGCTCGAGATAGCCGCCATTGTCTTCGATTGCGCTGACTTCGACGCCCGGGCAGGCGCGGCGATAGCGGGCCAGGAGGTCGGAGAGCACATAGCCGGCGACGAGCGAGGTGACGCCGATGTTGAGTTTGCCGGAGATCTCGTTCTGCTTGCCGGAAAAGCTGGTGCGCGCATCCGTCACGCTTGCCAGGATTTTCGTCGCATGGCGAAGGAACTGATGGCCATTGTGGGTGATCGTCAGGCCGCGTGGATGACGCTCGAAAAGCTCGACGCCGAGGTCGGTTTCAAGCTCCTTGAGGGCCTCCGTGACCGACGATTGCGAGATCGAAAGGTTCTGCGCGGCGCGCGTTACAGAGCCCTGCTCGGCGACGGCAACGAAGTACTGGATCTGGCGAAGCGTGAAGGCCATCAGCCGTTAGAGCATGGCCGTGAGGACATTGGCAAGCATAGGGAAAGCTTGGACCTTTTTTGGTGTTAATCCCATACTGATGCAAACTTAGAGCCCGCGTTTAAGTATTCGGAAACGTCATTTCTCTAGCGTCGAAACCACTCGTATTGCGTTGGAGCTTGTTAATGGCGGAGCAGTTGGCGTGAAGGCCCTACTGCGCATCTTCCGGCCTTCCCGGAAATTGGTGTTTATCATCGCTGGCGTCGCCCTTCTCGGGGGCGTCTCCGGCGGTGCCGCGCTTTTTATCGGCAAGGATAGGCTCCTTGGCCCTTCCGCAGAGACGATGAACGGCCTCTCCTGCACCGACGTCAATCTCGTCACCATCAAGAAGCAGAACCGCGTCTGGATCCGTAAATATATCAAGACCGAGCCGACCGATGGCATGACTCGCGTCAAGACCGCGCTTCGCGTCGCCAAGACGATCTACGATGCGCAGAGGCCCGATCTCGTGCAAGTCGTCGTTCTCGATACCAACGGACCGACGCTGCGCTCGGATATTCGCGGCAGGGCGATCGGCGCTGACGTCGTCTATATTCCGCATCCCGATCCCGTCCTCGAAAGCACGGAAGCCAAGACCTACACCGCCCGCTACTATGACGGGGAGGCGGCGGACAACGGGCTGTTCTTCGGCGAACGCGTCGATCTACCCGAGGACGAGATAACCGCGATGAACGCGTCCTTCAGGGACTATTCGGACTGTATCGATCCCATCGCCGTTGCCGCTACCAAGGGCGGCGAAGGAGAGGGCAAGAAAACTGCGAAGACAGCAGAGGCAAAGGAAGTAAAGCCCGCGGAAGGCGGCGAACATGGCTCCGCACCTGCCAAAGAGCCTGCTGCGCCGGAAGCCGCGCCCGGAGCCGGCCACTAACCCTTTCCAACAAAAAAGCGGCGAGCCCAACGGGTCGCCGCCTTTTTCTATTCCAGGTAAGCCGGCTCAGTCGGCCTTGCTGCGTCGAGCCGGGAAGAGGATGACGTCGCGGATCGATGGGGCGTTGGTGAGCAGCATGATCAGGCGGTCGACGCCGATCCCGAGACCGCCGGCGGGCGGCATGCCCTGGTCGATCGCATCGAGGAATTCGTCGTCCAGCTGCTTTTCCTTTTCGCCGCGGGCGTGCGCCTGCTCCAGCTGCTCGACCATGCGGCGGCGCTGCTCTTCCGGATCGTTGAGTTCCGAGAAGGCGTTGCCGAGTTCCCAGGCGTTGCAGTAGGTCTCGAAGCGTTCGACAAGGCGCCGCTCGCCTGGCACTTCCTTGGCGAAGGGCGAGATGTCCTTCGGAAAGTGGGTGACGTGTGATGGCTGAATGAGCGTGGCCTCAACCTTTTCTTCGAAGATGAAGGCAAGGCATTCGCCCCAGGTCCAGTCCTTCTCGACTTCGAAGCCGGCGGCCTTGGCAGCCGCGCGGGCTTCCTCGTCGGTCTTCATGGCGAGGAAGTCGATACCGGTCACTTCCTTGACGGCGTCTGGCATCGGCACGCGCTTGAACGGCCCCTTGAAGGAGATCGTCTTGTCGCCGAAGGGGAATTCCGTCGTGCCGTGGATCGACAGTGCCAGGCTTTCGAACAGCCGCTCCACGAGGTCCATGATGTCCTCGTAGTCGGCATAGGCCCAGTAGCACTCCATCATCGTGAATTCAGGATTGTGCCGGGTCGAGACGCCTTCGTTGCGGAAGTTGCGGTTGATCTCGAATACCTTGTCGGTAAGGCCGGAGACCAACGTCCGCTTCAGGTACAGTTCCGGCGCGATGCGCAGGTACATGTCGAGCTTCAGCGTGTTGTGATGCGTCTTGAACGGCTCGGCGGTGGCGCCGCCATAGACCGAGTGCAACATCGGCGTTTCGACTTCCATGAAGCCGTCGTTTTCCATGAAGCGGCGGATGCCGGACACGATCTTCGAACGCTGCTGGAAGCGGAGCTTCGATTCCTCGTTGGTCATGATGTCGAGGTGGCGCTTGCGATAGCGGATCTCGACGTCGGAAACGCCGTGCCACTTCTCCGGCATCGGGAGCAGCGACTTCGTCAGCATGGTGATTTCGCGAGCGTTGATCGACAGCTCGCCGCGCTTCGTGCGGCGCACCGTGCCGGTCACGCCGATGATATCGCCGATATCGATCATGCCAAGCATGTTGCGGGCTTCTTCCGGCGTCACGTCCTTGTGGCTGAAGATCTGGATCTTGCCCGAGGCGTCATGGATATCCATGAACATGCCGGAGTTGCGCGAGGAATAGACGCGACCGGCAACGGTCACGACATCCTGCGTCTCGACGTCGGATTCGAGGTCCTTGTACTTCTCCGCCAGTTCGGCATTGGTCATGGTCCGGTGGAAATGCGCCGGATAGACCTCGCCGATCTGTTCGCGCAGCAGCTTCAGCTTCTGGGCGCGGACCTCGGTCGCGTCGGAGGAAAGGGTCGCTGTTTCGGTCTTTTCAGTCATGATGCAAACGTCCGGTTCAGTTCTTCGGGCCGACGAGGGAGGCAACTGCCTGGGCGGCCAGTTTCAGCCGCTGACGCACGACGGAACGGCCGAGGATCGCCATCGAGTCGAAGAGCGGCAGCGAGCGCGACGAGCCTGATACTGCGACGAAGAGCGGGGCCACGACGACCTTCAGCTTCTTGCCCATGCGGTCGGCAATGGCGCGTAGCTCGGCTTCGATCGTCTCGACGTTCCATTCGAGGATCTTTTCGAGATCCGGCTGGACGGTGTTAAGGATCTCGAGGATCTCTTCCGGCGGTGACTTGATCTTGGCGAAGGCCGACGGGTCAACGCCGAGGTCGGACTTCAGCAGGAAGCCTGCGAGGTCAGGTAGTTCGCCGAGCTTGGAAATGCGCGACTGCGACAGGCGCAGGCCCGCCTTCAGGCGATCGTTCTCCATCGCCCAGTCGAGCACGCGGGCCTGGAACTCCTCTTCGGACAGCTTCTCACGAATCCAGCGGCCGTTCAGCCAGTCGAGCTTCTGGATGTCGAAGATGGCGCCGGCCTTCGAAAGGTTTTCGGGATCGAACTTCTCGGAAAGCTCGTCCATATCAAGCAACTCTTCGCCTTCGGCGATCTGCACGAAGAACAGGCCGAGGAAGTTCATCAGCGCTTCCGGGATATAGCCGAGAGCGGAGTAGTAGGAGATTGACGTCGGGTTCTTGCGCTTCGAGAGCTTCGATTTGTCGGCATTGCGCATCAGCGACAGATGCATGAACACCGGCTGCTCCCAACCGAAGTAGCGGTAAAGCAGGATGTGCTTCGGCACGGATGCCAGCCATTCTTCGCCGCGCGCGACATGGGTGATTCGCATCAGATGGTCGTCGATGACGTTTGCCATGTGATAGGTCGGCATGCCGTCGCCCTTGATCAGGACCTGCATGTCAACGGAATCCCACGGAATGCTGACATCGCCATAGACGCCGTCGGTGAAGTCGCAGGAGCCCTCGGTCGGGATCTTCATGCGGATCACGGAGCCTTCGCCGGCGGCCATCTTCGCGGAGACCTCTTCGGCCGAGTACTTCAGGCAGAGGCCGTCATACTTCGGCGCCTTGCCGGCGGCGCGCTGCTCTTCGCGCATCTTCTCTAGACGCTCAGGCGTGCAAAAACAGCGGAACGCATGCCCCTTGTCCAGCAGTTCCTGGCCGTATGGGGTGTAGATGTCCTTGCGGTCGGACTGACGGTACGGGCCGTAGGGGCCACCGATGTCAGGACCTTCCTTCCATTCGAGGCCGCACCATTTCAGCGCGTCCAACACCTTGGTCTCGAATTCCGGGGTCGAGCGCGTCGCATCGGTGTCTTCGATGCGCAGAATGAACTCGCCGCCGTTCTTCTTGGCGAAAAGGTAGTTGAAGAGAGCGATGTAAGCAGTGCCGACATGCGGCTCGCCGGTCGGCGAGGGAGCAATGCGGACGCGGACGCCGGAAGCTGTCATTTTATGTGCCCGTCAAATGAATGCCGGACGGCTTGCCTGAGAAAGCGACGTTCGGCCGGAAAGAATGCAGATAACTGGATCAGGAAACCGGCCGGAAAAGGGCACTGCCCCCGTTCATCCGCCGATTGCCCATTTGGCTGGCCTTAAGGCCATATTCGACCGCGCGCGTCAAGGAAAATGGGCGATCGCATCGATGGACAGGCCAGACGTAGAGCAGGACAGGTACGCTGACGAGGACGATGACGAATGACAGCGGCAGGCCGAGGCGGGGGTAATCGCTGAAACGATAGCCGCCGGGACCGAAGACCAGCGTGTTGCATTGGTGGCCGATCGGCGTCAGGAAATCGCAGCCAGCGCCGATGGCGACCCCCATCAAAAAGGCCTCCGGTCTATAGCCGAGCGTGTGGGCAAAGCTCGCCGCAATTGGCGCCATGACCAGAACCGTTGCCGCATTGTTGAGGAACGGCGTTACCGCCATGGCGGTGATGACGATCAGAGTCAGCGCGCCGAAGGGCGGCATCTGGGCGGCGAAGTGCCCCAGCCACCCGGCAATCAGATCGCTTCCGCCGGTCGTTCGCAATGTGTCGGAGACGGGGATCAGCGCGGCAAGCATGATGAGGATCGGGCCGTCCACCGCCTTGTAGACCTCGGCAAGGGGGATGGCCCGAAAAACGACCATCGCCAGCGCGGCGCAGAAGAAGGCGACCGAAACCGGAACCATTCCGGCCGCCGTCATCCCCATCGCTGTCGCAAGGATCAGCAGCGGTACGTAAGCTCTGCGCGGCGTGCCGAGCATGATTTCGCGCTGCGCCAATGGGAGACAGGAGAATTCCTGCAGGAAGCCCGGCAGGTTTCGACGGCTGCCTTGCAGCACAAGAACATCGCCGGCGCGCAGGGTGACTTCGCTCAACCGTTCGGTCAGCCTGTGCCCGTGCCGGCTGACCGCAAGCAGGTTGATGCGCCGGCGGTTCCAGAGCGAGAGCTGGCGCGCGGACCACCCGATCAGCATGGACTCGGAGGAGACCACTGCTTCGATCGAAGTCACGTCGCCCTCCGTCTTTGCTTCGGGGATCGGTTTGCCTGAAAGTTTGAGTTTGGCGTTGGAAACGACGCGATCCAGGGCTTCAGGACGCCCTTCCAGCAGAATCGTGTCGCCCGGCTTCAGGAGAACGTCGGGGAACGGCGCGAGGCGCGAATGCCCGCGCAGGATCGCGGTTGCGACCACTTCTCCATCGCCGAGCTGCAGGAGCTCGTTGAGCTTTTTGCCTTCGAAGCCGGAGCCTTCGACCACCGTTGCTTCGGAGAAATAGTTCTTCAAATCCAACGCTTCCTCAAGCGATGGGTTCTCGTTCTGCCGTTCGGGAACGAGCCAGTGGAAAAGGATCAAGAAGACGATGCCAACCAGAGCAAGCGTCGCGCCGACGGGTGTGAAGTCGAACATCGTGAAAGGCGTCCCGGTGATTTCGCCGCGAAGCCGCGAGACCACGATGTTTGGTGAGGTGCCGATCTGCGTCATCAACCCGCCGAGTAGCGCGGCAAAGCTCATCGGCATCAGGTAAAGCGACGGAGACCTCCCGCTTTTTCGAGCAAATTGGAAGGCGACTGGAATCATGATCGCAAGCGCGCCGATGTTCTTGATGAAGGCCGACAGAAGCGCGACGACAATGAGCAGCAGCGCGAGCTGCGCATGCAGCTTGGTCAGGTTCGGAAAGAAGCGCTTGATCGTTGTATCGACGATCCCCGAGCGCGCCACGCCGGCGCTGACGATGAGGGCGCTGCCGACGATGATCACGATGTCGTCGCTGAAGCCCGAAAATGCCCGGTTGAAAGGCACGATACCGACGCAGATGGCCAGCACGAGAGTGCAACAGGCAACCAGGTCATAGCGAAACCGATCCCAGATGAAGACTGCCATCATCAGGCCGATGAGCCCGAAGGCGAGGATCTGCTGCGTTGTCATGCGATTCCAGCAACTTGAGGTCGGCACCGGCGAGTGCCCGCCGTACCGATAACTGTAAGCTCCGCTGGACTAATCAATGCCGCGCCGCGGGCAAAGTTCCTAACGCCGCCCGTCGAGGATACGGATCGTTTCAGTGAGGATTTCGTCCGAGAGGGCAGGGTCATCGACGGCGCGCGCCATGACGAGGGCTCCGACGAGGCTTGAGAGATCTGCTATGGCCTTGCCGCGATCGACCGTTTGCCCCTGCTGCGCCTGGATCTGTTCGACCTGCTCGATGCGTGCGCGAACGTAGTCGGTGATCCCGCCGCGCTGCCCCTTGGGGAGGCGGGCGATTTCCGGGCCAAGAGCCGCAACCGTGCAGCCGCTGTCCGCCGCATCTCGATGTGCCCTCGATAGATAATTCTTCGCCAACGCACCGAGCGTGGCGTAGGCGGGTTCGGAACGTAGGCTTTCCAAAAGGGCGTGGCTGACGGCTTCCGCGGCAAGGTCGCCCTTCGATTTGAAGTGGCCGTAGAAACCACCATGCGTCAATCCGGCGCCCTTCATTACTTCGTCGACGCCGACAGCATGAATTCCTTTCTCTCGAAAGAGCCGACCGGCCGTGTCGATGATCCGTTGGCGGTTCTGGTTCGCCTGTTCCTTTGTTGGGCGCATTTGAGGCTCTCATCATTTGTTCTTGACAAATTATATGACGTCCGTCATTTAAATGCAAATGAATGACGATCGTCATTTAAAATTGACCAAGGAAGCAAGGAAGGCAATGACAATGCGCTATAGGATTTTCGGCCGAACCGGACTTCGTGTCTCCAGCCTGGCACTTGGCACAGGCAATTTCGGGACGGGCTGGGGTTACGGTTCCAGTCGCGAGGAGGCCAAGGTGGTCTTCGATGGCTACCGCAACGCCGGCGGCAACTTCATCGACACGGCCGACCAGTATCAATTCGGCCAGTCGGAAACGATGGTCGGCGAGTTCATCGCGAGCGACCGCGATGACATGGTCGTCGCGACGAAGTTCTCGCTCGGTGATCGTCACGCGGCCGGCCTCCAGCGTACAGGCAACAGCCGCAAGGCCATGGTTCAGTCGGTCGAGGCAAGCCTGAAGCGGCTCGGCACCGATCGGATCGATCTTCTTTGGGCGCACATGCCGGATGCCGTAACGCCGATCGACGAGATCATGCGAGGTTTCGATGATCTCGTCCGCTCGGGCAAGATCCTCTATGCCGGACTTTCCGACTTCCCGGCTTGGCGCGTGGCGACTGGTGCCACGCTTGCCGAGCTTCGTGGCTGGGCGCCACTGTCGGCTCTGCAGCTGGAGTACAGCCTCGTCGAGCGTACGTCCGAGCGCGAGCTGCTGCCGATGGCGGCGGCCTTTGGCCTTGGTACTGTCGGCTGGTCGCCGCTCGGCGGCGGGCTGCTGACCGGTAAGTACCGCAAGGGCGAAACTGGCCGCCAGCAGGGGCTCGGCGTCGTCATTCACTCCGAAAGCGATGCGCGCAAGACGGCAACGGTCGATACAGTTCTGGCAATCGCCGAGGAAACCGGCGTGCCGGCCGGCCAGATCGCCATCGCCTGGGTGCTGCACAAGGGCACGCTGCCGATCATCGGGCCGCGAACGGCTGAGCAGCTTGCCGACAACCTTGCCGCGCTGGACGTGAAGCTTAGTGAGGAGCAGGTTCGGCGCCTCGATGACGCGAGCGCGATATCGCTCGGCTTTCCCCACGATGTGGTCTCCCAGAGCCGCAACACGCTGGCCGGTGCAAAGGCCGACCTCATCGACTGGCCGACGATTGCGGTTCGCTAACTGTGATGCCGTGGCCACACTGGGTCGCTCCTTCCAGGACGGCGCGGTGCTTCGCAGTTGCTATTGTTGAAGCTCGGCAAGCGCCCTGCGAAGAGGTGTGTCGGAGATCTGGATCCAGCCCGAGAATGGAATATCCATATCCAGCACGATGAAGATCGATAGCGATATCAGGAGCGCGGAGATGGTGAACATCAGCACGACAATGATGTTTCTTGGCGCGCGATAGCCGAAGCTCGCAAAGATCAACGTCAGCCACGCCGTCAGCATGCTTATGAGCGGCCTTGGGATGACGCCTTCCGACTGTTCCACGATGACCCAGCGCTGCTCGACGATCCGTTGATATTGCTGGCGAGCGTCGTTCCACAACACCACATGGCCCGGGTCGGAAGGCACGATCAGTGCCAGACTGTCTCCGACGGCGTTGAGGGCAATCTCGCTTGTGCGGTCGCTTTTGACCAGCGGATCCGGCGCGGCGCGTGCCGGATTGGTGAGAGCCTTTTCGACGTAGTTCTCCAGACGCTTGCGAGTTTCCGTGGCCTCGAGGCCATAGGTCCGCAAGGTCCGGTCGAGAAGGATGATCTGGGTTGCGAACGCGTGAACGTTCTTGTCGATCTCGCCGAAAGTGTTCTTCGAGGAATTGATCATCAGGCCGAAGACCAGCGATGTCATGACGACGAAGATGTTGGCGACGAGCCGAACGACGGTGTTGGTCTCGTCCTGCCGGTGATGCACAGGCAGCTTTGAATAGGTCAGCATCGTTCCGATCGAGGCTGTCATGAGCAAAGCAAAGACAACGGCCGCCACCAGCGATTCCAGTGCCATCTTTCGTTGCGCCCTCCCGTGCTCTCGACGCGCAAACTAGCTGTTTTAATTGATTTTGTCAGTGGACCGGATCTGCCCGCTGGACAAACGCTCCGTTGGGTATAGCTTCCGCGGCGGAATTCATGGTGGAGATAGCGATGACGGACCTTTTGAATATACCGGTGAAGCTGGCCGATGGTCGCGAGACAACGCTGAACGATCACCGCGGCCAGGTGATTTTGGTCGTCAATGTCGCCTCCAAATGCGGCCTCACCGTTCAATATGAAGGGCTTGAGAAGCTCTATGAGGACAAGCGAGAGCGCGGCTTCGTGATTGCCGCCTTTCCGGCAAACAATTTCAAGGGGCAGGAGCCGGGTACGGATGCCGAGATCGTCGAGTTCTGCACGCTGACCTATGACGTGAAGTTTCCGATCTTCTCGAAGATCTCCGTCAAGGGCGGGGACAAGCATCCGCTCTACCAGAACCTGACGGCGGCTGCCGGGACTGCCGTCGGCGAAGGTCCGATGCGGGAGCGGCTGCGCAGCAATGGCCTGGCGACCGACGATAAGAGTGAAATTCTCTGGAACTTCGAAAAGTTCCTGATCGGTCGCGATGGCAAGATCGTGGCGCGGTTTGCGCCTGACGTGACGGCAGATGACCAGCGACTGGTTTCGGCCATCGACAAGGAACTTTCAAAGACCGCCTAAGACCGGCTATTAAGCCGGAGCGACTGCTGCGCCGTTCAGAAACAGGTCGGCGCACATTTTCGCCCGGGCCGCGATCTCCTCAATCCCCGGCGCCGGCTGCTGGCGCAGCATGGCGGCGCGCTGGGGCTCCATGGCCATCATGCCGCGCAGCATGCCGCAGGCCGCATGCGGGTCTTCGAGAGCGATGACGCCGCGATCAACCTGCTTGCGCAGCCACCCCTCCATCAGCGCATTCGTTCGGACGATGGCTTTTTCGTAGAAGGAAGCGGAGATCTCGGGGAAGCGGTCGGACTCGCCGATCACAAGCCGCATCATCGTGATTGTGTCGTCCGAAAGCGTCAGCATGCCGTAAGCCATCAGCATCCGCTCCAGTCCCTGGCGAAGATCGGCCGCGGCAAGCGTAGTCGGGTCGAGAGCCAGCAAAAAGCGTCCAATGCGATCGGTGATCAGGTCGGAAAAGAGGTCGGCTTTCGTCGGAAACAGCCTGTAGAGCGTCTTCGTCGAGACGCCCGCTTCCTGCGCAATATCCGCGATGCACGCCGTTGCATATCCGTTCGCGTGAAACTGCTTGTTGGCAGCCTCGATGATGACGCTCCTGGTGTCCTCGTCGCACCGCGCCTGCGGTCTGCCGCGCGGCCTTCTCTCGATCTTGTGATTTTGGACCATCTGTATTTTCCAAATTCAAGTTGACATCCATTTTATAGAGCATATTTTGGAAAACGTCAATTTTCCATTTTGTGCATCAGAGGCTGCATCGCTTGCGACGGCGGCCATGATCCGGAGAAAACAATGACCGCCCAGAAGCTGCATGCTCTGAACAACAACGCCGATCCAACCGCCGTAGCGGTCGCAGAGGTGATCCCGGAAACGCTTGAAGCGAGCAAGCCGCCGCACGCGGAGGCGCCACGCGCTGCCGCTGACGTGCCGCAAGCCCGCAAGCGACCCGGCCGGTCGCTCCTGCTTGGCGCAGCCGCCCTCGCGATCGTGGCCGGGGGTGCCTACTACGGACACGATTACTGGACGGTCGGTCGCTTCCACGTGTCGACCGACGACGCCTATGTGAAGGCGGACAACAGTGCGATCGCGCCGAAGGTTTCCGGCTACATCGCCCGGGTACTCGTCAACGACAACGAGACCGTCAAGGCGGGGCAGCCGCTTGCGCGTATCGATGATCGCGACTTCCGGGCCGCGCTCGACCAGGCGAAGGCCGACGTTGCCGCCGCGGCGGCGACGCTGAATGCGAAGGAGGCGGCCCTCCAAATCCAGCAATCGACGATCGCCGCCGCCCGCGCCACGGTCGAGGTCGACAAGGCCAACGAGACGTTCGCCGAGCAGAACAACAAGCGCTATTCGAGCCTGGCCACCAACGGTTACGCCCCGGTCCAGACCGCGCAGCAGGCCGCCTCGCAGATCGCGGCAGCACAGGCGACCATCGTGCGCGACAGCGCCGCCCTCGATGCAGCCGTAAAGCAGGTCGATCTTCTGAATGCCGAGCTTGCCCAGGCAAAGGCTGCGCTCACCCGCAGCCAGGCGCTTGAGCGCCAGGCCGAACTCAATCTCTCCTATGCCACGATTGTGGCGCCGGTCGATGGCTCCGTTGGCAACCGTACACTGCGCGTTGGCCAGTACGTCCAGGCAGGCACGCAGCTGATGTCGGTCGTTCCCACCAGCGCGGCCTATATCGTTGCGAACTACAAGGAAACGCAGCTGACCGACGTGCATGCCGGCCAGCCTGTCGAGATCGAAGTCGATACTTTCCCGGGCCGCACTTATCACGGTCACGTCGACAGCATCGCACCGGCCAGCGGCCAGGAATTCGCGCTGCTGCCGCCGGACAACGCCACCGGCAACTTCACGAAGGTCGTTCAGCGTATCCCGGTCAAGATCGTGCTCGACGGCAATGGAGCAGCAGCCGGCGATCTTCGCCCCGGCATGTCGGTGCAGCCAAGCATCAACACCAAGGCCGCCGATGCGGCCGATGGGGCCTGACCGGAGAGGATGAGGGTGGTGCCATGTCTACCACAACTGCAACCGTTGCCCCTGTCTCCCAGCCGGGCGCCAGCGTAAAGGATTGGATTGCCGTACTTGCCGGGATGATCGGCGCGTTCATGGCAATCCTCAACATCCAGATCACCAACGCCTCGCTCCTCGATATCGAGGGCGGCATCGGCACCGGCGTTGACAACGGCGCCTGGATCTCGACGTCGTATCTGATCGGTGAGATCGTCGTCATTCCGCTGACGGCGTATTTCAGCAGCGTCTTTTCCTTCCGCCGCTACATTCTCGTCAATTCGGTTCTCTTCCCGATCTTTTCGATCGCCTGTGCCTTCGCCCACGATCTCGGCACGATGATTCTGCTGCGTGGCCTGCAGGGATTTGCCGGCGGTGTCCTCATCCCCATGGCGTTCACCATGGTGCTTACCAAGCTGCCCAAGTTTCAGCAGCCTCGCGGCCTCGCACTCTTTGCCCTGTCCGTCACCTTTGCCCCGGCCATTGGCCCGACGATCGGCGGCTATCTCACGGAGAACTACGGCTGGCAGACGATTTTCTTCATCAACGCGCTCCCGAGCGCCATCATGGCCGCTGCGCTTGCCCTGACGCTCGAGAAGCAGCCGATGCAGCTCCACCTGCTGAAGGAAGGTGACTGGGCCGGCATTGTTACCATGGCGATCGGCCTTTCCGCCCTGCAGACGGTGCTCGAGGAGGGAAACAAGGAGGACTGGTTCTCCTCGCCTTTCGTCGTCAAGCTCAGCATCGTGGCGTTCGTCTTCCTCGCTGCCTTCATCTGGATCGAGCTGACGGTTCAAAAGCCCCTGGTGAAGCTCAGTCTCCTGAAGCAGCGCAACTTCGGCATTGGCGTCGCCGTCAATGTGCTCGTCGGCGTCGCGCTGTTCGGGACCGTCTACATCCTGCCGCAGTATCTGGGACAGGTGCAGCGTTACAATGCCGAGCAGATCGGCAATGTCCTGGCCTGGACCGGCCTGCCGCAGCTGCTGCTCATTCCCCTCGTTCCGCTGCTGATGAAGCGCTTCGACGCCCGCTATATCGGTTTCCTCGGCATTTCGATCTTCGCGATCAGCTGCTTCATGAACATCACGCTGTCAGCGAACAACGCCGGTGATCAGTTCTGGATTCCGAACATCGTGCGGGCGATCGGCCAGGCCCTGGTCCTGACCCCGATCACCGCAATCACGACCGCTGGTATTGCTGCGTCGGATGCGGCGGCTGCCTCGGGCCTGACGAACATGCTGCGCAACCTCGGCGGCGCGGTCGGCACGGCGTCGCTTGGCACGATCCTGACCGAGCGCGAGCAGTTCCATTCGAATATCATCGGGCAGTCTGTAACGCTGGCTCGCGATGAGGTTCGTGATCGCCTCGCCCAAACCACCAACTACTTCCTGGCACACGGCGTCTCCGATCCGGCAGTCGCCAGCCAGAAAGCCATCGTCGCCTTGGGTCAGATCGTCAGACGCCAGGCTCTGATCCTTGGCTTTAGCGACACCTTCGCTGTGATCGGCGTCGTGCTGGCCATTGCCGCCTTCGCCCTGTTGCTCACGCGCAAGGCGCAGCCCGGTGGCGGCGCCGGCGCCCACTGAACAGCGCAATTGAACCGAATCAATGCATGACTGCGGCCGGACTCGATCCGGCCACAGTCATGTTCTGCGGTAGTGACGGCGGAATTCGCTTGGCGAACAGTGTTCGCGATCCTGAAACAGCCGCGAAAAGTAGAAGGCATCGTCAATACCGACGGCATACGCAATCGCCTCGATCGACCGATCCGATGTCGTCAGCAGCTGCTTGGCCTGATCGATACGAAGGCGCAGCTGGAAAGCCTTCGGCGACAGGCCGAGGGCAGCCTGGAAATGCCGCCGCAGCGTTGCCGGCGACATGCCGAATTCTTGTGCCAGCGAATGCATGTCCACCGGCTCGAACGCCCGGCGCTGCAAGGTCTCGATGATCAACTCGATCTCGACGTTCGCCCCGTTGTCGCCGCCGGCGTTCGCATGGCGCACGGATTGGACGGCGATGCGGTGAAGCGTCGCTGCCGCCGAAGCGAGGCTGAGCGGATCGCCTGCGGCAAAGTCGGAATGAAGCGCGCCGAAGAGGTGCTGCATCTCACGCATGTTCTGTAGACGCACCACCGGTTCTGTCGGCGAGATCAGGCGCTGGCGGATCAGGTCTGCGATCAGCGTCCCCTCGAAGAGAGCCCATCTCTCCTCCCAGCTCGTTCCGTTCGTCGGGCCATAGGAATGTAATGTGCCGGCCGGCAACCAGAAGAGCGACGGCCCGTTGATCTCTTGAAGGCCCGCCTTCGCTGTCTGCAGCGTGCCATCCCCGGCCTCGACAAGGACGACCGCGTGCATTGGCAGGCGGCGGTTGGTGATACGCGTTCCGATGCGCTGCCGGCCAAACCCCGTGACGGCGAGCGCCATGCCTTCGGAAGAGGGCCAACGATAGAGAGCGATCGGCGCTTCAGTCATGAGCGAAAAGTCCAGTCGCTCTTTCCGTCCATGGCAAGTTTATCTCCAGTGTCTCACATATGCATCGTCCATTTCGCTTTTGGAGTGATCGAAATGTCAAGTCTTGCCCTGGATCAGCGGCCAGCTCAACCACCGGCGATCGACTTGGTCGCCAACGGGAAAGTCCTTTCGACCGCAGCGAACCGGTTGGGCGAACTCAAGCCGACGGATCCGTCGATCGGCGTGGAGGCGATCCGCAGGCTTTATCACGAAAACGGCTATGTCTGGTTGAAGCGCTTTCTCGATCCCCAAGTGGTCAATGCGTTTCGCGGCTGGGTTTTTTCGCATCTGGCGCGCGGCGGGCTCGTCGCGCCAGGCACCGATCCGATGCTCGGGCTATCCGCCGGCACGGGTTTGGACAAAGGCCAGGTGGATCGCATTTTGATGTCGCTCGTCCGCTCGGTCGCCTTCGAGGGTTTTTGCGCGCAGCCGCGGCTTGCGCAGTTCATGGATGAGTTTCTTTCCGGCATCTCCTACCTGCACAAACGCAAGATCATGCGCTTTACCCAACCCGGTACGACGACAGCGACGCCGGCGCATTACGATCTGGTCTATCTACGTGGCGGCACCAACCGGCTGGTGACGGCCTGGATTCCGATCGGCGACACCCCAGTCGACATGGGTGGTCTCGTGTACCTCGAGGGCTCGCATGCCATCGGTGTGCGCATGGAGGAGGAGTTTTCCAGAAAGAGCCTCGACCTGTCTGCGGAAGAAAAGATCAGTGCCTTCAACCGCAACATGACCGAGGGCGGCTGGGTATCGAAGGACCTGCCCGACATGGCAGAGCGCTTCGATACGCGCTGGCTGGTCGCCGACTACGAGGCCGGCGATGTCGTGTTGCACAGCCCTTACATGATCCACGCCTCGACCACGAACCAAAGCGCCTCGAACAGGATCAGACTGTCGACGGATATCCGCTATCAAAACGTCGATGACGAGATCGATGCCCGATGGGGCAACCACTGGACCCTGGGGGACATGCTCTAGGGCACGGCCCCATTGCCGTGCCCATGGCGACTCAGTGGCCGCCCTGCTTTTTCCGCTGACGGGCATTGCGGGCGAACATGTTGAGCACCTCCACCAGCGCCGAGAAGGCCATCGCGGCGTAGATGTAGCCCTTCGGCACATGGTAGCCCATGCCCTCTGCGAACAGCGTCATGCCGATCATCATCAGGAAGGCCAGCGCCAGCATGACGATGCTCGGGTTCCTCTCGATGAAGTTCGCGAGCGGCGTTGCCGCGACCAGCATGACGGTTACGGCCACAACGACGGCGACGACCATGATGGGGACGTGTGGGGTCATGCCGACGGCGGTGATGATACTGTCGACCGAGAAGACGATATCCAGCAGCAGGATCTGGCCGATCGCTGCGGTAACGCCTCTTGTTGCTGATGAAACAATGAAATCCTCGTTGTGATCGGCCGGATCGACGTTGTGATGGATTTCCTTCGTCGCCTTCCACAACAGGAACAGACCGCCGACAAGCAGAATGATGTCCTTCCAGGAGAAGCCGTGACCGAACAGTTCGAAGACCGGCGTCGTCAGCGTAACGATCCAGGCAACCATGCCGAGGAGGGCAAGTCGCAGCACGAGGGCAAGGCCGATGCCGACCTTGCGTGCTCTCTCGCGATGCTCAGGTGGCAGCTTGTTGGTGAGAATCGAGATGAAGATGAGGTTGTCGATCCCGAGGACCACTTCCATCACCACCAGAGTGATGAGGGCCACCCAGGCGGCCGGGTCCTGAACGAGCATCATAATGTCTTGCATCGGCGTTTATCCCCTTGCGCCACACAAATTGACGCTCGCAATGTACGGACGCGGCCTGCCTTGGCAAGCGCGCAAGGGGATATACGAAAGCAAGGCGCGTTTTATTCCTTTATGGGAATCCAGATTTCCGTCAGGCCCATGCCGGTATAGGGGTCGAAGCGGTCGTCGTAACGCTCGAACATGTCGGGCATGTTGCCGAACTCCATGCCTGCGTTCGGCATCCAGCTCCCGAAAATCTGGTGCATCGTAGCGGGAATGCCGGAGACGTGGCCGCGATGAGCAAAGACCGCATACCGCTGACCGGGTATCTTCAACGTGGCAAAGCCGTCCGGCAGGTCGCTGCTGTCGTCGACAGCCACGGCCGCCATGTAGCGGAATTTCTCTGTCTCTCCCTCGATGTGCGTGCAGACGCCATAGGCGACATTGCCGACCTGGCCGGGAATGCTGCCGAAATGAACATTGAATTTTTGCCAGAGCGAGGGAATCGCGGCATTGCCGCCATAGGGATATGTCTCCTGCAAGCCGGCAAATAGCATCGGCGGCAAGGTTTCAAATCGTGGCGGCTCGAGTTCGGGAAGGCGGGCGGGATCCATTCTGATCGGCTCCAGTAGTGCGAGGTTGCGCGTGTGCCCCTGCTTGCGGACGGCCTCAGGTGTCAGGCCGAACTGGTCGCGAAAGGCGCGAGTGAATGCCTCGTGCGAGCCATAACCCGCGTCGAGGGCAACCTCGAGAATGCTCTCCGGCTGATCGACGAGCGTCCGTGCCGCGCCGCTCAGACGGCGGGCGCGGATATAGCCGCTGATCGAATGCCCGGTGACGAGTCCGAAGACGCGCGAGAGGTGGTAGCGCGAAAGGCCGGCAACGTCCGAAATCTCTTCCAGAGTAATGTCGTTGCCGAAATGACTTTCGATGAACCAGATCGCACGTCCGACGGCGCTCATTTCTTCTCCCTGGCTGCATTCCCTTCATAGCGAAGGGCAGCAGGCCGCGTTTGATCCCTGTTGCGGGATTCTGGCGCGGACGGAGAAAGAAATCAAAGGTGTGGGTTCAGGATCGCTTCTTGGTGCCGTACGCGGCGGTGAAGACGCGGATGGCGCCGTTGACCACGCGATCCATCTCCTCGCGCGGAGGAGGGGCGTCCATGTCGCCGAACAGCCGCAGCTTGAAGAAGCTTCCGCCGCAGAGCTCCAGGAACTGGCGGGCGGCAAGCTCTATGTCGTCGATCTCGAAACGGCCGGCCTCGACCTGGCTCGTCAGGAAGTCCTTCAGCACCGTCCGGATGTTCTCGGGGCCGGTGAAAAAGCGCTGACAGAGATGCGGCATGCGGTCGCGGACGCCGATGACCGTACGCATCGCATTGATGACCTTATCCTCGGTCAGATGGCTGACAAAGGTCATCCCGAAGTCGTGCAGCGCAACGTCGGGATCATTGGATTCCTTGAGAGTATTGCGCACGCTGGCGACGAACGCCGCGCGCTCGCTCTCCATCATCGCGGTGAAGAGCTCTTCCTTGTTGGCGAAGTAGACGTAGAGCGTTCCTTTTGAAACTCCCGCCTCGCGCGTTACATCGTTCATGCTCGCGGCATCGAAGCCAAGTTTCATGAAAACGCGGCGGGCGCCGTCGAGAATTTGTTTGCGCTTGGCAGGGTCTTCGCCCGCGGCCCATCGGCCGCCTGTCGAGGGAAACTCATCCACGCGCGTATCGGAAAGCTCTGTCATAGCTCCTTAACCATATCCGCATCAGCGAACTTTTCGTTAATAAAATCGAACCGGGTGGTTCGATACAGCTTGATATGAATGGAAAAAGGTTCTATGTCAACTGAACCGAACCGTTCAGTTCGATTAAATTCACTCAATTTGCCGGTAGTCGCCCATGTCGTCCAGTCCAAAAGCCAATGTTGCCCGCATCGTCAGCGAACCTGCTGAAACCGAGGGCAAGGCTCAGGAAGCAGCAGTCCCCACCGCGGAAGCACCGCGCGCGCCGCAGGCTCCTGCCGACACGCAGGCCGTTCCCGCTGAGAAGAAGAAAAAGCGCAGTCTTGCCCTGCCAATCATCGGCCTTGCGCTGCTCGCAGGCGCCGCATGGTACGGCTACGATTGGTGGACGACGGGCCGTTTCCTGGTCTCGACCGACGACGCTTACATCGAAGGCGATATCGCGACGATCTCGCCGAAGGTTACCGGCTATGTCGCCAAGGTGAACGTCGTTGCCAACCAGAATGTCAAGGCCGGCGACGTTCTGGCCTCGCTGGACGACGGCGACTACAAGCTCGCCCTCGATCAGGCGGTGGCTTCTCTCGATACCGAAACGCTCTCGCTGCAGCGTATTGACGCGCAGATTGCCGGTGGTCAGGCAAGCCTCGACCAGGCCAAGGCCCAGAAGACGGCTTTGGAAGCCACCGTTCGCGGTGCGCAGATCACACAGACCCGCGCCGCGGAACTGCAATCCAAGTCTGTCGGTACGACCGCTAACCTCGACGCCGCGAACATTGCTCTCGACCAGGCAAAGGCAAACCTGATTGGCGGTGATGCGGCGATCGCATCCGCGGAAGCAAATGTAACGCTGCTGCAGGCGCAGCGCCGCGAGGCCGAAGGCACGATCCGCCAGCTCGAGCTTGCGCGCGACAAGGCTGCCCGCGATCTCTCCTTCACGGTCCTGAAAGCGCCCTATGATGGCGTCGTCGGCAATCGCTCGGTGCAGGAGGGCGATCTGGTGTCGCCCGGCCAGCGTCTGATGGCGCTCGTCCCGGTTCGTCAGCTCTTTATCGACGCGAACTTCAAGGAAACGCAGATCCAACATCTGGTGCCGGGCTCCAAGGTCAACGTGCATGTCGATGCTTATGGCGACCATCCGATCGTCGGCACGGTTGAATCGATTTCGCCGGCTTCCGGCTCCGTCTTCTCGCTGCTGCCCCCGGAAAACGCCACGGGCAACTTCACGAAGATCATTCAGCGCGTGCCGGTTCGTATCTCGCTGCCGCAGGATGCTCTCGACAGCGGTCGCCTGCGCGCAGGCCTGAGCGTGGTTGTTGATGTCGACACGCGCACGGCGCCGGATGCGACCAAGTAAATCCTGACGAGGTAGGCCGATGGCCGCGAGCGCAACAGTTGGAACCGTTCCGGCCACTCCAGCGGCCACGGATCATATGGATCCACGCAAGCTCATCGCGTTCTTCGCGATGGTGCTCGGCATGTTCATGTCGATCCTCGATATCCAGATCGTGTCGGCATCGCTTGCCGAAATCCAGGCTGGCCTCAGCGCTGGTTCGGACGAGATCGGCTGGGTGCAGACCTCCTATCTGATCGCCGAAGTCATCATGATTCCGCTGTCGGGCACGCTCGCGCGCATCGTCTCGACACGATACCTGTTTGCGGCTTCCGCTGCTGGCTTCACCATGGCGAGCGCGCTCTGTGCTACGGCGACGAACATCGACCAGATGATCGTCTACCGCGCCATCCAGGGCTTCATCGGCGGCGGCATGATTCCGTCGGTCTTTGCGGCAGCCTTCACGATCTTCCCGCCCTCCAAGCGCAGCATCGTCTCGCCGATCATCGGCCTGATCGCCACGCTTGCTCCGACCATCGGCCCGACGGTCGGCGGCTATCTCAGCCACGCCTTCTCGTGGCACTGGCTGTTCCTGGTCAACATTGTCCCGGGCATCATTGTGACGATCGTCACTTGGAATTTCATCGATTTCGATAAGCCGGAATTCGCGCTGATCAAGAAGTTCGATTGGTGGGGCCTGTTGTCGATGGGCGTCTTCCTCGGCGCGCTTGAGTATGTGTTGGAGGAAGGCAATTCCAACGACTGGTTCAACGACAGCTATATCTTCATGGGCGCGATCGCCTCTGCAATCGCTGCCGTTGTCTTCTTCTATCGGGCCTTCACCGTTGATTTCCCGGTCGTCGACCTGAGGGCCTTCACGAACCGAAACTTTGCCTTCGGCTCCGTGTTTTCCTTCGTCATGGGTATCGGCCTCTATGGCTTGACCTATATCTACCCCGTCTACCTCGGGCGCATTCGCGGCTATGACTCGCTGATGATCGGCGAAACGATGTTCGTATCGGGCCTCGCGATGTTCTTCACCGCGCCAATTGCCGGAAAGCTATCGACGAAGATGGATCTGCGGCTGATGATGGTGATCGGTTTCGCCAGCTTCGCGGCCGGTACCTACATCATGACGCATCTGACCCAGGACTGGGACTTCTACGAGCTCCTCATTCCGCAGATCTTCCGCGGCTTCGGGCTGATGATGTGCATGGTGCCGATCAACAATATCGCGCTCGGCACGATGCCGCCGGCCCGTATGCGCGGCGCGTCGGGCCTCTTCAACCTGACTCGTAACCTCGGCGGCGCCGTGGGGCTGGCGATCATCAACACCGTGCTGACGAACCGGCAGGATGTTCATTACGAGCGGCTGCGCGAGAATATCGATTGGGGAAATCCCGCCGCGATCGACCAGATGAACAACATGGCGGCGAACTTCGACGCCTACGGCATGGATGGCGCGGTTGTTGCCATCAAGCAGATGGTCGGGCTCGTGACGAAGCAGGCAATCGTCCTGTCCTTCAGTGATGTTTTCCTGATGCTGACCGTGCTGTTCCTGGCGATGATCCTGGGCGTCGCGATGCTGGACAAGCCTGCACCCCAAGGCGGAGGTGGTGGCGGCGGAGGCCACTGACCACTCTTGAAATCAGGGTTTAGGGCCGGCCTGGGACACCACGCCGGCCCTCATTTTTTGCATAAAGATTTGACGTGAACGGAAACGTTTGCAGTTTTTGATTTACGTACATCAAATTTGGAGCTAAAGGTCTCGTCAGGAGGAGAGATGAGACCAACAGTCCACGATATCGCTGCTGCGGCAGGCGTCAGCCTGGCAACCGTTGACCGGGTTTTGAACCAGCGGCCGGGCGTGCGTCACGTGACGCGCGAGAAGGTCGAGAACGCCATTCGCGAGATCGGCTATGTCAGGGACGTTGCCGCTGCCAATCTCGCCAAGGGCCGGACCTATCCGCTCGTGTTCATCCTTCCGACCAGCGACAATTCTTTCATGCATGGGCTGAATGACGAGGTGCAAGCCGCGATTGCGCGGTCGTCCGTGGAGCGAACGCAAATCCGCACCGTCGAGGTGCCGGCGTTCGATCCGGGCGCGCTCGTCGGGGTTCTGGACGAACTTGGAGAAGAGCGGCCTTCGGGGGTCGCGCTTGTCGCCACCGATGCGCCTGAGGTGCGCGACGCTGTCGATCGGCTGGTGAAGGACGGTATTCCCGTCGTGACGCTGGTTTCGGATCTCACCGGTTCGCAGCGGCATCACTATGCCGGTGTCGACAATATTGCCGCCGGACGCACAGCCGCACGGCTGCTGGGGCGTTTCTTGGGCGGCAGCAAGGGGGAGGTCGCGGTGCTCGCCGGCTCGATGCTGGTCCGCGACCATCGCGAACGCCTCGAGGGTTTTGCTGCCGTCATGGCCGCGGAGTTTCCATCGCTCTCCATCCTTCCCGTCATTGAGGGGCGCGACGATCCTGACATGGCGCATATGCTGGTGGCGGATGCGTTGTCGAAGAAAAGCGGCATCATCGGCGTCTACAGCCTCGGCGCCGGTAATCGCGGCCTGATCAAGGCACTGAAGGAAAAGGCGGTCGACCGGTCGCTGACGGTCGTCGCGCACGAATTGACGGCCCATACTCGCGCCGCGCTCCTTGATGGAACGATTGATGCAATTCTGAACCAGAATGCAGGCCATGAGGTGCGCAGCGCTATCCGCGTCCTCAAGGCGAAGGCGGACGGACTTTCCGTCATCGAGGCGCAGGAGCGCATCCGCCTCGACATATTTCTGAAAGATAATCTGCCGTAACGGCAAAGGGAGAAACACATGTATCTGGGTCTCGATCTCGGAACCTCCGGCGTCAAAGCCATGCTGATCGATGGCGATCAGAAGATCATAGGCTCGGCCAATGGTTCGCTCGACGTCTCGCGCCCGCATTCCGGATGGTCGGAGCAGGAGCCCTCGCACTGGATCCGCGCGACGGAAGAGGCTGTAGCCGGGTTAAAGGCAAAGCATCCGAAGGAACTCGCTGCCGTGAAGGGCATTGGCCTTTCCGGCCAGATGCACGGCGCAACCCTGCTCGATGCCGAGGATAAGGTGCTGCGCCCCTGCATTCTGTGGAACGATACGCGCTCTTATGTCGAGGCAGCCGCGCTGGATTCCGATCCGCGTTTCCGCAGGCTGACCGGCAACATCGTTTTCCCCGGCTTTACCGCGCCAAAGCTTGCCTGGGTCGCCAAGCATGAGCCGAAAATCTTCGCCAAGGTCGCCAAGGTGCTGCTGCCGAAGGACTATCTGCGCCTCTGGCTGACCGGCGAGCACATTTCGGAAATGTCGGACTCTGCCGGCACCTCGTGGCTCGACACCGGCAAGCGCAAGTGGTCATCAGAGCTTCTTGCGGTCACCGGCCTCGATGAAAAGCAGATGCCTCATCTGATCGAAGGCACGGAGCAGGGCGGCAAGCTGCGCGGCGAGCTGGCCAGCAAGTGGGGAATCTCCGGAAGTGTCGTCGTTGCCGGCGGCGCCGGCGATAATGCCGCTTCCGCCTGCGGCATGGGCACGGTCAGCGATGGCGCGGCCTTCGTGTCGCTTGGCACCTCGGGCGTTCTCTTCGCGGCCAATGCGGCCTATTTGCCGAAGCCGGAAAGCGCCGTGCATGCGTTCTGCCATGCGCTGCCGAATACCTGGCATCAGATGGGCGTCATCCTCTCGGCGACGGACGCGCTGAACTGGCACTCCAGCGTCACGGGACAGTCGGCGGCTGACCTGACCACTGAACTCGGTGAAACGCTGAAAGCGCCGTCGGGCGTCACCTTCCTTCCCTATCTCTCGGGCGAGCGCACGCCGCACAACGATGCCGTCATCCGCGGTGCGTTCATCGGCCTCGAGCATGAGAGCAGCCGCGTGGTGCTGACCCAGGCTGTTCTCGAAGGCGTGTCCTTCGCGATCCGCGACAATCTCGAAGCGCTGCGTTCTGCGGGCACGGATATTTCCCGCGTCACCGCGATCGGCGGCGGCTCGCGCTCGCGCTATTGGCTGGCCTCGATTGCTACGGCGCTCGGTGTGCCGGTCGACCTGCCGGCTGACGGTGACTTCGGCGCAGCGTTTGGCGCGGCCCGCCTCGGCCTGATCGCCGCGACTGGCGCAGATCCGGTTGCGGTCTGCACACCACCGAAGACGGCGGGCACGATCGAGCCCGTCGCGGCGCTCTCCGGCGCTTACGAAGATTCCTACAAGCGCTATCGCGCTCTCTATCCGGCGATCAAATCGCTGCAGCACTGAACCCAGAACAACAATCCCGAAACCCAAGGAGACATGGACATGAGCACCGGATTTTTCGGCGACATCCAGAAGATCAAATATGAAGGCCCGGACAGCAAGAACCCGCTGGCCTTCCGCCACTACAACAAGGACGAAGTCGTTCTCGGCAAGCGCCTGGAAGATCATCTGCGCTTCGCGGTCGCCTACTGGCACACCTTCGCCTGGCAGGGCGGCGATCCCTTCGGCGGCCAGACTTTCCTGCGCCCCTGGTTCGAAGATACGATGAAGGCCGCCAAGCTGAAGGCCGACGTTGCGTTCGAACTTTTCCAGTTGCTCGACGCGCCCTACTACTGCTTCCATGACGCCGACGTGCGCCCGGAAGGCAAGAACTTCGCCGAAAACACCAAGAACCTGAACGAGATCGTCGACTACTTCGCCGAAAAGCAGGCCGCATCAGGCGTCAAGCTGCTCTGGGGTACCGCGAACCTCTTCTCGAACCGCCGCTTCATGTCGGGTGCGGCCACCAACCCGGATCCGGAAGTCTTCGCCTACTCCGCCGCGACGGTTAAGACCTGCATGGACGCCACGGCCAAGCTCGGTGGCGAGAACTACGTTCTCTGGGGCGGCCGCGAAGGCTATGAGACCCTGCTCAACACCGACCTCAAAAAGGAACTCGACCATCTCGGCCGCTTCCTCAACCTCGTCGTCGAGTACAAGCACAAGATCGGCTACAAGGGCACGATCCTCATCGAGCCGAAGCCGCAGGAGCCGACCAAGCACCAGTACGACTACGACGTCGCGACGGTCTACGGCTTCCTCAAGAAGCACGGCCTCGAAAACGAAGTGAAGGTCAACATCGAACAGGGCCACGCGATCCTCGCCGGCCACTCCTTCGAGCACGAACTGGCACTCGCGAACGCGCTCGGCATCTTCGGCTCGATCGACATGAACCGCAACGACTACCAGTCGGGCTGGGATACCGACCAGTTCCCGAACAACGTTCCGGAAATGGCGCTCGCCTACTACTACGTCCTGCAGGGCGGCGGCTTCACCACCGGCGGCACCAACTTCGACGCCAAGCTTCGCCGCCAGTCGCTCGATCCGGAAGATCTGCTGATCGGCCATATCGGCGGCATGGATGCCTGCGCCCGCGGTCTCAACGCTGCTGCCAAGATGATCGAGGACAAGGCTCTGTCCGGCCCGCTCGATGCCCGCTACGCCGGCTGGGATTCGGCCGAAGGCCAGAAGCTCGCCCGCGGCGAATACTCGCTCGAGCAGATCGCCGAGTGGGTCGAAGCCAAGGACATCAACCCGCAGCCGAAGTCCGGCAAGCAGGAACTGCTCGAAAACATCGTCAACCGTTACGTTTAATCGGCGGTTGATTGTGGAGGAGAGGGCCGGGAGCGAGAGCTTGCCGGCCCTTTTTCGTTGATGGGGACGGCGCGCGGTCGTCGCCTTGACGATTCAGGCGAGATAGGATGCCAAGGGTACACTGCGGGCGGCCGGATGGCGATCTGAAAAGAAGGGCATGGCTACGATGGCCTATCTCAGACAGGGCATGCTTGCCATAGCAGCGATGTTGGCAGCGGCGATATCTGTAGGGGCAGCTTCCCCCCAGCCCTGCGTGCAGGATACCTTCGGAGGGGAGGCCTATATCGTCTGCACCGTCGAGAAAGAAGAAGGCGATCTGCGCTTGTTCTGGAAGAACGCGGATGGAGAGCCTTATCGGGATTTCTCCAGCGTCGCCGAGGCCGTTCGCAACAAGGGACAGACCTTGGCGTTCGCGGTCAATGCCGGCATGTATCTGCCTGATTTTTCGCCGATCGGCCTCTATGTGGAAGACGGCCAGGAATTGCGGCCCGTCAACCGCACCGAGAGAGACGGCGCCGCCTCGGGTCCCGTGCCGAACTTCTATAAAAAGCCGAATGGCGTGTTCTTCATCGATGGCGCCGCCACCGGAATACTTCCGACGCAAGAATTTTTGAAACGCCGGTCGGAGGTCCGGTTCGCCACCCAGTCCGGTCCGATGCTGGTCATCGGCAACAAGCTGAACCCGATCTTTATCGTCGGATCGACGGACCGCACCCGTCGTGGCGGGGTCGGCATCTGCGCCGATGGCGCGGTGCGCTTCGCAGTCAGTGAAGACAGGGTGAATTTCCACGACTTCGCGCGCTTGTTCCGCGATCATTTGTCCTGCCCGAATGCGCTGTTTCTCGACGGTGGCCGCGGTGTCGGGCTCTACAGTCCGGCCCTTGGGCGCAACGACAAATCCTGGCATGGCGGGTTCGGCCCTATGTTCGGGCTGGTGGAGTGACGCAGGGGCTGCGTCGCGTTCGAAGCGGTCGGATCATCCCGATATGCGGTTGCCAAATCTCGGCGTCATCCTACTTGGCCTCGGGACCATAACACCCGGAGGCGATGCCGTGTCCAAAGCCGACCTTGCTGCCGTCTATCGAGACTACATCGCCTGTCTGAACCGCCAGAATTGGACGGCGCTCGACCAGTTCGTTCATCCCGATGTTCACTACAATGGAGCGCGAATCGGGCTGTCCGGCTATCGCCAGATGCTGGAGGGCGACTTTCTTGCGATTCCGGACCTACATTTCGACATCGATTTCCTGATTTCCGAGCCGCCCCGCGTGGGAAGCCGCCTGCGGTTTGATTGCACGCCGAAAGGGCTCCTGTTTGGCATGCCGGTGAACGGCAAGAGGGTCTCGTTCACTGAAAACGTGTTCTATGAGTTCCGGGACGGGCGGATCGAGGAGGTCTGGTCTGTCATCGACAAGGCGGCAATCGCATCGCAGCTGCAGCAATGACGCCGCCGCTTCAATCATTCGCGCTTGCGCAGCCAAGGCTCGAGAGCGTAGACCGCCTTGCTGCGAACGGGGGTTGATAAATGAGCGACAGTGAACGTGATTGGAGCGCCGCCCTCGTGCAGGCCGTCGCCGATAGTCCCAAGCGCGACAACAGCGCCTATCACGCGGCCATGGCCGAGGCACGCCAGGCGTTTGAAGCCGCCGAGGCTGCTCTGGGCGGGCCGGTGCAGGTCAAGACGAAAACCAAGATGAAGCGAAGCGGCGAATACGTCGTGAAATGGGTGTTCAAGCGGGTGAAATGACCTGCCGGCGGTCGGTCGGACGACCGAAGAACGCTTGCCTAGAGATGGTCCGCGGACGTATTCTTGGCTTTCGCGAGCCTGCCCCAGCGCTCAGCCGAGGTTGAAGGCCTGGCGAGAGGGAGGATATCATGAAGATCGCATCGATATTCGCAGTCGGCTTGATTGGATTCTGCGGGGCTGCATCGCTCGCTCTGGCGGAGGATGCGCACACTATATTCGCTCCCGGTGATATCAAGTGGGTCGAGGCCCCCAAGGTGCTTCCGGCCGGAGCACAAGCGGCGGTCTTGTTCGGCAATCCCACCAAGAAAGGCTTGTTTGCGCTTCGGCTAAAGGTGCCGTCGGGATATGCGATCCCGCCGCATACACATCCTGGCTATGAAGTTGTGACGATCCTATCCGGGACTGCCAAATTTGGCATGGGCAAAACCGCTGATCGGAGTGCCACGAAGGCACTGGCTGCGGGTAGTTTCTTTGCCCTGCCGCCGGGCACGGCGCATTTCGTCTACTTCGACGATGAGACCGTACTCCAAATCAACACGAACGGCCCTTGGGGCATCAAGTACGTCAACCCGGCGGATGATCCCCAGAAGTCGCAATAGCCAGTTGCCGGGTGAATGCCAATTGCTCCCGCCGCCAAGCGCGGCGGGACGTCCCGGCCGGTGTCGGATGGCGGCGTCACGTTGCCTCTTGGCGCGCACGGTGGGAGAACCGGCGCGCCTTCCAATGCAGTCGTTACGCCGTGGGCAAGGCCGCAATCACTTCGTCGGTCGTCAGGATCGCATGTGCGAAGGTCGGCGCGCTGAGCTCGTGTGCGGCGTGCATCAATTCATGCGAGAAGGCGGCCGTCGCATCGCGCACGAGAGTCACGTGATAGCCAAGCTCCATGGCGTAGCGGGCGGTCGTATCGATGCAGGTATTGGCCAGCAGTCCGACCACGATCACATGGGTGATGCCCTTCTGCTTCAGTCGGAAATCCAGGTCGGTGTTGGCGAAGCCGCTTTGCCCCCAATGTTCCTTGGCGACGATGTCGCCAGGTTTCGGCGCAAAATCCGGGTGCCATTCGCCACCCCATTCGCCGCGCGCGAACTGGTGTTGGTGCATGATCCGTTGTTGGGTGGGGTTGGGATGATCCCAATCCTCATAATCACCCGGCTCCCACCGCCGGTGCGGGGCGATGGCCACCTGAATGCCCGCCGCGCGTATGGCGCCATCCAGCCGGCGGAGGTTATCGAGAAGCGCGACCTCATCGGCGATCGGCTTGAGGCGCGGATAAACCTTCCCGCCCTCGGACAGGAAGTCGTTGAAGGGATCGACGAGGAGCAAGGCGGTCGTTTGCTTGCTGTAATTCGGCTTTGACATGACTGTCTCCAATAAGCTGAGGTGTTTCGGGACTTAGTTGCGAAGTGCGGCACGCTCGATGCTGGCCGCAAAGAGTGGCGTTTCGCCCTTGTTGTGCGCAATCGACATCGGCTGACGCTGTGCGCGAAAGACGTCGAAAGGAATGCCCTGCCTATCGAGAAAGGCCTTGAATTCTTCCGTTGCTCTGGACCGAACGTGGTTCGTGAATTCGCAGGTCTGATCGTCGATTCGTTTGACGCTGAGTTCCCAAAGCACATGGATCGTCGTGCGGCCTGTCGGCGTGACTATATCCGAAACGGATTCCAGGATCAGGTGATCCTTTTCACCCAGGGTCTCGACATAGTGCTGAACCATCAGGCTGCCGCCGATCGTCTCGACATTGATCGACATGCGCCTACCGTCGGGGGCCGTCGTAAAGCCGGCGGCGATGTGTGCCGGAGAGCAGCGTTGGTACTCGTCTTCGGGGAGCGTGAAGCACCATTTCGGAATGTCGACCTTCTCGATCGGTGCGTTGATGACGGCGGTAAAGCTTGAATCGACGATTTCATGATCACTCATGACGGGTTCCTTTCGCTGCTGGATGAGCTTGATTTCGGCGCGACGTCGCCACGCAACTCCTTTGAGTGGGCAGTGCTATGCGCCTGCATTGCCGATGCTCCTGCTTGGGCCATGTCGCTCCTTTCAGCGCGGGCCAGATGGCCGGTTGCGCTTGCTTTAATGACTCCTTATATTAACTATGAAAATCATATCTACAAGTAACTATGAAAAAGAAAGTTACGCTATGGAGAAAGATTCTGCACCAGACACGCTGTGCCCGGTTGCTCGCTCGGAGGCGGTTGTCGGGGATCGTTGGACCGTGCTTGTTCTGCGCGAGCTGTTCATGCGCAGTCACCGGTTCGAAGAAATTCAGGCGCAAACTGGCGGGACCCCGCAGATGATCGCAACGCGCCTGAAGTCATTGGAAGCCGAAGGCATTGTGGAGC
Organism: Rhizobium sp. RHZ02; assembly: GCF_014851575.1. Classification (NCBI taxonomy): domain Bacteria; kingdom Pseudomonadati; phylum Pseudomonadota; class Alphaproteobacteria; order Hyphomicrobiales; family Rhizobiaceae; genus Rhizobium; species Rhizobium sp. RHZ02. The sequence goes on from NZ_JACUZX010000006.1 coordinate 101,224, forward strand.
GCCGTCGCTACAGCGAGCGGCCGCCGCGCTACGAGTATCACCTGACGGAAAAGGGCGAAGCATTCTACCCGGTGATACTGGCGCTGCGCGCCTGGGGCGAGACCTGGCTGAAGTCGGGTGACGAAGGCCGCGCCGTGCAATACACGCACCTTTGCTGCGGCAAGCCGGCGGGGCTTGGGCCGACATGCGAATCGTGCGGCCAGCCGATAAGACGGGAAGATTTGAGTACTGAGCTCAATCCGGCCTATCAGCGCGAACGGGACGCGCGATGGGAGGCATTCAAGGGCAGTCGATGATCAATGTTTGATTGTATCGACGGTGCGGACGCTACGCCGTTCGCTTTAGCGTTTCGTCCAGCGACGCGATGGTGCGCCAACGGAGTTGCGTACCACTAGGTCCGGGCGCAGCAGGATTTCGGTTTCCGCCGGTTGGCCGTCGGACAGGAATTCCAGAAGAAGCGCCATGGCCTGCTTTCCGATCAAGGTTCGCGGCTGGCGGATGGTGGTCAGCGGCGGCGACATGAACACGGCCTGCGGCACGTCATCGAAGCCGGTCACGGAGAAGTCTTTCGGAATGTCGTAACCGCGGGCATTCAGTCCGATCATCACGCCGATCGCCGTCTGGTCGTTGACGCACATGAAGGCGGTCGGCAGCGTGTCGCGCATGAAGAGCTGCTCGACGGCATGGCGGCCGCTCTCTAGCGTTCCATCGCCTTCGAGCACGATGCGCATATCTGGCGCAACGCCCGCCGCATCGAGCCCCGCGTCGTAGCCCTGACGCCGGCGGCTATAGGCAAGGCGTGTGCGCGAATCGCCGATGAAGGCGATCTTGCGATGGCCCTCTGCCAGCAGCAGATCGACGGCCTTTCTGGCGCCTTCCACATCATCCACGCCGACATAAGGAATGCCGCCGTTGAAAACCGGCTCGAAGACCCCGACGCTGGGCGGCAGGCGGGCGGTCATCGTCTGGTGGCCGAAGGGCAGGATGCCGGTGAAGAGGATCAGCCCGGCGGCCTGGTTGGAATTCAGGAACTTCAGATATTCGAGGCCGCGCTGCGCATCGTTCTGCGTGTGACCGATCAGGATGCCATAGCCGTGGGCGCGCGCCTCGTTCTCGAGGCCGACCAGAATGTTGGAGAAGTTTGGGTCGCCGATGTCAGGAGCAACCACGAGAATCATATTCGACCGACCGAGCCGCAGGCTGCGCGCCATGGCATTGGTCGTGTAACCGGTGATGGCGATTGCCTGGTTGACCTTCAGGCGCGTGGAGTTGGCGACCTTCTCCGGCGTGTGGATCGCCCGCGATACCGTCGCGATCGAAACCTCGGCGATCCGAGCGACGTCTTCTATGGTTGCGGGCGTGGAATTCGACACTGCGTCCTGCCTTGGGATGCCTTCGCCGCGACACTACACAGACTTGCCGGGAGGTCAAACGCGCCGACCTGCAGATCTGTGTGTAACAATGATGTAAACCTTTACATACGTCGTGTAAAGGTTTACATATGGCTTCAAGCGGATGGGAGCCGCAGGGAGGAAATCAGTCAATGAGTGTGGATTCTGCCGACACCGCGCCCGTGGTGTTGTCCGCGCGGCGCATCTGCAAGTCGTTCAGCGGCGTGCAAGTCCTCTTCAGTGTCAATTTCGATCTGCGTGCCGGTGAGATCCATGCTCTCATGGGTGAAAACGGCGCGGGCAAATCGACCTTGGTCAAGGTCATGTCCGGTTTCGAGCAGCCGAGTTCGGGCGAGATCCTGCTCGACGGCCAGCCGGTCGTCTTGCCGGCCAACGGCGCGGCCGAAGCGCTCGGCATCGTTCTCATCCACCAGGAATTCAATCTTGCCGAACATCTGACGGTGACCGAGAGCCTTTTCCTTGGCCGCGAAGTCACGCGGTTCGGCGTGCTTGACCGCAAACACATGCGCGCCGAGACCCGCAAGGCACTCGATCTGCTCGGTTCGCATGTCGACGAGAATGCCATCATCGGCACATTGTCGATCGCCGACAAGCAGATGGTGGAAATCGCCAAGGCAATCAGTCGCGATGCCCGCGTCGTCATCATGGATGAACCGACAGCCGTGCTTTCGCGCGAAGAGACGAACTTCCTGTTCCGGCAGGTGCGCAAGCTGCGTGACAAGGGAACAAGCTTTATCTTCGTATCGCATAAGCTCGACGAGGTGATGGAAATCACCGACCGGGTGACCGTGCTGCGCGATGGCCAGTGGGTCAAGACTGCGCCGACGGCGATGCTCGACGGCGAATCCATCGCGCAGCTGATGGTCGGGCGCGAGCTTTCAAGTCTCTATCCGACCAAGGTCGAGCCCAATGTCGACGAGGAAATCGTCCTTCGGGTCGAAAGTGTCTCGACGGGTTATGTTCAGGATGCCAGCTTCGAGGTCCGCAAGGGTGAGATCATCGGCTTCTCAGGCATGATTGGCTCCGGTCGCACGGAGCTGATGGAGGCGGTCGCCGGGCTTCGGAACCGTGCCGCGGGCGAGGTCCACATTGGCGGTGAATCGATTCCGTCAGGCGATGTACATGCCGCCAATCGCGCCGGCCTTGCCTACATGACGAAGGATCGGAAGTCGAAGGGCCTGCTTCTGCGCTCCGGCATGATGACCAATCTGACGCTGCAATCGCTCGGCCAGCATTCGCGACACGGCTATCTCAGCCCGAGCAGCGAGGCGCAGGCGCTCGCCAAGGCAAGGCGGCGCTTTGATATCCGGGTTCGCGACACCAACATCGTTGCCGGGCGTATGTCGGGCGGCAACCAGCAGAAGCTGCTGCTTGCTAAGGTCATGGAGACCGAGCCCGAGATCATCATCATCGACGAGCCGACGCGGGGCATCGACGTCGGCACCAAGCAGCAGATCTATCATTTCATCTCCGCGCTGGCGCGCGACGGTCGATCCATCATTGTCGTCTCCTCGGAGATGCCGGAGGTGATCGGCCTTTGCACGCGCGTCGCCGTGATGCGCGAGGGACGGATCGTCGGCGTGCTCGAGGGCGACGAGATTTCCGAGCAGGAGATCATGCGCTACGCCGCCGGATTGAAGAAGAAAGCCGCCTGACGGTGGCGGGGAGGCGCTGCGCTCGGCGCGCCGTAAAGTATGATGCCCATCGAATTGAGGGCGGGAGGTTGGTTTGGAGATGAGTGTGAACGAGGAGACCAGGGAAATCAGCCGTCGCCCCTGGCGGGATATCGATCTCAGGGCGGTCGCGCCCTTTGCAGCCCTGATACTGCTCTTGATCGTCGGCGCGCTGGTCAATCCGAACTTTATCGGCATCACCAACCTCGCCAACGTCGCGACGCGCTGCGCCTTTATCGCCATTATCGCTGTCGGCGCCACATTCGTGATTTCCGCAGGCGATCTTGATCTGTCCGTCGGCTCGATGGTGGCCTTTGTCGCCAGCCTGATGATCCTTTTGATGAATTCCGGCGTGATTGCCGACCCGACACTGATGCTGGCGGCCGCGGTCGTGTTTACGCTCGTCGCCGGTGCGCTCTGCGGACTGGCCAATGGTCTGATCACCACGGTCGGCAGGATCGAGCCGTTCATCGCCACGCTCGGCACCATGGGCATCTATCGCGGCCTGACGACATGGCTTAGCCAAGGCGGCGCGATCACGCTGCGCTCGGCCGACATCCAGACGCTTTACCGTCCGGCTTATTTCGGCAGCATTTTCGGCGTGCCGGTTCCGATCGTCGTGATCCTGGCAGTTACTGCCGTTGCGGCCTTCATTCTCTACCGCACGCGCTATGGTCGCCATGTCGTTGCTGTCGGTTCCAATAGTGATGTCGCGCGTTACTCCGGCATTGCGGTCAATCGCGTGCGCACGATCGCCTTTGTCATCCAGGGGCTCTGCGTTGCCATCGCGGTGCTGCTTTATGTGCCGCGCCTCGGCTCGACCTCGGCAACAACCGGCATTCTCTGGGAACTGCAGGCGATCACCGCCGTAGTCGTCGGCGGCACGGCGCTCAAGGGCGGCGCTGGCCGCGTCTGGGGGACCATCTGCGGTGCCTTCATTCTCGAACTCGTCGGTAACATCATGCTGCTGTCGAACTTCATCAGCGAATATCTCATCGGTGCGATCCAGGGTGCGATCATCATCATCGCCATGCTGGTGCAGCGCTCGCTGGTCCGCAAATCGTAAGCGGACTGGTTCCAGGAATTGGCCGGGATCACAGGGCGTCCGGTTGACGGGTAGGAAAAGTCCCTGACGTTTATTGGGAGGAAATAGAATGCGCAAACTCATGTTGGGTCTTGCGGTTGCGGCCGTCACGCTGGCGGGTACCGCATACGCACAGGACAAGAAGTTCACCATCGGCGTCTCGATTCCGGCAGCCGACCATGGTTGGACCTCGGGCGTCGTGTTCCACGCCGAACGCATCGCCAAGAAACTGATGGAACAGCATCCGGGCCTGAACGTCATCGTCAAGACTTCGCCGGACGCCGCCAGCCAGGCGAACGCTGTGCAGGACCTTGATACACAGGGCATCGACGCCCTCGTCATCCTGCCGTCGGATCCGGATCCGCTCGTCAACGCCATCAAGGAAGTCAAAGGTAAGGGCAAGTACGTCGCGCTCGTCGACCGTGCGCCCTCGACCAACGATGACACCGTCCGTGACCTTTATGTCGCTGGCAACAACCCGGCGCTCGGTGAAGTCGCTGGCAAGTACATCGCTGCGCAGACGCCGGACGCCGAAGTCGTCGTCATTCGCGGCCTGCCTATCCCGATCGATCAGCAGCGCCAGGACGGCTTCGACAAGGGCATTGCCGGCTCCAAGGTCAAGGTTCTCGACCGCCAGTACGGTAACTGGAACCGCGACGATGCCTTCAAGGTCATGCAGGACTATCTGACGAAGTACCCGAAGATCGACGTGGTCTGGTGCCAGGACGACGACATGGCTGTCGGCGTGCTGCAGGCGATCGAGCAGGCCAAGCGTACCGACATCAAGTATGTTGTCGCCGGCGCCGGCTCCAAGGACATGGTCAAGAAGGTCATGGACGGCGACAAGCTGATCCCGGTCGACGTTCTTTATCCGCCGGCAATGGTTGGCACGGCCATGGAGCTGACGGCTGCTGGTCTCTACGGCCAGGTTCCGGTTCGCGGCACCTTCGTCCTCGACGCGACGCTTGTCACGAAGGACAATGCGAAGGACTTCTACTTCCCGGATTCTCCGTTCTGATCCGAAGAATCTAATGCGGCGCCCGTTCGACAGGACGGGCGCCTTTCTTTGACAGTGTCGCTTGCTAGTCCGGCAGGCCGGCCTTGGCGAGGTCCGTGATGCAGCGGTCGATGAAGGCTTCGGTCATGACGGGATTATCGCCGAAATAGAACTCTCGGCGGGCGTCAGTGCAGGTCATCCCCGGCCGGAAGCGATGAAGCCTCGCAACTGCTTCTCGCGCCTCGTCGGTTTCGCCACCCACCCTTCCGAGGGCGGCAGCCAGAAAGATCGCTGGCCAGAAGGTGGCGTTCGGCGAGCGGAGCGATGCGCGCGCTGCCTTGGCCGCTTCCGCCATGTTGCCCAATTGATAGTTTGCGATGGCGAGAACGTTATGGAAGGTCCACAGATGCGGGTCGCGAGGACTGAGCCGAAACGCTTCCTTGATCTCCTCTATGCCTTCCGCAGGGCGTTCGACGTAGCAGAGGACCTGACCGAGCGCGAAGTGAGCCTGCGCAAAGCTCTGGTCCAGCTGCAAGGCGTTGCGCAGATGCACAAGCCCGGCCTCCGTCGCGCCATCAAGCGCCAGCGCCCTTCCCAGGGCGAGGTGCGCCGCGGGTTCTCTCTGGTCGGATATGATCGCGCGTTCGGCAAGCTCGATCGCATCGCAGATCCGCTCCGCGCGTTCATTGAGGGGGCCATACCAGCCGAGCTGAATGTGAACATAAGCCAGTCGCGCCTGCGCCTGCGCGAACGTCGGGTCAATACTGATTGCCTGCTCGAAGAGCGCCTTGGCGGTCTTCAATTCATCAAGCGTGAACCGATAGAGATGCCAGAGGCCCTTCAGGTAGATTTCCCAGGCATCCATGTCGAACACCGTGCGGCCACGAAGGGCGGCGAATTCGATGGAGCCCAGTTCCGGCTCGATCGTGCCGGTGATTTCCGAGGCAAGCTGGTCCTGAACCTCGAAGATGTCGGCCAGCGTCCGGTCGTAGCGTTCCGCCCAGAGCAGCGTGCCATCCGTGCCGTTCAGCAATTGCGCGGTGACGCGAACGCGATCTGCCGCGCGGCGCACGCTGCCTTCCAGCACGTACTTGACGCCAAGGTCCTCCGCTACCTGTTGCGCATTGGCCTGCCGGCCCTTGTAGCTGAACGACGAGTTACGGGCTGCGACCAGCAGCCAGCGACAGCGCGCCAACGTGGCGATCAGCTCGTCCGTGAAGCCATCCGAGAAATGTTCCTGGCCCTCGATGCTCGACATGTTGCTGAAGGGCAGCACCGCGATGGAGGGCCGATTGCGGACGGGGCCTGTGACCGGATCCTTCGGCGCGGCAGGCGAGGGAGGCGGTTCGCTTTCCGCCGTCCACCGCCAGACACGGATCGGTCGCTCGATGTTCTTGAGCTTGCGGTTGCCGAAATCAATCGCCCTGAAGTCAAGCTTCGACCGGATCTGGTCATTGACCTGCTGGGAGACGCAGATGCCGCCTGGAGGCGCCAGCGCCTGCAGGCTTGCGGCGACATTCACGCCGTCGCCGAAGATGTCCTCGTCTTCGACCAGCACATCATCAACGTGGATGCCGATGCGCCACAACATGCGCCGATCCGGCTCGACGGCCTCATTCAGCGCAAGCAATGCTCTCTGGATGTCCATGGCACAGCCGACGGCATCGACGACGCTCGCAAATTCAGCCAACGTGCCGTCGCCGACGAATTTGACCACGCGCCCATGATGTCTGCCGATGCTGGGGACAATGACTTCGCTGTTGTGCGCTTTCAGCATTGCGAAAGTGCCGCTTTCGTCAAGGCCCATCAGCCGGGAAAAGCCGACCACATCAGCATCCAAGATTGCTGCCAGACGCCGCGTCATGCGCCACCCTCCTGGTTTCAAGACAGTAACACGGCACTGCGCGATGTCCACCGCAGTAAGAAGCGATGGGTTCGCCGGCCGGCGTCCCCATCGTGACGGTGTGGCGACGAGAAATGCGGTACGTACATCTTGCAGCCCGAGACCGACCGTGGTTAAGTCGGCCGCCTTCGATCTCCGCCCGGTGGGGAAGATTTGTAGTTTCGCCGAAATCGGCTTGCAGACTTCAAATCGCGTGCTAGAACACTATCAAAAACGTTTACGGTCATCTTTTAGGGAGGAATTGACATGAAAACGATCAAGGGTCCAGGCCTGTTCCTTGGCCAGTTCGCGGGCGATGCCGCGCCTTTCAATTCGTGGGATTCGATCACCAAATGGGCAGCCGACATCGGCTACAAGGGCGTGCAGGTTCCGACCTGGGCGGGCCAGCTGATCGATCTCAAGAAAGCAGCGTCCTCGAAGGATTATTGTGACGAATTCGCCGGCGTCGCACGCCAGAACGGCGTCGAAGTCACCGAGCTTTCCACCCATCTTCAGGGCCAGCTCGTCGCCGTGCATCCGGCCTATGACGAAGCCTTCGACGGCTTTGCAGCACCTGAGGTGCGCGGCAATCCGAAGGCGCGTCAGGAATGGGCTGTCGAACAGGTCAAGATGGCGCTGACGGCGTCCAAGCACCTCGGCATCAAGGCACATGCGACCTTCTCCGGCGCGCTCGCCTGGCCCTTCATCTATCCGTGGCCGCAGCGCCCGGCCGGTCTTGTCGAAACCGCCTTCGACGAGCTTGCCAAGCGCTGGACGCCGATCCTCGACCATGCCGACGAAAACGGCGTCGACGTCTGCTACGAAATCCATCCGGGCGAAGACCTGCACGACGGTATCACGTTCGAGATGTTCCTCGAGCGCGTGAAGAACCATCCGCGCGCCAACATGCTCTATGATCCGTCGCACTATGTGCTGCAGTGCCTGGATTACCTCGACAACATCGACATCTACAAGGACCGGATCAAGATGTTCCACGTCAAGGATGCCGAGTTCAACCCGACCGGTCGCCAGGGCGTCTATGGCGGTTACCAGGGCTGGGTCGAGCGTGCCGGCCGCTTCCGTTCGCTCGGCGACGGCCAGGTCGATTTCGGCGCGGTCTTCTCGAAGATGACGGCCAACAACTTCGACGGCTGGGCCGTGGTCGAATGGGAATGCGCGCTGAAACATCCGGAGGATGGCGCCCGCGAAGGTGCCGAGTTCGTCAAGGCGCACATCATTCGCGTCACCGAGAAGGCGTTTGACGACTTCGCAGCGGGCGGTACGGACCAGGCGGCCAACCGCCGCATGCTCGGTCTCTGAGGCCGCGGCCCTCTCGACAGGAGGGCTGATTGGAACGCAGCGGGGAAGGGCTCTCCCTTCCCCAGCCGACCGAGGGAAGGGCTGTTTCTGCCCTACGCAAATTCAGGAGGAACCAATGGCAATTGAAGCATCTACAGAACAGGCGCGCGAACCGCGCATCCGTCTCGGCATGGTCGGCGGCGGTGCCGGCGCGTTCATCGGCGCCGTTCACCGCATCGCGGCCCGCATCGACGACCAGTACGATCTGATATCAGGCGCGCTGTCGTCAACGCCGGAAAAGGCGATTGCATCGGGCCGCGACCTCGGCCTCGATCCGTCGCGCATCTATTCCAGCTATCGCGAGATGGCGATCCGCGAAGCCAAGCTGAAGAACGGCATCGAGGCGGTTTCGATCGTCACGCCGAACCATGTGCACTATGACGCCGCGAAGGAATTCCTGCGTCGCGGCATTCACGTCATCTGCGACAAGCCGCTGACCTCGAACCTTGCCGACGCCAAGAAGCTGAAGAAGGTCGCCGACGAGAGCGGCGCTCTCTTCATCCTCACGCACAACTACACCGGCTATCCGATGGTTCGCCAGGCACGCGAGATGATCGCCAATGGCGAACTCGGCGACATCCGGATCGTCCAGGCCGAATATCCGCAGGATTGGCTGACCGAGGCCGTCGAGCAGACAGGCGCCAAGCAGGCCGTGTGGCGCACCGACCCGGCGCAGTCGGGTGCGGGCGGCTCGACCGGCGATATCGGCACGCATGCCTATAACCTCGCGTCCTTCGTATCAGGCCTCGAACTCGACAGCCTGGCTGCGGATCTCGACAGCTTTGTGCCCGGCCGGCGGCTGGACGACAACGCTCACGTTATGCTTCGCTTCAAGGCGAAGGGGTCGGAGAAGGCGGCCAAGGGCATGCTCTGGTGCAGCCAGGTGGCCCCCGGCCATGAGAACGGTCTGAAGGTCCGCGTCTATGGCACCAAGGGCGGTCTCGAATGGGTTCAGGCCGATCCGAACTATCTGTGGTTTACGCCGTTCGGCGAGCCGAAGCGCCTGATCACCCGCAACGGCGCCGGTTCCGGCCCGGCGGCGGCCCGCGTTTCGCGCATCCCGTCCGGTCACCCGGAGGGCTATCTCGAAGCCTTCGCGACGATCTACACGGAAGCTGCGCACGCAATCAACGCGCACAAGAAGGGCAAGGCGGTCGACAAGGCCGTCGTTTACCCGACCGTTGATGACGGCGTGAAGGGCGTTGCCTTCGTCGAAGCCTGTGTGGCTTCTTCGAAGAAGAACGGTGCCTGGGTCAAGGTCTGATCCTCACTCGACTACTCTGACGGATAAAACTAATGAGCGCGTTTCCTAGAATATTAGGATGCGCGCTCATTGTCGTTTAACAATGCTATGGCAGAAAATGCGCGCAACCACATGGAGAGATGGTCGATGAAAGTTTCTGCCAAAGTTCTGACATGCGCGTTTGCGCTCGCTGCGTTTCCGGCATTGTCGCAGGAAGTCCCCAACCGCGCACCGAACTTCTACGCCGGCGAGCGTGCTCTCGGCACGGTCAAGGTGCAGACGACGATGTCCCTCTCGGTGCCTGTTGAGGTCGGGCAGGAAATCGGTGAACAGATCAAGGCAGCCCAGAAAGGGCTCTACACGATGGCTAGCGAGCAATGTGATCTCATCCTGCAGGCACTGGCCGAAAGCTGCCAGATCACCAACCTCACCAGCAGCGTGGATCTCAATCGCGGTGGGCGCAACGAAATCCTCGTGAATGCCGCAGTGACAATGGCCGTGAAGGTCAAGGACGCAGCGAAGGGGCCCTAACCAGCACGGCGTCATTGAGACGCCGAAGTGCAAGCCCGCTTCGATTTATCCGGCAAAGGGTGGCCAGGTCAGGCACGGACCGTCGCCGGTTTGCGGTTCCGCCCGATATCGCCTTGATTTCAGCCCTCTGCCCGCCTAGATTGCGGCCATCGCCAATACCAACAGGATGTGTGCAGCAATGGATTCCACGCCGATCGCAACGCCAGCTCGCCTTGCCATTCGGGAGTCCTTTATCCATGCCTGCATCCATTACCCTATCCAATCTGTTGTGGTCCACGCCTGACGGGCGACCCCTTCTTTCCCATCTCGATCTGAGCTTCGGCGCCGAGCGAACCGGTCTTGTCGGCCGCAATGGTGTCGGCAAGACGACGCTGCTCAAGCTCGTCTCTGGCGAACTGCAGCCGCAATCCGGCAGCATTGCCTTTGGCGGACGGCTCGGCATCCTGCGCCAGTCGGTCCAGGTGGAGGAGGGTGCAACGGTCGCCGATCTCTTCGATGCCAGTGATGCGCTCGCAATCCTTCGCCGCGCCGAAGCTGGCGACGCCACTGCCGACGAACTCGCCATTGCTGATTGGACGATCGAGGCGCGTATCGCCGCGGCGATCGAACGCGTCGGGCTGGACGCAGAACCGGAGACGTTGCTTATCTCGCTTTCCGGCGGCCAGCGGACGCGTGTGGGTCTTGCGGCCCTCGTCTTCTCCGATCCCGATTTCCTGATCCTCGACGAGCCGACCAACAATCTCGACCGAGATGGGCGGGAGGCTATCATCACGTTGCTTTCCGGCTGGCGCGCCGGCGCCATCGTCGTCAGCCATGATCGGGAGTTGCTCGATACCATGGATGCGATCGTCGAGATCACCAGCCTCGGTGCCCGGCGATATGGTGGAAACTGGAGCGCCTTTCAGGTGCGCAAGGCGCTTGAGCTCGCCGCCGCCGAGCACGACCTCGCGGACGCGGAGCGGCGTGTTGCCGGTGTGGTCCGCAGCGCCCAGGTCGCGGCGGAACGACAGGCCCGCAGCGATCGCAACGGCCGCAAGAAGGCGGCAAGAAGCGATATGCCGCGTATCGTCGCCGGTGGCCTCAAGCGGGCGGCGGAAAACACCAGCGGCAACAAGGTTCGCCTTGGCGAAAAACGCCGCGAGGAGGCGGTGGAGGAGGCGGCCGCGGCGCGGCAGCGGATCGAGATCCTGCAGCCCTTTTCAGCGCAGCTCGCGTCAACCGGGTTGCCGCCCGGCAGGCATGTCTTGCGGTTGGAGCGCGTCACCGCGGGCTATCGGCCCGAGGCGCCGATCATCCGAAACCTCTCTTTTGCCATGACCGGCCCCGATCGCGTCGCGATCGCCGGGCCGAACGGCTCCGGCAAGACGACAGTGCTGGCGCTGATCACAGGCGTGCTGCAGCCGTGGTCCGGGACCGTTTCCGTCATGACCGGCTTTTCACTGTTCGATCAGAGTGTCAGTCTGCTCGATCGATCGTTGTCGATCCGCGAGAATTTTAGCAATCTCAATCCCCAGGCCAATGAGAATGCCTGCCGTGCGGCGCTGGCGCGTTTCATGTTCCGGGCGGATGCCGCCCTGCAGCAGGTGTCGACGCTCTCGGGCGGGCAGTTGCTGCGCGCCGGTCTTGCCTGTGTTCTCGGTGGCGCAAAGCCGCCGCCGCTGCTCATCCTCGACGAACCGACCAACCATCTGGATATCGATTCCATTGCAGCCGTAGAAGCGGGGCTGCAGGCCTATGACGGAGCGCTGCTTGTCGTCAGCCACGACGAGGTGTTTCTGGAGAATATCGGCATATCGCGTCTGCTTCAGCTTCCGCTTGGCGAAGAGCTTCTTCTCTAGGCGGGCCGGGTGCGGGGTCAGATGTAAAGGCCGGCCATCTTGCGCCAGGCGCCTGCCCGGTGAGCGCGGCCTTCCCAGACATGCAGCTGGTGGCCGACCTGCTTCTCCGCCAGCAGCCGGCTGAGGTGATAGTTGTTGTCGAGGAAGGGGTCGGCGTCACCGATGGTCAGGACGATCTCGACCTCGCGCAGCTTATCCAGCTGCCAGCCGCCGTTTAGCCCCGGCAGGAAGTGCGTCGGCGTGTGGAAATAGACCGTGTCGTCGTAATAGCCGTCGAACAGATCGCCGAAGGAGTCGACCCTGATCGTCAGGTCGTAGCGGCCGGAGAAGGCAACCAGCTTGCGGAACAGATGCGGATGCCGGAAGACCAGGCTGGCGGCCTGGAAGGCGCCGAGGCTGCAGCCATGCACGATGGTGCACTCATGTCCGTTCTTCGATGCCATCAGCGGCAGGACTTCGTTCAGGATATAGTCTTCGAAGGCCGTGTGGCGGCGGATTCGGTCAGCCGGATGCCGGTCGAAGCCGTAGAAGGTCTCTGTGGCCAGCCCCTCGATGCAATAGAGCTGCAGCTGGCCGGCTTGCAGCTTGTCGGAAAGGCTTTCGACCACGCCGAGCCTTTCGTATTCCCAGAAACGTCCCTCGCGGGTCGGAAACATCAGGACCTTGGCGCCGGCATGGCCGAACACCAGCAGTTCCATCTCGCGATGCAGGCGTGGACTATGCCAGCGCAGATATTCCCGGTTCATAACACCTTGAAGAAATCTCGGACTTTCTCGCGCAGTATCGCGTTCTGCTCAGTGCTACCGGGATAATCGAAGTGCCCCGCATCCAATATGAAGGTTTCATTATATTTTGATGTCGGAAGGGCGTTGGCCACCGCGAACTGGCAGGGCGGCGCGACGGCGGGGTCGAAGAGGGCGACGGCTGCGAGCATCGGCACCTCGATCCGGCTTGCGGCACTGGCCGCGTCGAACATCCGCAGGGTCTCGAGAACGCTTCCATGTGTCGTCTGGTATGTCTGCACGGAATCTGCGCTGCCGACGGTCGGTAGCGTCAGCCATAGCTCCCGGTCGCCGAAGGTCGGGACGACGAGGTGGCCGCGATCGATGCGCGGATCGAACGGGATCGCCAGCGCGCCGATGCCGCCGCCGAAGCTGACGCCGCTGTAGCCGATGTGGCCTGAGAGCCATGGATAAAGTGTGAGAAGCGACGAGACGGCAAGCCAGAGATCATCGACGCAGCCGCCGATGATGTAGGTGTTCGGGTTGTCGATACCCTGCAGGACATGCCCCGACGCATCGGCCGGAATGGGCGGGCGGGCGCTGAGCGACAGGCCACGGGCGCAGGGGAAGAAAATGGCAGCTTCCTCGACAGGCAGGTCGAAATCGGGCGCATCGCGGCCGCCATAGCCGTGGCCCACCACCAATCCGCGGCGCACCGGCAGCCGCCGTGGCAGGAGCAGCCAGCCGCCGATCTCGAATCCACCGGTCGAGGTGTAGGTGATGTCGAGGACCTGCCAGTCGGGATGCGTCAGGCTGCTCTTTCGAAGCACCGGCTGCGGGTCGGTGGCGATCGCTCTTTCGTATCGGGCCTGCCAGAACGCATCGAACCCCGGCGGCGCTTCGGGCGGAACGATCGCTCGGAGGTCGGCAAGGGTCATGCCGTAGGTGGGGTTAAAGGCGAAGGGGTGTGTGGTGGGAATGCTCATGGGAGGGTTGTTTCGCGAAAGGGCGCGCAATGCAAGGCGGGAGCGCCTGATGCGCAAGGCGCCCCCGGAACGGCTAACCTGAAACGTTACAGCATTGTCATTTCCACGCTGTACAACATCGGTCCGCTTGGCTAAACCGCCTCTTGAAACCATGAAGAACGGGATTTTCATGATCGATCCGAAGACCCTTGCTGCCCGCTTCCCGGGCGATTTCACGTTCGGCGTTGCGACGGCGGCGTTTCAGATTGAAGGCGCTTCCAAGGCAGACGGCCGCAAGCCCTCCATCTGGGATGCCTTCTGCAACATGCCGGGTCGCGTATTCAACCGCGACAATGGCGATGTCGCCTGCGATCACTATAACAGGCTCGATCAGGACCTCGATCTCATCAAGTCCATGGGCGTCGACGCCTACCGCTTCTCGATCGCCTGGCCGCGCATCATTCCTGATGGTACCGGCCCGGTAAACGAGGCGGGCCTCGATTTCTACGATCGTCTCGTCGATGGCTGCAAGGCGCGTGGCATCAAGACCTTCGCAACGCTTTACCATTGGGATCTGCCGCTGCTTCTCGCCGGCGACGGCGGCTGGACGGCGCGCTCGACGACCTATGCATTCCAGCGCTACGCCAAGACAGTGATGGCCCGCCTCGGCGACCGCCTCGATAGCGTCGCGACCTTCAACGAGCCATGGTGCATCGTCTGGCTCAGCCATCTCTATGGCATTCATGCGCCGGGCGAACGCAATATGCAGGCAGCGCTTCACGCCATGCACCACATGAATCTCGCGCATGGCCTCGGCGTCGAAGCGATCCGCGCGGAAGCGCCCAACGTGCCTGTAGGCCTCGTGCTCAACGCCATGTCCGTCATGCCGGGCTCCGACAGCGCTGCCGACATTGCGGCTGGCGAACGCGCGCACCAGTTCCACAACGGCGCCTTCTTCGATCCGGTCTTCAAGGGCGAGTACCCGAAGGAGTTCCTGGAAGCACTCGGCGAGCGCATGCCCGTTGTGGAAGAGGGTGATCTCAAGATCATCAATCAGAAGCTCGACTGGTGGGGCCTCAACTATTACACGCCGTTGCGAGTTGCTGATGATCCGGCAAAGAACGGCGACTTCCCCTGGACTGTCGAGGCGCCACGCGTCAGCGACTTTAAGACCGATATCGGCTGGGAAGTATATGCGCCTGGCCTGAAGAACGTCGTCGAGGATCTCTATCGCCGCTACGAGCTGCCGGAGTGCTACATCACCGAGAACGGCGCCTGCTACAACATGGACGTCGTCAACGGCGAGGTCGACGACCAGCCGCGCCTCGACTATTACAGCGAGCACCTCGATACCGTCGCCGACCTGATCAAGGACGGGTATCCGATGCGCGGCTACTTCGCCTGGAGCCTGATGGACAATTTCGAATGGGCCGAGGGCTACCGGATGCGGTTCGGCCTCGTGCATGTTGATTACGAGACCCAGGTCCGCACGGTAAAGAAGAGCGGCAAGTGGTACAGCGAACTTGCGGCACAGTTCCCGAAGGGCAACCACAAGAGCACCTGACGAGCGCATGGCGCGAATCGGCGCCGTGGCTTAAACCGTGCGCATGGAAAAGCCGCTCTTCCTCTATGCGCTCTGCGGCAGCCAGCGAAAGGCTTCGACCAATCGCCGGCTGCTCGAAGCCCTGCGGGATAATGCGCCCGCAGGCGTCGTAGTCGAGATCTGCGAGCTGATCGGCGAGCTGCCGATCTTCAACCCGGACCGCGAGGGCGAGAACACGCCAGCGATCGTCGAAGAGTTTGCAGCCAAGATCCGTGCGGCCAACGGCATTATCGTCGCATGTCCGGAATATGCCCATGGCCTGCCCGGGGGATTGAAGAACGCGCTTGATTGGCTCGTTTCCCGCGACGAAGTGCCGTTCAAGCCCGCAATGATTGCGCATGCCTCGCATCGCGGCGATTTCGCCCTCGAGCAGTTGACCGAAGTACTGAAGACGATGTCGCTGCGGCTTGTCGACGAGGCTTTTCTAAAGATCTCGTTGCTTGGCAAGACGGATGGCGGACAATCTGACGTCCTTGCCGAAGCCGTGAAAAGCGGGCTTCTCGTATCTGTGCTTGTAAAATTCTGCGCTGCAATCAATCGCGTTGGCGTCTGACTCATTCCGTCAAGTTGCGGAAAACATTGCGTAATCAATGTATTTTCCTGACGTTTTGGGGGCTAGCGGTTATGGCGAAAAAATCGCCGATGATTAATCGTTACATCGATCCCTTAACCGTTTTTTGAGCCCTAGCTGGCAGACTTCCGTGATCGGGGAGCAATGAATGCGGGCAATTTTCGGGGGCAACAAGAAAGTATCGGGCATCGGTCGTCATGCGACGGTCGCCGGCGTGCTTTTCTCCTTTGCCATTGTTGTCGCAATTGTCACGACGCTCGTGTTGAGCGCGCTCGAGCGCGTTGCGGATCGATCCAACGTGCTGGATGACGAGCGCTCCCGTGAAACTGTCTCCGGCGCCCTGAAGACCTTCGAGATGCAGTTGGGCGCGACGCTCAACGATTATGCAGCCTGGGACGATGCCGCGGTGAACGTCTATGCCGCCGATGGCATGGCCTGGACGATCAGCAACTACGGCGAAATGTCGGTCAACAGCTCCCTCTTCGATATGGCAATCGTGATCGATGACGAGAAGAAGTCGATCATGGCCTATCAGGAAGGCAAGCCGATGGAAGGCGCGCTGGACGATTTCTTCTCGCCCGCGCTCTGGTCACTCTTCGACAAGGTGAAAGCGGCGGGCCTGCAGGACAACCCGGAGGCGACAGGTTTCGTCGATACCAAATCCGGTATTGCGGCGGTCGGCGTCGCGCTGGTGCGCGAGAAATCCGGCGCGCTCGCTATGCCGGCAGGAAAACATCGCTATCTCATCTTTGCCCGCCACCTAGGTTCCGAGAGGGTGGCCGAACTTGGCGCGACCTATGTGGTCGACGGTTTGAAGCTGGTCGCCCCTGATTTCGAAGCCCCGTATTCGGTGGCGATCGCCGACGCCAAAGCGGCCATGCTCGGCAAGCTCATCTGGCTGTCGCGGGGGCCCGGAGATATCGGCTATGGCGAAGTTCGTCCGATGGTCGTCAAGGCACTCGGACTTGTCGGCTTGTTCTTCATCGTTCTTCTCATCATCGGTTGGCTGGCGCTACGCCGCCTCAAGGCCGAGGAAATCATTGCCCGAGAGGAAGCCAATCGTGACCGGTTGAGCGGCCTGTTGAACCGAGATGGGCTTGGAACCGCGATCGACGCCTTCGTTGCCGAGGCAGCGCAAACGCATCGCAATGTGCTCATCCTCTATCTCGATCTCGACGGCTTCAAGGAAGTCAACGACGCTTATGGTCATGGCACCGGCGATCAGCTGATCCGCGCGGTCGCAGCTGGCCTCAACGTGCTCATTCCTGTGGGCGCCGTGCTCGCCCGCATCGGCGGCGACGAGTTCGCCATCGCTTTTGTCTCCGAAAGTGAGCACGCCGTTGCCCTGCAGCTTTCCGAGCAGATCCTGGACTTCCTCGCAGAACCGCTGGAGATCGGCCGGCGCGTCGTCGTCATCGGTGCAAGCATCGGCATCGCCATGTCGGAGGGTGGTGCGATCGACCGCGAGGAACTGGTGCGCCGGGCTGACCTTGCCATGTACAAGGCCAAGGAAGCCGGCCGTGCACGCATGACGCTTTACGATCCAGCCATGGACGCCGACCGGGCCGAGCGCAATGCGCTGGAACTCGATTTGCGGATGGCGATCGAAGGCGGTGATTTGCAGATTGCCTATCAGCCGCTGATCGATGCTGCGACCCATGAAATGACGGGCGTCGAGGCGTTGGTGCGATGGAACCGCCCGGGTCACGGGCCGGTCTCGCCTGAAGTGTTTATCCCCATTGCGGAAACCAGCGGGCTTATCGAAGCGCTGGGGCTCTTTGTTTTGCGCAAGGCCTGCGAGACAGCCAAGCAATGGCCGGAACTGCGCATCTCGGTCAATGTTTCTCCGGGGCAGTTCCGTAACCCGGCCTTTGTCGACTATGTCCGATACGTGCTGAAGCAGACGGAGATCGAGGCCAAGCGGGTGACCCTTGAAGTCACCGAAGGTTACATGATCCAGAACCCTCAGCGTACCCGGCAGGCGATCGAGCGACTGAAGACACTCGGCGTCAAGGTTGCGCTCGACGACTTCGGCTCGGGCTTTTCTTCCATCGGCTACCTGCGCCAGTTCGGCTTCGACCGCATCAAGATCGACCGCTCGCTGGTCATGGACATCCTGGAAAGCGACAGCCAACGCGAAATGCTGCAGGCGACGGTGGCACTTGCCCGCTCGCTCGACATTCCGGTCACGGCCGAGGGCATCGAGACCGAAGAGCAGGGCATAGCGGTGCGGCTCTTCGGCTGTGATACGTTACAGGGCTACTTCTTTGGCCGGCCGATGCCGGCCGATCAGATCACCGAACGGCTGATGCGGTCGCGCGCGGCAAAGGTCACCACCCGCCGCACCAACGCCGCCTAATCAGGTTCCGATGTGCTTTTGGCCACGCTTCTTGGCGAGCGCGATCTGATGCTGCCGCTGGCGGTAGCGCAGGCGGTCGTCTTCGCTGCGCGTGCTGTAGCAGTTGCTGCAGGAAACGCCTTCCTCGTAGTGAGGTGAGGTGATCTCCTCAGCTGTTATCGGATTGCGGCAGGCGTGGCAAAGCTTGTGTTCGCCTTCCTTTAGGCCATGCTCGACCGAGACGCGCTCGTCGAAGACGAAGCAGGCGCCATCCCAGAGGCTTTCTTCCTGCGGGACTTCCTCGAGATACTTCAGGATGCCGCCCTTGAGGTGATAGACCTCCTCGAAGCCCTGCTCCTTCATGAAGGCGGTTGCCTTCTCGCAGCGGATGCCGCCGGTGCAATACATGGCGATCTTCGGCTTGTTGTGCAGGCCGGTATTGTTGCGCACCCAGTCCGGAAACTCGCGGAAGGTCTTCGTATTCGGGTCAACAGCACCGCGGAAGATGCCGATTGCCGTCTCATAGTCGTTGCGCGTGTCGATGACGATCGTGTCGGGATCGGAGATCAGCGCATTCCAGTCCTGCGGCGCGACATAGGTGCCGACCACCTTGTTCGGATCGATGTTCTCGACGCCCATGGTGACGATCTCTTTCTTGAGCTTCACCTTCATGCGCAGGAATGGCATCTTCGATGCGTGGCTTTCCTTGTGCTCGAGCGCGGCAAATTCCGGCTGCGCGCACAGGTAGGCGAGCACTGTCTTGATGCCCGCGTCCGGTCCGGCGATCGTGCCGTTGATCCCCTCGTGCGCCAGAAGCAGCGTACCCTTCACGCCATTGTCTTCGCAAAGTGCCTGCAGCGGCTCGCGCAGGCTTTCGAAGCGCGGCACGGAAACAAAATGGTAAAGCGCCGCGACGAGAAAAGGGCTCGCCGCTGCCGTCGGTTGGGTCAGCGTGTCTGTCATGCGGCTGGAAATACAGGTTTCGGCCCGCGAACGCAATCGGCGGGATCGTCGCGGTTAGCAACGGCCCTCCAGAGCAGCGCGATCCGGTCCGCTTCCTTGTCATAATCTTTCGGGAACACATCCTCGGCACGGTCCAGCGCTGCATTCCGATCTTCCTGCTGGCGGAAGATGATGGCGTCGAGCAGACGGGCGAGATCGTCCGCACCCGGAAAAAGGTGCGGCTCTGCCTCGACGAGTTCGCAGAGCACATCGAGATCGTGGACGTGACCGAGCAGATCAACGAGTTGGCTGGCCGCTTCGTACTTCGCCTTCATTGCCGTCGGCCACAGGGGGCGGAGAAGAGTGTGATAGGCGCGGTAGTCCTGCGTCCGTTTGCGCAATGTATGGAAGGTTTCCGCCGAGGCTTCGTCGTGACAGGAGGCAATTGCTTTCTGCGCTCCGCGGACGGTTTTTCGCCAGCCTTTGGCGATCAGTCGCGCATTCCTGCTCTGACGGCCGTTGAACTCGATTGTGTCGAGCGCGGCGATGGCCTCCCCAAGCATGCCGGGTATTTCCGATAGCCGCTGCTCCAGGCCGCTCTCGGCGGCCCCAAGCATACGATCGCGGCGCATCTCGAGTGCAGAGACGATGCGGCCGAGTGTCTCACCCTCCTCGGCATCGCGCGCGTTCTCCTTCAGGTAGACGGCAGTGTCGATCAGCGCCGCGGCATCACGGATTGTGGAGACGGATTTGGCGACGTCGCGGAGCCTGGCGTTCTCCCGCTCGCGAAAGGCCGGGATGTCCCTGGCGACGAGGCGATAGAGCGAGCGAACGCGTTTCAGGTTCTTGCGGAAGTCATGGATGGCCTCGTGCGTGCCATTCGGCCTCTCTTCAATAATGTCTATCGCCTCTTGCAGGTGGCCAGCGGCCGCTCTACGAAATTCGTCTGTGAGATGGTGGTCAGGCCGTATGCGAAAAGGCATGCCTATCGTGCTCGAATTCGGTGGCAAGGGCCTGATTTGAGTAGCGGAAATCACCTGTAACTTCACGGCCGATCCAGGCGGGCAGCGTTGGATTGTCGTCTTCCGAATCCATTTCGACTTCTGCGATCACCAGTCCGTGGTGCTCGCCGGCGAAGACATCGACCTCCCAGACAAAACCATCATGGGGGACGCGGTGGCGCGTCTTCTCGATGACAATGCCGACTGCCTCCTTCAAGAGCTCTTCAGCGTCGCCAACAGGGATATCGTACTCGAATTCGTCGCGCGTCATCGTGCTGCGGCCTATCTTGACCGTCAGCCGTGCTTTCTTGTCATCCAGCACACGAATGCGGACCGATCGGTCGTCCATGGAGGCAATGTAGCCCTGCCGTAGCTTCGATTTCGTCTCGGCTTCGGAACGCCATGCATCGCTGCGTACTAGAAACTTCCGCTCGATTTCTTTCGCCATTTCCGATGACCTTTTGTGACGATTTTATTACGCTAGCCTAATTTTCCCGCTATGGGTACCCATTCTGTTACGAGGATAGGTTTTGTCTCGACAAAGCGCACCCTTGGAGGTATTTCGAGACCCGAATTCAATCGTTTCAAAAGGATCAAGCGGCCATGGGCGAAAAGACAGAAAAGCTCCTTTCCATCCTGAAACTTCAGCCTGTTGTACCGGTTCTGATCGTCGATGACGTCAAGTCCGCGGTTTCGCTGGCGCGTGCTCTTGTCGCAGGCGGCCTGAAGGCGATCGAAATCACCATGCGCACGCCAGCCGCCCTCGATGCCGTTCGCGCCGTTGCCGACGAGGTCGAAGGCGCTGAGGTGGGTGCCGGCACTATTCTCAACGCCGCCCATTGGGATGCCGCGGTCGCTGCCGGCTCGAAATTCGTCGTCAGCCCGGGCGCGACGCAGGAGCTGCTGGATGCGGCCCGCAATTCCTCCGTTCCGCTGCTGCCGGGTGCTGCGACCGCAAGCGAGGTCATGGCGCTGCGCGAGGAAGGCTACAAGGTGCTGAAGTTCTTCCCGGCAGAACAGGCTGGCGGCGCTGCCTATCTCAAGGCGCTGTCTTCGCCGCTCGCAGGTACAGTCTTCTGCCCGACCGGCGGCATCTCGCTGAAGAATGCGATGGATTACCTGTCGCTGCCGAACGTTATCTGCGTCGGCGGCTCCTGGGTGGCTCCGAAGGAATTGGTTGCTGCGGGCGATTGGGCCGGCATCACCAAGCTCGCGTCGGAAGCCGCTGCACTGAAGGCTTGATTCCAGGATAAACGGCATTTGATGCAGGCGGAATTTCCGCCTGCATTTGTATTTTGGGCGTCAGCACCTATCTCCCATTTGGCCTCTAGACAGGGAGATGATGAGGAATGATCGACGCGAAGAAGCTTCTTGAGCAGTTTCTGGGTTCGCAGGTGCCGGGTGTCGGCGGTACCGTCAAGGACCGGGCGGGCGACGCGATCCAGATGGCCAAGGACAATCCGTGGAAAGCCGGTGCGCTGGCAACCGTTCTGCTCGGGACCAAGGCTGGACGCAGCATTGCCGGCAATGCGCTTACTATCGGCGGTCTCGCTGCGATCGCGGGTCTCGGCTATCAGGCCTACAAGAATTATCAGGCAGGGCAGGCGCCGGCCACTCCGTCCGATGCGCCCCCACCAAGGACGGCCTTGCTGCCGCCCCCCGCTGACTCCGGCTTCGGCACCGGTTCCCCCGCCCAAAGCAACGAATTCGTCCTCGTTCTCATCCGCGCCATGATCGCCGCGGCCAAGGCCGATGGCCATGTCAACGATGACGAACGCGCCCTAATCCTCGAGAAGATCAAGGCCGCGGATGTCGCCGCCGAAGCCGCCTTCTTCATCGAACGGGAGTTGTCGCAGCCGACGGATCTCGACGCACTGGTTGCCGCCGCCGAGACTGAGGAGCAGCGGGTGGAGCTCTACACCGCGTCACGCCTGACCATTGAGCCGGATTCGCGCGCCGAGCGCGGCTATCTCGACCTGCTGGCTGGTCGCCTTGGCCTTCCCGATGCTTTGGTCGACCACATCGAGGCGACGGTGTCCTCCGCCAAGGTCAGCCTCTAAAAGCATCATTCGGCCAGTTGCCTTTCCCAGGCGGCTGGCCTAAGCCATGTCTCCTTACCCGGAGGAGCGTATGCGCGATCTATCGAATTTCAAGGGCTGTCCGGCACCCCAGCCGGTGACCCTCAGGGGGCGTTTTGTCACCGTCGAACCCTATGTCCGCGAGCAGCATCTGCAGGCTTTGTGGGACGGACTTGGCGGCATGGCCATCAATCCCTTGCTGCGCTACTTCTCGCAGCCCGATTTTACAGGTACCGAGGACTTCGCCGCCTGGCTTCAGTCGGTCGCCAAATCGGGTTGGCTGACGCATGTCTTCCGAGACAACAGCTCCGGCAAGATCGTCGGCATGGCGAACTACATGCGGGCCGATCCGGCCAATGGCGTGGTCGAGGTCGGCGGCGTCGCGCACGGTGCCGACATGAAGCGCTCGCCGCTCTCCACCGAAGTTCACTATCTGATGGCCAAGCATGTCTTCGAGGATCTCGGTTACCGGCGCTATGAGTGGAAATGCGACAATCTGAACGAGGCGAGCAAGACGACGGCGGCCCGCTATGGTTTCACCTACGAAGGCGTGTTCCGCCAGCACATGATTTCCAAGGGCCGCAATCGCGATACGGCCTGGTTTTCGATGCTCGATTCCGAATGGCCTGTCCTGAACGCAGCGTTCGAGGCCTGGCTGTCTCCCAGCAATTTTGATGCAGACGGCAAGCAGAAGCGGCGGCTGGAGGAAATCCGCGCCGAGCTGACCAAGGAATCGACAGAGTGACGGATCCGAGATCGGAAGGCCGTTCGCAGGCAATTGCGGCGGCCATCATCCTTATGGCCGCCGGCCTCGTGCTCTATTTCATGCCGGCCATCATTCTCGCACTTGGCAGCTACTCGCCGTATCTGGCGGCTGGTGTCGGCGCGTGCCTGGTTCTGGCTTTTTTCGTCGTCTTCTGGCTGAGGGCGCGATATCAGCGCCAGCGCGGTAAATAGCGCCGTAGGCTCTAGCCCTGTAGCGAGGCGCCGAGCAGCAGTGCGCCCATGGCAATCACCAGCAGGGCGCCTAGGATTTCGATCGTATTCCCGATCCACACCGACGCGGCTGAGCCGCGCCCGGCGAGGCGCATCGCAGTGCCTTTGGCAGTGACCGCGAGCGTTGCCAGCATCGCGACCGTTATCGCGGTGCCAAGCGACATCGCGATCACCGATAGCACGCCGCCGAGATAGAGGCCGTTCAGCAGCGAGAATGTCATGACCAGCAGCGCGCCCGAGCAGGGGCGTAAGCCAACGGCGATGATGGCCGACCAGGCTTCGCGGACATTGAACTTCTCGGCCTTGAGCAGGGACGGATCGGGCATGTGCGATTGGCCGCAGGTCTCGCAGGCCATGCCGGCAATGAACTTGTGCCCGGCTCTGAGCGCCTGTGCTTCACCGAAGGCGTAGCTCGAACCTTGCTTCTGCGCTGCATTGTCCTGCCAGTCCAGCATCATGCTGACGGGGCCAGACGACGTTGCCATGACCTCACGGCGTGGCATGCCTGCAATGATCCCCCGCAGCTTGCGGAACAACAGCCAGCAACCGAAGAGGATGACTAGGATGAAGCTGGCGATCTCCATCGCCTGCGTCGCGGCCGTCAGGCTTATGCCGGTGCCGCGCAGCACCAGCCATGCGCCGCCGACAAGTGCGATTGCGACAAATCCCTGGAGGAAGGCGGAGACGAAGGAGATGGATACGCCGCGTTTCAGCTCGATCTCATTGGCGATCATGTAGGAGGAGATAACAGCCTTACCGTGCCCGGGGCCGGCGGCGTGAAAGACGCCATAGGCGAAGGAGAGGCCGATCAGCGCCCAGAGATGCCAGGAATCCGCACGCATGGCTCGCAGCGCACCCGTCAGGGCACGATAGAAGGCCTGCTGCTGTGCATTGACATAGAGGAGGAGGGGAGCAAGCGGGCCGCCCGTCGGCTGGAAGCTCGGTTCCGATGTGCCGATGCCGAGCGGCGACTGCGCATGCGCAACGGCCATGCCCGCGACCAGCACGAATGCGGCGCCGAGCGCAATCGGCCGAAGCCGGTGTCTCAGCATGTGAGATCCAGTCGCGTCGCGAAGAGCTTCGACATGTTCGTCCCCGTCGGGTCGTTGAAGAAAGCGTCGGTCAAGGACTGCTTGTTCTCGGCGATCACCTGGTCGGCATCGGGGCGGACGACCTGGTGCTTGCAACTTTTGAACCGGTCGCCGACCAGAACCAGCTCGTTGTCGGTCGGGAAGTCGATCGAGGTGTAGAGCGTCGGGTCGTAGACACCGAAGGTAAGGCCTCCCTTGAGCGGCATCTTTTCTGCCGGCTTGACGGCGAAGAACATCAGCAACTGACCCTGCTTGTAGTCCACATGGATCAGGTCGGGCTTCTCGACCTTTATATTCTTACCGTTCATCGTAAGGTTCATGTAGTAGTCGTAGTCGACCAGCGAATCCCGCACGGTCTTGCCGACCTCGGCCAGCTCGTTCGGGTCCAGCTTGAGATCGGTGTTCTTGTCGAAATCCATCACGACGGACGACGAGAATATCTCGTCGAAGCGCCAGACGTTGCGCAGTTCAGCAACGTTGCCGTCGTCATCGGCGACGACCTCCAGCCGCGCTTCGACAAACACATGCGGGTGTGCAAAGGCTGCGGCTGGCAAAAGCGACAGGAGCGACGCCATCAGGAATGTCGATTTCTTCATGCGTGCTCTTACTACGGGATCCCAAACTCACCTGATTCCTCGCCAGTAAATGGGACGGAATTGGGACCGGCCCCAGACGGGAAGCGGTCAGGAATGCTTCTTGAACCAATTGTGAAGGTAGTCGACGAAGATGCGGACCTTGGCCGGCAAGTAGCGGCGATGGGGGTAGACGGCATAGATACCGCGATCGGTCGGAATGTAATCGTTGAACAGCGTCACCAGCTCGCCGCTCTCGATCGGCTTGCGGGCGATGAAATCGGGAATCAGCGCGACGCCGATGCCTGACAGTGCGGCGCGCAGCGTCGCATGTGGGCTGTTGACCTCCATGGGGCCTGTCACCGCAACGGCAAAAGATGTGCTGTCCGGATTGTAGAAGCGAATGCTGCCCTGGCTGCGCGAGTTGGTGTCGACGATGAAGGGGACGTTCGACAGATCCGATGGGTGGGCAAGATCCGGATGGCGCTCCACGAAGTCGGGTGTCGCGCAAAGATGGACGCGGAAATCCGAGATCTTGCGGGCGATCATGCCGGAGTCCTCGAGCTTGGTCACGCGAATGGCGACATCGAAGCCTTCCTCGATGAGATCGACGAATCGGTCGTCCGCGGCGATCTCCAGCGCGAGATCCGGGTTTTCCTTGGCGAAGTCGATCAGCGACTGGCCGACCTCGGCATCGACGAAGGTGCGTGGCACCGAGACCTTCAGTCGGCCCTTCAGTTGGGCGTTATTCTCGCGCACGAGATCGGCGAGGTTGTCGATCTCCTTCAGGATGTCGGATGCCGTGCGGTAGTAGGTATGACCGGCCTCGGTCATGGAGAATTGGCGGGTCGTCCGGTTCAGCAGCAGGGCGCCGAGTTCGTCCTCCAATTCACGCACATATTTCGACAAAAGCGCCTTGGAGCGGCCGGTGCGCCTCGCCGCAGCCGAAAAGCCTTCTGCTTCAACGACATCGATGAAGGCGCGGATGCGGGTGAGGGTGTCCATGACGATCTCCTGAAAAAGCGCCGAACCACCATTCAAATCAGTCGGTTGCGGGCCGTTTTACCACGTTGAACAAATTGCGGTGTATTGTTCAAATATTTTCTGCCGGGAGATGCGAAAAAACCGCTTGATTATGACGGCGAATATTCCTATCTCGTGGTCAGCCCAAAGTCGCACGTGCCCATGGGTGTCCGCCGAACCCTCGAATTGGTGAGGAAATCGGTAAGGTACCTGGAATTAACCCCTCCAGTCGCTATTCTGGCCAACCGGAAAATGCGAGGACGCCTGAAGCAACGACGGTGCGGGCCTTTTTGTTCTCTCCCTGCTTTCCATCAGCGGGGGTTACTGAAGAGGCACACCTTCATTGCCGGAAGTGCGGTAGGGAGCTCCCTCCAATCCATGGCAGACAAAGCCGGATCCATGTCGCTTTCGCGGCGTTGATCCATCATTTGCGCTATCAAGCGCTTGCTAAGGTTCCGGGGTCTCCACCGGCTGGTTCCTATGCGAGCGATTGATTGCCCTTTGTCCTCCGGTTTTCCGGAGCTCTGGAATTGGAAGAGGGAATCGATATGACCACCCAGCGCATCCGCGACTTTCTCGCAACCCGACGTCCCGACGGTCCCTGCCTCGTGGTCGACCTCGACGTCGTGCGCGATAATTTCTCTGCTTTCCGTCACGCCATGCCGGACAGCGCGATCTACTACGCCGTCAAGGCAAACCCGGCTCCGGAAGTCCTGAAGCTGCTCGCCGACATGGGCTCGAGCTTCGATTGCGCGTCAGTCGCTGAAATCGAAATGGCGCTCAATGCCGGTGCAACCGCTGCCCGTATTTCCTTCGGCAACACGATCAAGAAGGAACGCGACGTTGCCCGCGCGCATGCGCTCGGCGTCAGCCTCTTTGCGGTCGACAGCCACGAGGAAGTCGAGAAGATCTCGCGTGCCGCTCCCGGCGCCCGCGTGTTCTGCCGCGTCCTGACGGATGGTGAAGGTGCTGAATGGCCGCTGTCGCGCAAGTTCGGCTGCGTCCCGCAGATGGCTGTGGACGTTCTCGTCTACGCGCATCAGCTCGGCCTCGAGTCCTACGGTGTGTCGTTCCACGTCGGTTCGCAGATGACCAAGGTCGATGCCTGGGATTCGGCTCTCGCCGACGCCAAGCGCGTCTTCGTTCAGCTGGCCAAGCAGGGCATCCACCTGCAGATGGTCAACATGGGCGGCGGCTTCCCGACCAAGTATCTGCGTGATGTTCCGTCGGCGGAAGCTTACGGTCGTGCGATCTACCAGAGCCTTCGTGACCACTTCGGCAACAACCTGCCGAAGACGATCATCGAGCCGGGCCGTGGCATGGTCGGCAACGCCGGTGTCATCAAGACTGAGGTCGTGCTGATCTCGAAGAAGTCGGACAACGACGCAGCCCGCTGGGTGTTCCTCGACATCGGCAAGTTCGGCGGTCTCGCCGAGACGATGGACGAAGCCATTCGTTACCCGATCCGGACCGAGCGCGACGGCGACGAAATGGAGCCTTGCGTGATTGCCGGCCCGACCTGCGATTCCGCAGACGTGCTCTACGAGAAGAATCTTTATCCGCTGCCGATCTCCCTTTCGATTGGCGACGAGATCCTGATCGAAGGCACCGGGGCCTACACAACCACCTACTCGGCGGTCGCGTTCAACGGCTTCGAGCCGTTGAAGGCCTACGTCATCTAATATTGCCAGCCCCGTAGCCAGCCGGGGCGGCATTCTCACAATTCATATCAATCGCCGCTCATATCGGTTTTGGGTACGGGAGGCCACGATGGCCGCTGTTCTTGATTCTGTCCGCGCATTTTTTGCGCCTTCTGTCTTTACCATCGACGCCGAGAACGCTGGCGACGTCGTGGCTCGCGAAAACCTGCTGGATCGTGCCATGGGCGCGAACCGCCGCAAGAAGTCGTCGGAAAAGATCCGCCGCGGCCGTGTGCCGGCTGAAGGCCTGGCGCTGGTTGCACGCGATCGCGACGGCCATGTCATCGGCACCGTGCGCCTGTGGAACGTCGAGGCCGGCGTCAACGCCGAAGGCACGCCGATCAACGCGCTGCTGCTCGGGCCGCTGGCGGTTGATGCGAGCTTCGAGGGCAAGGGCGTCGGTTCGGCGCTGATGCGCGCCGCCATGCTGGAAGCGAAGAACCGTGGGCATGGCGCGATCCTGCTCGTCGGCGATGCCCCTTACTACGAACGTTTCGGTTTTTTTTCCGGGAAGGCTCAACATCTCGTCATGCCGGGTCCCTTCGAACGCTCGCGCTTCCTGGCGCTGGAGCTCATCGAGGGCTGGCTTGACGGTGCGGCCGGCATGATCGTCCCCTCGGGGCGGATGCTGGCAAGCGCCCCGGTCCGCAGGGCGGCGTGATCGGCAAGGCCTCTCCCCTGATGGGGAGGGGCCTTTTGTTTTCTCGTTTTTCGGAAATCAAGTTTAGGAGGCGCCGGAAAACCGGACGAACGCTTAGCCTAAACTTTTATGACTGCGTGCCCCCTCAGGCTTCAATTATTTGACGACGCTTGTGTCGACCAATTGAGTTCCGGCAGTCTGAACGACATTTTCAGGTATAGCGGCGATGAAGAACATCGTGAAAGCATAAACCGCGAATATAGTCGCTGCGGCAGTGGCCCTTAGAATCATTCATGCACTCCTATTCTCAGGAGTCCAATGTGGGCTCAAAAAGTGGCTTTCCAAAGAGTTTTCTGAACGCCAGATGAACAAAAAACTGTGAGAGCAAAAATTAATGATATTTTAGCAACACCTGAGTTTCGCCCCAAAGTGGGCGAAATTCCTGATTTGTTCTCACGAATTTGCAATTATTTCAAGCATATAGATGAAAGTTTGGGCATTGGTTTTCCTCGCTGGCGCGTGGTCGCCCTATAATCTCCTCGTCATCTGGCAGGGAGCCGGGTTCATGAACCGGTCCGCCTTCCGTTCATATTTCGGCGCTCGATGATGGTTGCCGAGGCTGGGTCGGATACCGTCAGGGTTGAAGATCCATCGGGGAATCGGGATCGGGAGACGCTCGTGTCGAACTTGAGAAGCCGGAAAGCTCGCCGCAATCGGGCAGGCGATGCAGCCTGACATCCCATTCCGCTACCCCAAATCGCCTGCCCACTCCTATCGGGAAAACCGTCACGAAGCATGGCTTCGCGCGGCGCCTTGGGCTGCCTGCGGGATGGCGGCCTACGCCTGTGGTCGTGTTCATCAGACGCGTCCCTGCCGATCATAAATTTTCACGTCCGCGTGAGCCGCATCGGGCGGACGATGATTTTGCGTTCTGCCTACGCTAGCTCAGCGAAATGATCACGCGCCTCGCTTTGCTCGTCGCTTTCCTGCTGTCGCCGCTCGCTGCCGTTGCACAGCCGGAGAACGGCCGGACGGCAGTTTTGCTCGAGAGCTTGTCCTCACGCGTGGAGTTGAAGCCGCTGAGAACCGTGATCGTCGCCAGGGATGGGCGGACGGTGGCGGAACAGGGCTACGGCGACCACGCCGCGACTGAGTCAGTCAACATCAAGTCCGCTTCCAAATCGATCATTTCATGCCTCGTCGGCATCGCCATCGAAAAGAAACTGCTGGAAAGCCCGGACCAACGGATCGCTCCGATCCTGAAAGCTGATCTGCCTGCCGATCCCGATCCGCGGCTTAACGAGATCACCATCGGCAACCTACTTTCGATGCAGGCGGGGCTTGGTCGCCTGTCTGGTCCCAATTACGGGCGCTGGGTTGCCTCGCGCAACTGGGTGCGTTTTGCCCTTGCCCAACCTTTCGACGACGCGCCTGGCGGTCAAATGCTCTATTCGACCGCCTCCACGCACCTTATCTCGGCGATCCTGACGAAGGTCAGCGGGAGGTCGACGCTGGCGCTCGCCCGCGAATGGCTGGCACCCGTTAGCGGCTTTAGGATCGGCGCCTGGGAGCGCGATCCGCAGGGCATCTATCTCGGCGGGAACCAGATGGCGATGACGGCCCGCTCGCTGCTGGCTTTCGGCGAACTCTATCGCAACGGCGGCAAGGCTGCGGATGGCACGCAGGTCGTGCCTGCGGACTGGATCGCGCAATCGTGGCAGCACCGCACCAATTCGCGCTTCTCCGGCGACGATTATGGCTACGGCTGGTTCTCGCGACAGATTGGCGGCGAGGAGGTCCATTTCGCCTGGGGATATGGCGGCCAGATGCTCTACATCGTCCCCTCGCTCGGCATGACTGTTGTCATGACATCGGACGAGAGCGGCCCATCGGCGCGCACCGGCTACCGCGATGCGCTGCATGGCGTTCTTGCGGAGATTATCGAGGCGGCGCGGCTGTCCTGATAACACAGCCGCGCAAAAGCTTAGGCTGCGATATCGACGACACCGCAATCGCCGGCTTCGGAAGCGAAGGCCAGCAGCTTGCCGTTCTTGCTCCAGCTCATCGACGTGATCGCGCCTTTGCCGGGTCGGCGCAGCAGCGCTTCCTTGCTGTCGGCAATGCGGACGGCGAGGATCATGCCGTCGATGAAGCCGATCGCCAGGATGTCTTCGACAGGGTGGAACTTCACTGAGGTCGCCATGATGTTGGCGCGGGTGCCGAGCTCGAGCGGCGCTTTGCCCATCGGGCCGTCTTTGCCCTGGAATGGCCAGACGATCGCAGCCGGCGCACCTGACGAGGCAAGCCACTTGCCCTTCGCGGACCACGAGAGAGACTTCACCTTGGCGGGGTAGCCGGTCATGCGCATGTGCCGGGCTTCAGCGCCGGCCTTGCTGTCGAGCTTCCATCCGTGCAGTGCGTTCTCCTGCATCGTCGTGACGAGGAAGTTGCCGTCAGGCGAGAAGGTGACGCCGGTATGGGCGCCCTTCCATTCGAGGTCGACCGGCTTGGCAGCGGTGCCGACCCAATGCAGCGACACGCCGTTGTAGCGCGCGGCGGCAATGCGCATGCCCTTGGGCGCGAAGGCGAGACCTTCGACGGTCCGCTCTTCGGTAAATTCCTTGGTCGTGCCGTCGGCGAGGCGCACGAGAGCGCTCTTGCCGTAGGAGTAGGCGACGGCGCCCTGCGGGCCGGCAGCAAGCTGGGAAATCCATTTGCGCGGCGCGTTTGCAAGCTCGGTCACCCCGGCATCGGCTCCGATGCGCAGCACCTTGCCGTCCTCACCGCCGGAAATCAGGCTTTCGCTATACGGGTCGCGGATGCAGCTCAGCATGCCCTGATGGGCCTCGGTCACCTTCTCGCCGCCGTCGAGGCGGTGAATGGTGCCGGCGGCATTGGCGAAGAAGGGGGTGTCACCTAAAAATTCGACGGCCAGGATATGGCCGTCGAGATCAAACGGGGCAACTGTGGGCATCAGGCCGCCGCCTCGCACGCCTTGAAGGAAGCTTCGAGCTTTTCGTGATCAAGTTCGCGGCCGATGAAGACGAGACGGGTCTCATGCTTCTCGCCGTCCTTCCAAGGGCGCTGGTGGTCACCTTCGATGATCATGTGGACACCCTGAACGACGTAGCGTTCGGGATCGTCCTTAAAGGCGATGATGCCCTTGAGGCGCAGGATATTCGGCCCCTGAGTCTGCGTGATCTTCTGGATCCAGGGGAAGAAGCGTTCCGGGTTCATTTCGCCGCCACGCAGCGAGACCGACTGCACCGTCACGTCATGGATCGGCGACATGGCGCCATGATGATGGTGGTCATGATCATGATCATGGTGGTGATGGTCATGATCGTGGTCGTGATCATGCGCATGATGATGATGGTGGTCGTGGTCGCAATCCGGACCGCAGACGTGATCGTCATGGTCATGATCAAGAAAGTGCGGATCGTTCTCCAGCGCGCGCTCCAGGTTGAAAGCCCCCTGATCGAGAACGCGGGCCAGATCGACGCCCGAGCGGCTGGTCTTGTAGACGCGGGCCGAGGGATTGATGGCGTGAACGATATCCTCGATCTGCGCCAGCTCTTCCGGCGTGACGAGGTCGGTCTTGTTAATCAGGACGACGTCGGCAAAGGCGATCTGGTCTTCGGCCTCGCGGCTGTCCTTCAGGCGCAGCGGCAGATGCTTGGCGTCGACGAGAGCGACAACCGCGTCGAGTTCCGTCTTGGCGCGCACGTCGTCATCCATGAAGAAGGTCTGGGCGACCGGCACAGGATCTGCAAGGCCCGTCGTTTCAACGATGATGCCGTCGAAACGGCCGGGGCGGCGCATCAGGCCTTCGACAACGCGGATCAGGTCGCCGCGCACGGTGCAACAGACGCAGCCATTGTTCATCTCGTAGATCTCTTCGTCGGATTCGACAATGAGGTCATTGTCGATGCCGATCTCGCCGAACTCGTTGACGATGACCGCATATTTCTTGCCGTGGTTCTCCGACAGGATGCGGTTGAGTAAGGTCGTCTTGCCGGCGCCGAGGTAGCCGGTGAGAACGGTAACGGGGATAGGCTTCTGCTGGGTGGGGATCGCGTCGGTCATAAGAACCTCGAGAGATGGCACGCCCGGGGGCGGGGCTGAAAATTCGTCGGTCTCATATAAGGAGTTGCGGGCGGCAGTTCAAAGGGTTTTGTATGTTATAAGATCACATCGCACCGGCGATGGTTTCAATCGAGCTCCGCCGCGTCGAATGCATCGACGTCCTGCAGCAGTTCGGCCAGCCCCCTCACGGACTGCGCAATCAGCGCCTCGCCCTTCTCCGCCGTCGCCAGCGACGCGTTGCCCGCCACGCCCGATGGGCTAAGGTCAGACATTTTCCATCCGAAGGCGTGCGGGCCATAGGCACGCAGATGCTTGAAGCGGGCAGCGAAATCCGACTGTCGGGACGGGAAGTCTGCAGCCTTGGTCATGTCGACCTTATCCGGGTGAAGCGCCAGCATCACCGACGTCTCGATGTCGCCGCCGTGGATGTCGATCGCCTTTGCCTCGGGCGAGATGACATCGGCGGGAACGCCGAAGCGCGTCCAACTCGTGGCGACGGCGAGCATGTTGAACCGGACGCGGGCCTCCGTCGCAACGATCGTCATCAGCGGTGAGTTGCCGCCATGGGCATTCAACATCACCAACTTGCGAATGCCCATGTCCGAGAGCCTCCGGGCAATGCCGAGCCAGCGTTGGATGGCCTCTCCATATGTCAGCGTTTGCGTACCCTTCACGTCCATGTGCTCGATCGAATAGCCGACTGTTTCTGTCGGCAGAAACGTGACCGGCGAGGCGGCGGGAATTGCAGCCTTGAGCCGGGCAACGATGCCGGCTGCAATCAATGCGTCGGTGTCGAAGGGCAGGTGAGGTCCGTGTTGCTCGTGGGCGCCAAGCGGCAGGATTGCGATCCACCGACTGCGGTCCGAGGGGGAGAGATTCGGATCGTTGTGTTCGAAGTCGCGAGAAGGCACATTCATCCGGCTAAGCCCTCTTGTTTATGACGAGATGATGCGCAATGTGATAGCGCAGCGTTCTCAATGCTTATCGCATAAGCCCTTAAACCAAAATCGATTTAGGGGAGATGATTATGAATGTTCCGGCTCCCTTGCAAGGCGAGGGATGCGCAACACGGCAAAGTCAAAGGAATCGCGATGGGGAAGAAGCACAAGGACGGTAAGAAGCAGAAATCCAAGAAGAAGGACCAGACCGAATATACGGTTGTAGATCTTTCGCCGGCTTTGACACAGGCGGCCCGCTCGATGCGCACCGTGCTGTCTCGCAACCTGCTTGAAAGCGGTCTCTATGCCGGCCAGGACGGCGTGATTTTGCTGCTCGCGGAAACCGACGGGATGACGGCAGGCGGGTTGGCACAGAAGCTCGGCGTCAAGGCGCCAACCATGACGCGCACGATCGGGCGCATGGAAGCCCAAGGCTTCCTCGAACGCAAGCCGGATGCCGACGATGCCCGCCTGACCAAGGTCTATCTGACTGAACTCGGTCGCGGCAGCGTCCAGGCAATCGAAATGGCGTCCTCGGCGTGCGACAGCATGGCCACCCAGGAGTTCTCCGAGAAGGAAATTCGCAATCTTGTCCGTCTGTTGAAGGCAATCGACGGCAACTTGCAGTCCGCCGCCATCCCTCTCGATGAGCCTGAGGAAATCTGACAGATTTGTGAAATTACGAATTGCTTCGTTGCGTTTAATCTTTTAATTAAACATTTTAATAGTGCTCGACTCTTGAAATGGTTGGGCGCAAGGACAACCGCGCGTTGCCTGGGGAGGACACGTGGCTCAAAAGATAAAGCTTTCGACGATCGCCGAAACGCTCGGCATTTCCACAGCAACCGTATCTCTTGCCTTACGTGACAGCCCGCTCGTGGCTGGTGCCACCCGGGACAAAATCAAGGAACAGGCCCGCGCACTTGGCTATATCTATAACCGCCGCGCCGCCAGCCTGCGTACGTCCCGCTCTGGCATCATCGGTGTCGTCGTCCACGACATCATGAACCCGTTCTATGGCGAAATCCTGAAGGCGATCGAAAGCGAGCTCGATCGCAGTCGGCACACCTTCATTCTGTCGAACCATTACGACTCCGTCGAAAAGCAGCGCACCTTCATCGAAACGCTGCTGCAGCTCGGTGGGGACGGTGTCATAATGTCCCCGGCGATCGGTACGCCGCCGGAGGATATGCAGCTTGCGGAAGACAACGGCATGCCGGCGATCCTGGTGGCCCGCTCGCTGGACGGATTGGACCTTCCGACCTATCGCGGCGACGACAGCTACGGCATTTCGCTCGCCACCAACCATTTGATCGGCCTTGGCCATCGCTCGATCGCCATGATCGGCGGTACCGACCAGACGTCGACGGGACGCGATCGCTATCAGGGCTACGTCAATGCGCTGCGCAAGGCCGGCATCGATGTTGATCCGGGTCTACGCATTCCCGGTCCGCGCTCGATGCAGGGTGGTTTCGAAGCGGCGGTGCATTTCCTGTCGCTGCCGCAAAAGCCGACGGCGGCGGTCTGCTGGAACGATCTCGTCGCGATCGGCCTGATGAACGGCATTTCCCGCGCCGGTCTCGTTCCCGGCAAGGACATTTCCGTCACCGGCTATGACGACCTCGAGGAAGCGTCAATATCGATGCCGGCGCTGACCACCGTCTGGAATGGCCAGGCGGAAGTCGGACGCCTTGCTGCCCGCGCGCTTCTCGATCGCCTGGCGGGCAGCCACGAGCCCGACGGCATCCATCTGATCAAGCCCGAGATGCGCATCCGCCAGTCGACCAGCCCCTACCGACCGCGCCCGTAGCAAGCCAAGAGGAAGTGCCATGTCCCGCATCGCCGTTCTCGTTCCCGGGAAGATACACGAACGCGTCCTGACGCGCCTGAAGGAGAGCTTCGACGTTGTCGAAGCCAATCCCTCGACGCTTGACGCGGAGGCCGCTGGAAAGATTCGCGGTGTCGCCGTTTCCGGCACATTTGATTCGGCAGCAATCGACAGTCTTCCGAAGGTCGAACTGATCTCCAGCTTCGGTGTCGGCTATGACGGCGTCGATGCCAAGCATGCGGCAACCAAGGGTATCATCGTCACGAACACGCCCGATGTGCTGAACGACGAGGTCGCCGATACGGCGATCGGACTGCTCCTCAACGCGGTGCGAGAGCTTCCTCGTGCCGAGAACTGGCTGCGGGCCGGCAACTGGAAGCCCGGGCAGAACTATCCGCTGTCGCGCTTCTCCCTGAAGGGGCGGCATGTCGGGATCTATGGCCTTGGCCGCATCGGCCAGGAGATCGCCAAGCGCCTGGAACCGTTCAAGGTGAAGATCAGTTATCATACTCGCTCGCGCCATGCCACCGCGCCCTATGGCTACTACCCGTCGCTGAAGGACCTTGCGGAAGCCGTCGACACGCTGATCTCCATCGTCCCGAAGACGCAGCAGACGCACAAGACGATCAATGCCGACATTCTTTCGGCGCTCGGCCCCGACGGCGTGTTCATCAATGTCGGGCGCGGGTGGACTGTTGACGAAGGAGCGCTTGCAGCGGCACTGAAGGCGGGAACGATCGGCGCGGCCGGCCTCGACGTCTTCTACAACGAACCGAACGTGCCGGCTTCGCTGCTCGATCTTCCGAACGCCGTGCTCCTGCCGCACCTCGCCTCAGGCTCGGTGCCGACGCGCAATGCGATGGCGGATCTGGTGGTTGACAATCTCGTTGAGTGGTTCGGGAAGGGCCGGCCGCTGACGCCAGTTCCGGAAACACCAGCGAAGGGCTGATTATCTCAATCTCGGGCCGGGATGAGGCGCGCACGCGGACAGACCGTCGGCCTCACCCCAGTCTACTGTGCCTGGCTACTTGGCGACGTGCCAGACGCCGCCGACGCCATCGCCTGTCATATCGCCGGGCTTCTTGTCTCCGGCGAACGTGTAAAGTGGTTTACCTTCGTATGCCCACATTTCCTTGCCGTCGGCCGCCTTGACGAGTGTCCATTCGCCTTCGGCCTTGGCCTTGGCGGCGGCGTGGAAGGCTGGCCACTTCTTCAGGCAAGCCTCGTCGCAGTTCGATTTGCCCATGGCGTCCTTGTCGAACGTGTAGAGCGTCATGCCTTTGGCGTTTGCCAGGATCTTGCCCATCTTCGTATCGACCATTTTGGCCGGTTCCGCCGCAAACGCCGCAAAGGCGGTTGCAGCCAACAGGCCGGCAGAGACGATCAGCGTTTTCATGGTTACCTCCTGTTCAGGAGTGCCAGCGGGATGCTGGTAGCGCCCGATGTGAGCAAGAAACGTTCCTGCGACTTGGCGGTTCCATGGTCTCGCTGACAGCGGTGCGCATTCGGATTTGTTTTACTCGATCGCACGCAACGCGCATCTTTCTGCTGGAAGCGCCCAGGGCATTGTTCGCGTATGCGTTGAAAAGTGTGGTCAGCTATTGCAGAACTTTCGAATGGGGAAATCTCCCTATCAGATGGCTGCTGCTGCA
Organism: Rhizobium sp. RHZ02; assembly: GCF_014851575.1. Lineage (NCBI taxonomy): Bacteria > Pseudomonadati > Pseudomonadota > Alphaproteobacteria > Hyphomicrobiales > Rhizobiaceae > Rhizobium > Rhizobium sp. RHZ02. The sequence goes on from NZ_JACUZX010000006.1 coordinate 137,989, forward strand.
AACTGTCTTGCCAAACCCAGGGTGGATCGCAATCCGATGAATGAAATGCGACGCAAGCTGACGACCATCTTCTCGGCCGATGTCCAGGACTATACGCGGCTGATGGGCGCCGACGAGGAGGGTACCCTTGCCATGCTGAAGTGGTCGCGCGATGCGATGTCGCGGCTGATCGGCGCGCATGGCGGTCGGGTGATCAATACCTGGGGCGACGGCCTAATCGCGGAATTTCCGAGCGTCGTCGAAGCGGTGCGCGCTGCCATCGATGTCCAGAACGAACTCGTCGGAATAAACGCCGCCCGGCCGGCGGAAGGACGCATGCTCTATCGGATCGGCATCAATCTCGGCGATGTCATCGCCGAGGGTGACGACCTCTACGGCGACGGCGTCAATATCGCCGCCAGGCTTCAGGCTTCCGCAGCAGCGGGCGGCATCGTGATCTCCAACACAGTCTACGACCAGGTCCGCAACAAGGTCGCCGTCGGCTTCGATTTTCTCGGGCCACTGACGGTGAAGAACGTTAGCGAGGCCGTGCCGAGCTATGCTGTGCGGATCGGAGACGACGTGTCCACGACGCCCGCACCACCCGCTCGCCCGTTGCCGGCGGCTGCGGCGCCTGCGCCGGGGCGCCCCCTTGCACCGAGGGTGCGGAAGATTGGCGGGGTGTTCGCGGTTGTCGCGATCGCGTTGGTCGTGATCAATCTTTTGACGTGGCAGGGCGAGTTCTGGGCCGTCTGGCCGCTCCTCGGCCTTGCCTTCGTCGCTGCGATGGCCTGGAACCGGAATCAGAGCCGCTTCGACCAGCGTCTTGCCGGCTTGGCCGTTATCGGCATTAGTATCGTTATCATCAACTTGCTGACATGGCACGGGGTGTTCTGGGCGATGTGGCCGCTGCTGGGCCTGGCGGTCGCCGTCGGCCTGCGGTGGGCGATGCGAAGGTAAACGCAGGAGCTCCTATCCGCCGTGCTCGGATGGGACAAATTGATTCGACTGCCTGCGGTCGCTGTGATCCACTCGCCAAGTTTTATTGCCAATCTCGAAGTATCCAAACCAGGGAGCTGAACATGGGCAATACCTCTGGGCACAGCGAGACTGCGGCCAGGACCCCGGCAATGCGGACGGCCGCCATGAAGCTCGAGGTCATCGTCATCCCGGTCTCGGACGTCGACCGTGCCAAGCAGTTTTACAGCAATCTCGGTTGGCGGCTGGATGCCGATTTCGTCACGGGCGACGATTTCAGGGTCATTCAATTCACGCCTCCGGGCTCGCCCTGCTCCGTCATCTTCGGCAAGAACGTGACGGCGGCCGTGCCCGGCACGGCGCAGGGCCTCCATCTGATCGTTTCCGATGTCGAAGCCGCTCGTGCCGAGCTCGCCGAACGCGGCGTCGCGCTGAGTGATGTCTTCCACGATGCCGGTGGCGTCTTCCATCATGCCGGCGAAAATGCACGCGTGAGAGGTCCGCATCCCCAGCGCAAGAGCTACGGCTCGTTTGCTTCATTCAGCGATCCGGATGGAAACGGCTGGCTGTTTCAGGAGATCACGACCCGACTGCCTGGGCGCATAGATGCTGATGAAACGATGTATTCGTCTGCCAGCGATCTCGCCGCGGCCTTGCGCCGTGCGGAAGCCGCTCATGGAGAACATGAGAAGCGCATCGGCAAGCGCGATGAAGACTGGCCGACCTGGTATGCGGAATACATGGTTCGCGAACAGGCGGGCAAGCCGCTGTCATCGTAGGTTTTCACCGTGCAGCCATAAAGGGCCGCGCAACTGGCAGGCCAATCAGGCGGGGGTTTTTTCCGCCGCCTTGGCGAGCTTGCCTGCCGCGTAATCCCTGACCGCATCGCCGAAAGCAGAGAAGATCTGGTTGGACGGCTTGTCGGTCTCGGCCCAGTACTCCGGGTGCCACTGGACGCCGACCGCAAAGGCCGGGGCATCGATCACGGACACGGCCTCGATCGTGCCGTCCTCGGCGACGGCCTCGACCTGCAGGCGCGGCGCGGTCTTGGCGATCGCCTGGCGATGCAGTGAGTTCACCCTGATCTCGCCGGGGCCGACGATACCTGCGATGCAGGAGCCTTCCTTGACGAAGACGCTTTGGCGGATCGCGTACTTGCCGTCACGGTCTACCTCGGCCGGGGTGCGATGATCCCATATGCCTGGCTGGTCCTGGATTTCGCTGGCAAGCGTGCCGCCCATTGCGACGTTGAGTTCCTGAATGCCGCGGCAGATTGCGAGCAAGGGAATGGCGCGGTCGATGGCACGGCGGATCAACGGCAGAGCGGTGGCGTCACGGGCGATATCGAAGGGGCCGTCGGCATCGGTCGCCGTTGCCCCATAGTAAGACGGGTGGACGTTGCTGGCCGAACCGGAGACGAGAACGCCATCGACGCGGTCCAGAATCGCGTCGGTTCCGTATCCTTCCTCGAAGGCCGGAATGATGAAGGCCATGACACCGGCGGCATTGAGTGCCGCGCGCACATACTGATGCTGGACGGCGTGCCATGTGGCACCGTCGAAGGTGCGGATATCGGCAGGAACGGCGACGATCGGCTTCGTCATTTTAACCCCGGTCGGAAGATGGAATTGGTGTATTGAGAGAGCCGAGAACGGCCCGGAAGTCAACGTCTCGGCGCAATCGCGGGCGGAATTACGGCAGTCGTGGCCGCCGGCTCCGGCAAATTACCGCTAACCTGCTGATTCTCATGGAAATGCACTTCGCCGCCATATTGCCGTTGTGATGCCAAAGACTAATGGCACAGTGCTTGAAACACGGTCGCCACCGTGCTTAGCTTCCCGCCATTGCTGCGGGTAGAGACGAGGGTTCGCCTCGCAGTGCCATCTATACGGGAGGTTTTTGATGGATCGTCGTTCATTCATGAAGAAGGCAGGAACCGCCGGCGCCGGCGCCGTTGCTGCTGCGGGTGCACTGGCAGCACCCGCCATTGCACAAGAGAACCCTAAAATTTCGTGGCGCATGACGTCGTCGTTCCCGAAGAGCCTCGATACGATCTATGGCGCTGCGGATGACATTGCCAAGCACCTTGCCGCGGCAACCGACGGCAACTTCACCATTCAGCCTTTTGCGGCCGGCGAAATCATTCCGGGCCTGCAGGCCGCCGATGCCGTCAGCGCCGGCACGGTCGAGGCCGCGCACACGTGCTCCTATTACTTTGTTGGCAAGGATCCGACTTACGCGATCGGCACTGCCATTCCATTCGGTCTGAACGGACGCCTGACCAATGCCTGGTTCTACGAAGGCAACGGCAACACGCTGATGAATGAGTTTTACGCCACGCAGGGCATCTATGGCCTGCCGGCCGGCAACACGGGCGCCCAGATGGGCGGCTGGTTCCGGAAGGAGATCAATACGCTTGACGACTTGAAGGGCGTCAAGATGCGTATTGCCGGTCTTGCCGGCCAGGTCATCAGCAAGGTTGGCGTCATTCCGCAGCAGATCGCCGGCGGCGATATTTATCCGGCCCTTGAAAAGGGCACGATCGACGCTTCAGAATTCGTCGGTCCCTATGACGACCTGAAGCTCGGCCTGCACAAGGTCGCGAAGTACTACTATTACCCCGGCTGGTGGGAAGGCGGCCCGACGGTCCACGCCTTCTTCAACCTCGAAAAGTGGAACAGCCTGCCTAAGCACTATCAGGCGGCACTGACCGATGCCTGCGCCTTTGCCAACACAAACATGATGGCAAAGTACGATGTGAAGAACCCCACGGCACTCAAGCAGTTGGTGGCGGAGGGCGCCACGCTTCGTCCCTTCAGCCAGGAAATCATGGAAGCCTGCTTCCAGGCTGCCCTCGGGATCTACGCCGAGATTTCGGCCTCGAACCCGTATTTCAAGAAGATCTACGAGGATCAGACCGCGTTCAAGCGCGATGCGTATCTCTGGGCGCAGCTGTCGGAGTACACCTTCGACACGTTCATGATGATCCAGCAGCGCGCCGGCAAGATTTGACCGACAGTCCAGTTCGGACAAAGAAAAAGCCCCGGATTTTGGTCCGGGGCTTTTTGTTGTCAGTTTATCTTCGGGGGCTGGCTGAGGTCCGTTGCAGGCGGCGCGGGCGTTGCGGGTGCCGGCGCGGGCGGCTGGCCGGGCAGGCCGTTCATCGGCGGCAAGCTCAGTCCGGGCATTTGCGGTGGGCCGCCGCCCGGGGCTCCCAGCGGGGGCAGCGACAAGCCGTTGCCGCCGAAGCCCGGCACTTCGATCTTGATCGAGTTCGGATCGACTTTCGGTCCCTTGTCCAGCCAATACGTTACCGATTGTGGCCAGAAGATCACGATCGCGACGAGGACCAGCTGCATGCAGACCCAGGGCAGGGCGCCCATGTAGATGTCCGACGTCTTGACGCTGCGATCGGCAATGGAGCGCAGGTAGAAAAGCGCGAAGCCGAAGGGCGGGTGCATGAAGCTCGTCTGCATGTTGACGCAGATCAGCACGCCGAACCAGATCAGGTCGATGCCGAGGGCTGAGGCGACCGGCGCCAGCATCGGAATGACGATGAAGGCGATCTCGAAGAAATCGAGGAAGAAGGCCAGCACGAAGATGAAGATGTTGACGAAGATCAGGAAGCCGACCGGGCCGCCGGGGATGCCCGACAGCATGTGTTCGATCCAGCGCGAGCCGTCCATGCCTTGGAAGACCAGGCTGAAACAGGTCGAGCCGATCAGGATCATCACCACCATCGAGGTGATGTGCATGGTGGAGCGCATGGCCTCCTGCATCAGCGGCCAGGTGAGGCGGCGGTGCATGGCGGCAAGCACCATTGCGCCGACAACACCGAGCGCACCGGCTTCGGTGGGGGTTGCGAGCCCCATGAAGATCGTGCCGAGAACCAGGAAGATCAGCACGATCGACGGGATCATCCCGGACAATACCCGCAGGAGCAGCGCCCAGTTGAAGTCGCCCCGCACTTCTTTCGGCAGCGGCGGCATAGAGGCCGGCTTCAGGATCGACAGGATCAGGATATAGCCCATGAAGATCGCGACCTGCAGGATCGAGGGGCCGATGGCGCCGAGATACATGTCGCCGACCGATTTGCCGAGCTGGTCGGCAAGGACGACCAGCACCAGGGACGGCGGAATGACCTGGGTAATGGTGCCGGAGGCGGCAATGACGCCGGTGGCCAGCCTCGGGCTGTAGCCGTAACGCAGCATGATCGGCAGCGAGATTACGCCCATGGTGATGACGGATGCCGCAACGGTGCCGGTGATGGCGCCAAGCACGGCGCCGACGAGGATTACCGCGTAGGCAAGGCCGCCGGGAACGCGGCCGAACAGCTTGCCTGTTCCCTCGAGCAGATCTTCAGCCAGTCCGCAGCGCTCCAGTATGGCGCCCATGAAGGTGAAGAAGGGGATGGCGAGCAGCAGGTCGTTGGAAACGATCCCGAAGAAGCGCAGCGGCAGGGCCTGCAGGAAGGCCTCGGTGAAATGTCCCGTGGCGATGCCGATGATGCCGAAGAACAGGCCGACGGCAGCCAGCGAAAAGGCGACCGGAAAGCCGTAGAGCATGAATAGAACCATGCCCACGAACATCGCCGGCGGAATAATGCCGAAATCAAACAATGGTGTTCCTCCGGTCCGGCTTACTGCAGCGGTTTTTCGTATTTCGTATCGATCAGGATGTAGCCGGTCAGGGCGGCGATCCGCTTGATCAACTCGGAGATCCCCTGAAGCGACAGCAGCCCGAAGCCGAGAACGAGGATGAACTTGACCGGCCAGCGGATCAGGCCGCCGGCATTGGCAGAGATCTCATGCTGTTGGTAAGAGGACAGGAAAAAGGGCCAGCAGAGCCAGGTCAGGAAGATGCAGGCCGGGATCAGGAAGACGATGAGGCCGATGATATCGATCCAGATCCTCGCTTTGTCGGAAACGGAGCCGTAGATGAGGTCGACGCGTACATGTTCGTTCATACGCAGCGTGTGTGCTGCACCGAGCACAACGATGAAGGCGAAGAGATACCATTGGATCTCGAGCCAGCCGTTGGAGCTATAGTTGAACGAGTAACGGATGAGTGCATTGGCGGCGCTGATCAGGCAGCAGAGCAGCACCATGTATTCGGACAGTTTGCCCATGAATTGGCTGACCGCATCGATCAGCCGGCTGACCGTCAGCAAAGCCGGCATGCCTTTCCCCCTTTTTATCGTGCCTGTTTCGACACGTTCTCCTCTCTGGATTGGTAGACTAGGGTGTTTCAAATTGGAAGATTAAAGGGGGCGTGTTGGAATATAGTCTTATGCGAAGCGCACGCCGCAGGCACTGCCGACGACTCCCTGGCACTGCCGACAATCGAGCATGGCAGGCCCGGAATCAAAGATCTCCTTGTAGCTGCGTAAACCTTTATGAAACCAGGATTTTCGCGTTATGGTTTTAAAAAATTCAACCAAATCTATGGTTTGGACGAAATCAATTTTTAAAGGGTTCGCAGTAAGGTCTCGCCGCACAGGAAAAGCATGGATGAAGCCACATAACCCGGGCAGGGTTCCAACGGATGTGTATCTGTCGTTTGTGAGTTCCCTTTCTGGGAACCGCATGACGTTGCTCGTCGGTGTTATCGTTCACGCGGCGACTTGCCTCGCAATCGCCGCCAAGACGCAGTCTTTCCTGTATCTCATCCTCGCCGCTGCCTTCGTCCTTGTGTTCGGCGGACGCATGGCGATCTTCTGGCAGTTCGATCGCGTCGACAAAGAAAGACTCTCGTACGCCGGAATCCAGCATTGGGAGCGAATTCTCGTGGCCGGCGCTGCCGGCACCACGACACTCCTGGGCATTGCCAGCGGTTATGCCATATTCTTCTTGGGCGATGGTTTTGCGGAGCTCGCCTGCATTGCCGTGACCATGGCCACCATGGTTTCCGTCGTCGGCCGCAACTACGGTTCGCGCATGGCGATCGACCTGCAGACCTTCTCTTGTTGCCTGCCGATGATCATCTGCAGCCTGATGGCGCTGGACTTCTATCGTGGAATCCTGTCGATTTTTCTCATCCCATTCTGGCTGACGACACGGGCGATGGCCAACGGGGTGCGCGAGTTTCTCTACGAGAATGTCATTGCGCGCCGGGAAATCACCGTGATCGCCGACCGTTTCGATACAGCGCTCAATAACATGCCGCATGGCCTCGTCATGGTCGATCCCGAAAACCGTATCCAGGTGATCAACCGCAAGGCCTGCGAACTTCTGAAGATCGGCGACCCCGAGCGCTTGAAGGAGCGCGACCTCAGCGCGGTCCTGCGTTACGGCGCCCGCTACAGCTTTATGGATTCCACGCAGCCGGAGCTCATCCTCCGCCAGATGACCCAGGTCGCCGATGGCAAGCTGTCACGCATGCTCATCCATTTTCCCGAGGATCTGTCGCTTGAATTCTCCGCAAGCCGCCGGCCTGATGGCGGCGCGGTGCTGATCTTCGAAGACGTGTCCAGCCGCGTGAAGGCAGAGCAGAAGATCTTGCACATGGTTCGATTCGATGCTCTGACCGGGTTGCCGAACCGCGAGTATTTCAGCCATCTCGTGCAGGACTATCTGAACAAGCACCCGAAAAAACGCGGGCCTGTTGCGTTCATGGTGCTTGATATCGACGAGTTCAAACACGTCAACGACATGCGCGGCCATATCACCGGCGACCATCTTCTCTGCGCTATCGCCAACCGCATCGAGGAGCAGGCGCGCAAGGCCATCGTCGGCCGTCTGATGGGTGACCAGTTCATCCTGTTCTTCCCGCATGCGAAGGATATGGAAGCGCTGGACGCAGAAGTTCGTCGTTTGCATGCTGCCATCCAAGGCAACTACGAAGCCGATGACGTGACCTTCTTGGTTTCGCTGAGCGGTGGCTTTGCGCTTCTTGAAAGCGATGCCTTCGCGATGGAAGAGTGGAGCATCAAAGCCGACCTGGCATTGTTCGAAAGCAAGTCGAAACAGCGCGGCGGTATTGCAAGCTTCGAGCGCGAGATGGATGGCCGCTACATCGAGCAGCAGAAGCTCAAGGCCGATCTGCGCGAAGCGGTCGGGATGCAGGGGCTCAGCATTGCCTACCAGCCGATGTTCAAGGCCGACGGCTCGCGTATTGAATGCGCCGAAGCGCTTGCTCGCTGGGTGCATCCGGAAAAGGGTGCCATTCCGCCCGACGTGTTCATCCGCCTAGCGGAAGAGATGGGCATCATCTCGGACATCACACGCTTCATCCTGATGAAGGCCTGCGCAGATTGTATGACTTGGCCCGAGCATATCGCGGTCTCGGTGAACCTTTCCGCCAGAGATCTGCGGGATGCAGACATTCTTTCCGCGGTTTCCGAAGCACTGAGCGCCTCGGGTCTGGGGCCCGAGCGACTGCATCTCGAAATCACCGAGAGTTGCTTGATCGACGAGCCGGCCGCTGTGCGCGCCATCCTGGCGGACCTGCGGGCGCGCGGCATCACGATCGCCATCGATGATTTCGGCACGGGTTTCTCGAGCCTCAGTTACCTCGACACGCTTCCGCTTGATATCGTCAAGATCGACCGGTCCTTCCTGCGAAACATCGTCGAGGACGACCGCCGCCTCAAACTGCTGCGCGGTACCGTCAATCTGGCGCGTGAACTTGGCCTCAAGATCGTCACCGAAGGTGTAGAGACGACCGAGCAGTTGGCCCTTCTCAACAAGTATCGTGCGACCGATCTCGTGCAGGGCTATGTTTTCTCGCCGGCCGTTCCGGCGCAAAATATCGCGATCCTTTCGCAGAGCCTTGCGGGCGGCCCCACCCCGCGCCGCCGCCCTAAGGTAGCCTGAATCTCAAATTTTCAGCTTGTGGAAGCGGCCCATGCCGCTCCGTTCCCTGGCGAACGCCGTTAACCTTAACAATTCAAATATAACGCAAATTATCGTTGGTTCCTTGCCGTCGGCTGTTTTTTCGGATGATTAATGAATTATTAACCGATCAGCCGAGGAACCATGGTGGATACTCCTGTAACAACGAGCGATTTCAGTAATAAGCTTCTTGGAATTCTAGATCATATTGAATACCGCCGCATGGAAAGCAGCGAGGACATGATCGAGGTGGAGCGCCTGCGCTACAAGGCTTACAAGGCCCATGACGTGCTGGCACTGGCTCCGAAGGGACTGTTGGACGCGACCGATTTCGACAGTCACGCGCATGTCTTCGGTATTTATTATTACGGCGAGTTGGTCAGCACGATACGGCTCCATTATGTTACACCTGAGCATCGCGTCAGCCAGTCCGCGGGTGCCTTTCCGTGGGCGATGGACGCGCTGCTCGATGCCGGGCTGACACTGATCGATCCGGCGCGGTTTGCCGCCGATCCTGATCTGACGGCCGATCTGCCTTGGATTCCCTATCTGACGTTGAGACCCAGTATCGTCGCGGCCGCATACTTCCGCGCGGACCGCGTCCTTCAGTTCTGCCGGCCTCCGCATGCCGCATTCTACAAGCGGGTCTTCTATGCCGATACGATCGTGCCCGGTCAGCTGGCAAAGAACTACGGAATCGACATGACGTTGATGGCAACGAACGTGATTGAAGTGGGGCGCAAGCTGCTGACGCGCTATCCGTTCTTTATCTCCAGCGCCAGCGAACAGCGCATGATGTTCTCGCGCATTCCGGAGGACACGCTGCCGCCCCTCACGATCATCCCCACAGCTCGCTTCGTGCCGAACGGTCAGCTTGGGACGGATCTCCCCCTCTGATCTGCGATGCATCGCGAAATGGAGAGTGTCGCACTAACTGCGGCATTCTCCTGCATTGCGCTTTTCCCAGGCTTTGTGTAATGCCTGACAAGGGAATTTCCAGGCGCAAGCCTTGGGAAATAATGGCATTCGTGGCCGCGTCTCAAACCGGCCAGGCATTTTGAGGGAGACGATATTCATGGCTGAGCATCACACCGGACCTGCAGAAGTCGGCGCGCCGATGGACTATAAGGAACACGAGCAGACCTACCTCATGTTCCTTGCCGCTGCTAAGTACGGCACGCTGTTTCTCGTCGCTCTCCTGCTTGGCATGACGGCTGGCTTCTTCACCGGTGCTGGCTTCCTCGGCGGCCTCGTTGTCCTGCTAATCGTCTTCATCGCCGGCCTCGTTCTGCTGCGTTAAGCGCGGCGCGGGGAGGGCGCTTTTCCAAGCTTTGACTGAATGTTCGGGCTGAGCAGGGGGACCTGCGGCAGGCTGGCTGACCCGGAGGAGGGGCGGTTGGGCAATATTGTTTTTGTGGCGAAGGAAACCACGGGGGATGAGACGCGCGTCGCTGCGTCCGTCGAGACCGTAAAGAAGATGATTGGGCTCGGTCTCGACGTCGTCGTCGAGTCCGGAGCGGGCACCAAGTCGAAAGTTCCGGATGCGGAATTCGAAGCGGTCGGCGCGCGGATTGGCTCGATCGGTGCGGCGGCGACCGCGGATGTGGTATTGAAGGTCCGTCGTCCGACGGACGAGGAGATCGGCGGCTACAAGGGGGGCGCGGTCGTCATCGCGGTCATGGATCCCTACGGCAATGACGAAGCGATCGCCGCCATGGCCAAGGCCGGGCTCTCCAGTTTCGCTATGGAGTTGATGCCGCGCATCACCCGAGCGCAGTCCATGGACGTTCTTTCCTCGCAGGCAAACCTCGCAGGCTATCAGGCGGTCATCGAAGCGGCTGCGGTTTATGACCGTGCCATGCCGATGATGATGACGGCGGCCGGCACCGTTCCCGCGGCCAAGGTCTTTGTCATGGGCGCTGGTGTTGCCGGCTTGCAGGCTATCGCCACGGCGCGCCGTCTCGGCGCCGCGGTGTCGGCGACCGACGTTCGCCCCGCGGCCAAGGAGCAGGTTGCCTCTCTGGGCGCCAAGTTCATCGCCGTCGAAGACGAAGAGTTCAAGGCGGCCGAAACGGCCGGCGGCTATGCCAAGGAAATGTCCAAGGAATACCAGGCGAAGCAGGCCGCCCTTGTGGCCGATCATATCGCCAAGCAGGACATCGTCATCACCACGGCCCTGATCCCGGGGCGTCCGGCTCCGAAGCTGGTCTCGCGTGAGATGCTGAAATCGATGAAGCCGGGTGCGGTTGCGGTCGACCTTGCCGTCGAGCGCGGCGGCAATATCGAAGGCGTCAAGCCGAACAAGGTCGCCGACGTCGACGGCGTGCGCGTCATCGGCTTTTCGAATATGGCCGGCAGGATCGCTGCCAGCGCCTCCCAGCTCTACGCCAAGAACCTCGTCACCTTCCTTGAGACCATGGTCAACAAGGAAACGAAGTCGGTCACGCTCAATCTCGAGGACGAACTGATCAAGGCGACGATGCTGACACATGCAGGCAATGTCGTGCACCCGGCGTTCGGCGCAAAGAAGGGGGATAACTGATGGCCAGTGAAGCAATGGACAAGGCGCTGGAGCAGTTGAACCAGGCCGTGAATGCCGTGGCGGCCGCGGCCGCCCATGCTCCAGAGGCGGCAAGTGCTGCAACCGGCGGTGCGATCGATCCCTTCGTGTTTCAGTTCGCGATCTTTGTGCTGGCGATCTTCGTCGGCTATTACGTCGTCTGGTCGGTGACGCCGGCGCTGCATACGCCGCTGATGGCGGTGACCAATGCGATCTCGTCAGTAATCGTTGTCGGTGCGCTTTTGGCGGTCGGCATTTCGACCAGCGGGCTTGCGACCGGCTTTGGCTTCATCGCCCTGGTCCTCGTCTCCGTGAACATCTTTGGCGGCTTCCTTGTCACCCAGCGCATGCTGGCGATGTACAAGAAGAAGGACAAGTGAGGACCGCATGAACAGTATCGCAGCCTTTCTCTATCTTGTTTCCGGCGTGCTTTTCATCCTGGCATTGCGCGGTCTTTCCCATCCGGCCACCAGCCGCAAGGGCAATCTTTACGGCATGACCGGCATGGGGATCGCGATCCTCACCACGTTGACGCTGGCGACACCCTCGTTCGGCGGGCTGGTGCTGATCGTCTTAGGTCTCGCCATCGGTGGCGGCGCGGGCGCCTATATCGCCCGCGTGATCCCGATGACCTCGATGCCGCAGCTGGTTGCAGGGTTCCACTCGCTGGTCGGCCTTGCCGCCGTGCTTGTGGCGGCCTCGGCGCTCTATACGCCGTCATCCTTCGGCATCGGCAATATCGGCGGCATTCACACCGAGGCGCGGATCGAAATGGCGCTCGGCGTTGCGATCGGCGCGCTGACCTTCACCGGCTCGATCATCGCTTTCCTGAAGCTCGACGGGCGCATGTCCGGCAAGCCGATCCTGCTGCCCTTCCGTCACCTGATCAACATCGCCCTGCTGGTGTTGATCGTGCTCTTCATCATCGGCCTCGCCGCAACGGAAAGTCATTTCGATTTCTGGGCGGTCGTCGCGCTGTCACTGACACTCGGCGTACTGCTGATCGTGCCCATCGGCGGCGCCGACATGCCTGTCGTCGTGTCGATGCTCAATTCCTATTCGGGATGGGCGGCCGCCGGCATCGGCTTCACGCTTGGCAATCTGGCGCTGATCATCACCGGCGCGCTGGTCGGTTCGTCCGGTGCGATCCTCTCCTACATCATGTGCAAGGGCATGAACCGCTCCTTCGTTTCCGTCATCCTCGGCGGCTTCGGCGGCGAGACGGTCGCGGGCGGCGCGGATAATTCCGACAAGACGGTCAAGCTCGGTTCGGCCGAGGATGCCGCCTACCTGATGGCAAATGCCTCGAAGGTCATCATCGTGCCGGGTTACGGCATGGCGGTGGCGCAGGCGCAGCATGCGCTGCGCGAAATGGCCGACAATCTCAAGAAGAACGGCGTCGAGGTGAAATACGCGATCCATCCGGTCGCGGGCCGTATGCCGGGTCACATGAACGTGCTGCTTGCTGAAGCGAACGTGCCCTATGACGAGGTCTTCGAGCTTGAGGACATCAACTCGGAGTTCGCGCAGGCTGACGTCGCCTATGTCATCGGCGCCAACGACGTCACCAATCCGGCGGCGCGCGATGACAAGACCTCGCCGATCTACGGGATGCCGATCCTCGATGTCGACAAGGCCAAGACCTGCCTCTTCGTCAAGCGCTCGCTCGGCTCCGGTTACGCCGGTATCGACAATACGCTGTTCTACAAGGACGGTACGATGATGCTGCTCGGAGATGCGAAGAAGGTCACCGAAGAAATCAACAAGGCGATCGGCCACTGAAGCGTCGCCAGCATGCTTGATCTCGATTAAACTACAAGGGCGCGGACTTGGACCGCGCCCATTGTTTTGCACGGTGATGTCATGTCCCTCGAAACGCTGCTCCTCTACGTTCCCGCCTGTTTTGCGCTGAACATGGCGTTTGGTCCGAACAACCTGCTCTCGGTGACGATCGGTGCGCGCGCAGGAATGGGCATGGCAATTGCAGCCTCCGCCGGGCGCATCGTCGCCTTTGCGATCATGATCGCCATCACGGCCTTCGGTCTCGGCGCCCTCCTGATGGCTTCAGGCGTGGCCTTCTCGATCGTGAAGTGGCTGGGTGTCGCTTATCTGCTCTGGATTGGTTTCAAGCTGTTCCGCGCGAAGGTGGATGTGTCGGAACTGGCGGCTGCCCATCACCCTTCAACGTTCAGGGCGTATGTGCGGCAGGAGTTTCTTGTTGCGTCGAGCAACCCCAAGGCGATCCTGATCTTCACGGCTTTCTTGCCGCAGTTCGTCGAACGCAATGCCTACTGGCAGAGTTTCTTCACGCTCGGAGCAATCTTCCTGGTCTTGGAGGTCGGGGCGATCAGCATTTATGCCTTCGTCGGCTCGCGACTGCGTGGCGTCATGCGCAATGCCTGGGCGGTTCGCCTTGTCAATCGGATCAGCGGCTCGATGATGATGTTGTTCGGCGGCGCTCTTGCGCTGACGCATCGTTCCGCTTGACACGGAAAGGAGAGAGGCGGGTGCCTCTCTCCTCTTCGGCGCGACCTGAGATCAGGTGGCGGCCGGCGCCAGCGTCAGTTTCTCCACGCCGAGCGCGAGATTCAGGCCTTCCTGAGCCTGAACGTTCAACGGCTGGAGCATGAAGGATTGGTTGGTGCCGCCGGCAATGACCTTGGCACCAGCGCCGGCGCCGAAGCTTGCATCGACCCCTACGCCGTAATACTCACCGGCCAGCGCGTAATCGGGAATGTCGGTTCCGGTCTTGGCCAGAACCTGCCAGATCATCACAGTCTTGCCGGTCTGGCCGACATCCAATCCGAATTTCTGGATCGTTCCGGCATAGACGACCTTCGGGCCACCCTCCGCCGGCGTAAAGGTGCAGAGCAGGTTCTTCTGCGAGGTGACGATCAGTCCCTGACCACCCTGCGATCCGCAGACGAGCTGGCCGAGGGTGATGTAGTTTGCGGCACTTGCCGGGTTTGCGATGGCGGCTACTGCGGCAGCCGCCGCGGCAATCATCGTTTCCCTGAACATGGACTTCTCCTTTCGAGTAGCCTGTCGGAAACGAAGGTCCAGTGTTAATTGTTCCGTGCGTTATGCACGCTCGAGGTTGCGACGAGGAGCCGTCAACGCCCAGTAAAAGCCTTCTGGCGGGAAGTCGATTTCCACGGTCCCACCAAAAGCGGCGGCGGCGTGATTCTTGATGATGGTCGTCCCAAAGCCGGAATTCTCGGGAGCGCGCGCTACCGGACCGTCACGCTCCTCCCACGTGAAGACAACAAGAGGTTCGTTGCGCTCTTCGTTCTGGGCATCCCGCCAGCTCAGCCGAACGCGGCCATGCGGCACGGAAAGGGCACCGTACTTTACCGAGTTCGTGGCAAGTTCATGCAGGACGAGACCGAGATTTTGCACCACGTCGGGTTTGAGGACAAAATCCTTGCCAGATATCTCGGTCTGCTCGGCAGCCTGCGGAAAGCCCTTGAAGTGGATGTCGATCACGCGGCGCAGCGATGCGCCGGCCCATTGCTCGCTGGTGAGCAGGTCGATCGACCGGGACAGGCCTTCGAGGCGATCGACAACCGCTGCCTGGTATGCCTCCACGCTGTCCGCGCGCTTGGCGACTTGGCGCATCATCGCCTGCACCAGGGTCAGCAGGTTCTTGGTGCGGTGCACGAGTTCGTTCATCACGAAGTGCAGGCGGTCTTCCGTCTGACTCCGGTCGAAAGAAGCGTTGGAGAGCGCGACCGCAACTTGGTTCGCTTCGATGACGCTGGTCTCGATGGGGGCCACGATGTGGCCTTCGCCCATCCGAATGGCCATGTCGGCGATTGAGCGGATCGTCGTGCGCACCTGACGCGCAACGATATAGGCGGCCAGGATCGCGACAAGCATCAGCGCCAGGCCGCCGATGATCAGAAAGCGCCATGTCGTCAGGATAGAAGACTGCGCCGTGGCGACGGGGCCCCATATCACGGTCTTCCAGGACCAACCCGGAATCTGCGCATAGCCGAGCATCGCGTTCGGCAATACCTGCTTGTTCTCGTAGACGCCGCTGAAATTGACCAGGGAAGGCAGGATGTCTGGATTGAAAGGTTGGCCGAAGCCAATATTCGTGGCGCCGGCGGAAGCCACCACATGCCCACTCTGATCAATGACCGCCGCAGACCAATCGTTCGGCAGGCCTTCGGTGGTGACCAGCTTCGCAAGGTCCCCGGCGTTCTGTGTTATGATCAGCGCCCTGACCTTGCCGGCCTGCATCGGCATGGTGACGTTGTAGACGAACTCGCCGCTAGTTCGTCCCATGAACACATCGGACGCTTCGATTCGGCCGGATTTGATCGCGGCCTCGACGGACGGGAGATTGCCGGCCTTGCCCAGCGGTTCGCCATAGTCCCGACGGGTGTTCAAGAGCTGTTGCCCTGTTTCATCAACTGCGATGACGTAGAGATTGTCTGTACGCAGGGACGTCTCGGTGCGAGCGTGGAAGGAGGCGAAGTCGTTATTCTCCAGTTCCGGCGAGTTCGATAGCAACCTTAAAGTTGTGGCCATGTCCTGAAGCTGGCGATCGATGGAGCGGGCGAGAGCGGTCGCATCCTGGGCCGTTTCACGCCTCAGAGTTGAGCGCTGGTTGTCTTCCAGCTGCGCGAGCAGAAGTGCCACCAGTGCGAAAATCGGCAAGGCCGTCGCAAGTGCCATCGCGATCAGGTAGGTCCCGATCGATGCCTTCGGAAAGAAGCGGAAACGGCCTTTCATGAGCCGGTACCCCGCTGACTTATGCAGCCGAAATCACCGGTTCGCCAACCGTTTACAGGCATGAAAGCAAAAATCTGGACCACCGCAATTGCCTTCAACGCGCCCCCGGCTCTCCTGATAGCCTGCTATCGAAACCCACGGCAATGTTAGGGACAGGTAATGGTGCTTGCAACACACTAAAACATGTCGTCCGGCAATTCGCAAATTTTTGTTCAACCGTGGCGTCAATCGAAGCTTCCGAGGCGGAAGGGAACGAAAAACGGAGGCCGCATCGCTCATAAAAATCTCGTAAGAGGCGAGTGGTTGACAAACGGCGCCAAGCTCACTCGGGAGCGCGCCAGGCACCGCAAGGCCGTTCGGGCCCGATCGCGATGAGGGGGGAGGAAAGGGCCGGGGCGGCGAAAGATCCACGCCGAGCCGCGTGCTGCCGGCACCAGGTGCCGCTGAGCGGCGATGATGTTACCGTCGGCCCGTTTGGCAGGTCGCCTGTAGTGCCTTAGCCGGTGGCCGCGCCGACGCGGGCAAGACCGTCCTTCGCCGGCTGGTACTTCGGGTCGAGCCCGATTGCATGGCGGTAGGAGCGGGCGGCCTTGTCCTTTTCGCCACGACGCTCGTAGACCAGCGCCTGGTTGGCCCAGGATTCGGCGACGTTGCCGTTGAGCTCAATCGCGTGATTGAAGTCGGCAAATGCGTTGTCGTCGTCGTTCAGCGCGATGTAGGAAATGCCGCGGCCGTTATAGGGTTCAGGCGCATTCGGCGAGAGCGAGATCGCCTTCGAGAAGTCGTCGATCGCCTTATCCTGCTGATTGCGCTTCTGATAGATCAGACCGCGATTGTGATAGGCGCGGCCGTCGGTCGTGCCGTTCTGGATCGCCTTGTTGAAGTCGTTGTAGGCGGCATCGTCCTGGCCGGCGGAGCGGTAGACATTGCCACGGCCGATCAGCGCCACGTCGTAGTTCGGGTTGATCTGCAGGGCGCTGTTGTAGTCCTGGATCGCCTGCTGCTGCTGACCCATGTTGCGGTAGACCAGCGCGCGGTTGGCGTAGGCCTGATAGAAGCGTGGGTTGATCTGCAGGGCCTTGTTGAAGTCGTTCAGCGCCGCGCGGAAGTCGCCGCCGCGACCGTAGGCCGAGCCCCGGACGTTGTAGCCTTCCGGATCCTGAGGATTGGCATTGATGACTGAGGTCAGCGAGGCGATGTTTTCCTGCGAACCCTGCGCCTTGTCGATGCGGATGACGGCATCCGAGGTGCTGCCTGTCGTGCAGCCGGCAAGGCCTAGCGCGGTGACGATTGCGAAAACCGGTAGAACGGCGATTTTCGGCGAACGCAGAGAGCGGGTCTTGGTGATGTCAGCCATGCGGGCTCGTTTTCCCCCAGTGCAGCCGGTCCGCTTCAAGGACGGGCAAGCTTCAGCAGCAATAAAAAGGCGGTGGCGAATAGTTCGCCCCCGCCAACATGCATCTGAAAACGTCGAAATAACGACAGCTACGCTTAGCGTGCGACGAGACCTTCGCGCTGTGCCCGCTTGCGAGCCAGCTTGCGAACACGGCGAACGGCTTCGGCCTTTTCGCGAGCGCGCTTCTGCGACGGCTTTTCGTAGTAGTCGCGCATCTTCATTTCGCGGAAAATACCTTCGCGCTGCATCTTCTTCTTGAGAGCGCGGAGAGCCTGATCGACATTGTTATCGCGGACAAGTACCTGCACGAGAATCACGTTCCTTTGGTTTGGTTGATGCCGGCGTCAGCACGGCGCCAGAGGCAAAAAATATACAGTTCGCGCGGCAGCAGCCTTGCGATTGAGGATGCGGATAGCAGAACGGTGGGGCGAAGTCCATATGTTCCGGCGGTTCTTGCCGCAAAAAACGGTTTCTTATCCCAGGGAAGGCGCTTTTATGGGAGCGCAATGGGGCCATTCAGCGTAGCTGGGTGTTTCGGAGTGCTGTCGATCCGCGTTGCGCGAACTGCCCAAAACCCCGATAGCACGCTTCCTTGCCTTGTTTATTTCGTAGTTTGCGCTATATGTAGCTAATCGACTATTGGTTGTGACCTTTGTGAAAGAGCGTCAAGCTCCGTCAGATTTCCTCTCAAAATCGATCTTAGCCTTGTGAATGAACGCATGGCAGTAACGACTATGAAAGGAGATCGTTATGAATTCAGGTACCGTTAAGTGGTTCAACAGCACCAAGGGCTTCGGCTTCATTCAGCCGGATGACGGCAGCACGGACGTTTTCGTCCACATTTCCGCTGTTGAGCGCGCTGGCTTGGGAAGCCTGTCCGATGGACAGAAGATCACCTATGATCTCGTTCGCGACAAGAAGTCTGGCAAGAATTCTGCCGACAACCTGCGCGCAGCCTAATTCTCATTCGGCCCGGCTGACCACGGATGTACTGGCAGCTGAGAGCCTGATGGCGGAGGTCGGGGTCAAACCCGGCCTTTTATGTTTTTGACGCTCAAGACAGTTCGGTGGAACCAAATGGCACGAATGCCAAGATACGCTGTCGGCGACACTATCGTTCTGAAAGACGGTCTCGTTCGCACCGAAGAGGCGCGCAGGACCTGCAAGATCGCGGTAGTTCTACCGTCAGACGGGAGTCGCCCGCAGTATCGGGTCCGGTTCGAGACGGAAAACTTCGATCGGCGGATTCTTGAGAGCGATATCGACATGAACCAGTCGGTATCCCCTACGCCGAGAGTTGACGCCGACGCGGATATCCAGGGCGGATCCTGGTTGAAAACTTCAAGCATCAGGGTACGGAAGTAGCTTCCACTCTGACCAACCGGCAAACAGATTTGCCGCACGAAAGGAAAGAATTTGCAGGTTCTCGTTCGAGATAACAATGTCGACCAGGCACTCCGCGTCCTGAAGAAGAAGATGCAGCGCGAAGGTCTGTTCCGCGAGTTCAAGGCGCGTAGCGCTTATGAAAAGCCGTCCGAGAAGCGTGTTCGCGAAAAGGCGGAAGCGGTTCGCCGTCAGCGCAAGCTGGCGCGCAAGAAGCTGCAGCGCGAAGGTCTCCTTCCGGCTCCGAAGAAGGCAGTCCGTCCGGCTCGCTGAGCTGCCATGAGGCGAGCTCCGTCTAGATAGAGAGACCAGATGACTTCAAAAGACGAACTCTTCAATCCGGCCAAGCTCTCCCCGCGCGACAAGGCGGCTGCCACTGATACGACAGCGAAAGCAATCATCACGGCAGAAGCCGCGGCTCGCGAAAAGAAGACCGAGAAGCTCAGGGCGCTACGCTTGCAGCAAGAAGCCGAAGCACCAACAGCCGCCGCCCCTGCCAAGAAGCGGCGGACTGCGCCCAAGTCGGTTTGATCCTCCCAGCAGCCTCGCGCCAGCGCGCGAGGGCCCTCTCAACCCAATGGGGATACCCATGTGGATCGCTCGAGGCACGCGCGAAATCGCTACTGTGCTGTCACCTGTTGGAGCGCGGGCACCAGTTCGACGACCGGCGGGTTCCACTTTCCTGTCAAGGCTTCGCTCTCCGGTCCGTAGAGGCGCATTGTCAGGTTGAACGGCCCGGCAGGTGCCGGTAGCCAGTTCGCTTCCTTGTCCTCGCCCGGGCTCTTGTTCTGGAAGTAGAGATCAAGAGAACCGTCCGCATTGTAGGCGAAGGGCATCCAGCTGCTGACGGCAAATCGGTTCAGGCTGTTGGCGACTTGAAATCCCTCGGGATCGTAGAGCGTGACGGACCAGAACGCTTTGACCGGTGGCAGGTTCGCCTTGTCGAAGTGGATTTTGTAGCTGTTCGCTCCGTTTAGCGGGTTTCCCTTCTCGTCGCCGAGGTTGAGCGGATAGATCGCGTCCTCTGGCAGGTTTGCGCCCAGCCCGAGCTGCGCGACGATCGCCCGCTTCAAGTAGTAATTGCCGTAGACGCCCATGGTGTCGGTGTTCATCGACCAATTGTTGGCGACGCGGGCAAGCGTCGGAACTTTCCAGTCCATCAGCTTCTGGGCTTTGGCGGGAACCGCTTCCAATGCCTTGGCGACGGTTGGATCGATCTTGGTCTTATCGAAGCTTTTTCCCGGCTCTATGCCGATCCGTTTCATTAGCGCGATGATCGGTTGGTCGGTGATGTGAGGCGGATTATGTTTCATGACCTCGGACGCATAGGCGAAGAAATCCGCCGCGGTCATGCCGTCGACAGTCTTCTTGGGAGGCGTCGTCATATCGATCTTGGGATCGATCGTGACCTTCACCGGTTCTGCCGCCTTCCCCCATTGCGACAGCGGCGTGACCTTGTAGCCTGCCTGGATCTTGTGGACCGTGTCATAGTCGGCCGGCCCATCCGTTTTCGTGCGCCCAATGACCCAGACGAAGGGCGTCGGTGCGTCAATGCGCTGTACGCCGGCCGGCAGGTCCTTGCCGCTCCATCCAGGCGGCACAATCGCGAAATCCGCCTTCGCGGTTCCGGTCGTCCGCCATCCGGGCGAGGCGAATACGTCACTCCACATGTCGAGCATCGGCAGCAGGAAGTAGCGACCGTCGGTATCAGGCGCCGACACGATGACTGGTTCCTTGGTCATGTCGAGCCACGCAACGGAATAGAGCGTGTCAAAGTTCGGTCGGACGACATCTCGAAATTCAGCAGTTGGGAATTCCGGTACATTGGTGAACGCATTGGCCGGTCCACGGCCCATCTTCTTGCCCGCTTCGATATTTGTCGCCTGCGCACGGGTCACATCCATGGTGACTAGCGGATAAAGATAGACGTAGGCATCAACCCCGATGGCCGCGGCTTCCGCCTCGGTTATGGGGTCGGCGGCCATACCAGGCCCGGCAATGCACGCTCCGGTTAAAAATAGACCGGCAGCGAAATTGATAGCACGCAATGTCATTGCAACCCTCCCAACGACCGGCGCAACAATCCTCCTTGTTGAGGCGGTCCGTTCCAATTGATGCAAACCTGGGGTGGTGGCGCGTGTTGTAGATTATTCCCGAGGCTGCACCGGTTCGACTCATGCGAAAGACGTGATTTTCTGGTGCGCGAGGGCGGTCTCGCGCTGACTGAAAATATGCGCTCAGGAATTGTAAATTCAAGTGTTCTAAAATGCATTGAGGGTTGACCACTGTTTGCACGGGTCGGTTTGCGCGGGTCGGAAAGTGACTCAACGTTTTTCAAGTCGGGGTGAGAACGACCCGACGTCTCCTGCTGCATTCTCCCGTCGTGTCAAAACAAAAGCCGGTCCGCGTCGCAAAAGAAACGTTGTGCCGCTTTTGGATTTGCGATTTGTATGGCCGACGAGAAGGGACCTTTCCCCTGAAGGAGATGAAGGCGGATGCGCAGATACTCGGTTTTTGCCGTGGCGAGGGAGGCCCTGAGGGGTCACAAGGGCTGGGAGAAGCAGTGGACTTCACCGGAACCGCGCGCCGAATACGACGTCATCATCATCGGTGGCGGCGGGCATGGTCTGGGTGCGGCCTATTATCTCGCCAAGGAGCATGGCATCACAAATGTTGCGGTGCTCGAAAAGGGCTGGCTCGGCGGCGGGAACACGGGTCGCAATACGACCATCATCCGCTCGAACTATCTCTATGAAGAGAGCATGCACATCTACGAGCATTCGATGAAGCTCTGGGAGAACCTCTCGCAGGATCTCAACTACAATGTTATGTACTCGCCGCGCGGCGTGATGATGCTATCGCACAATGTGCACGACCAGCAGTCTTTCAAGCGCCACATTCATGCCAACCGCCTCTACGGCATCGACAATGAATGGCTGACGCCGGAGCAGGCGAAGGCTTATTGTCCGCCGCTCGATATCTCAGCCAGCGCCCGCTACCCGATCAACGGTGCCGCCCTCCAACGTCGCGGCGGCACGGCGCGTCACGATGCTGTGGCCTGGGGCTACGCGCGTGCGGCGTCCGATCGCGGCGTCCACATCATCCAGAACTGCGAAGTCACCGGCATCCGACGCGGCCCTGATGGTCGCGTTACCGGTGTCGAGACATCACGTGGCTTCATCGGCGCCAAGAAGGTCGGCGTTTCGGCCGCAGGTCACACGACCACGGTCATGAAGATGGCCGATGTGCGCGTGCCGCTGCAATCGAGCCCGCTGCAGGCGCTGGTGTCCGAACCGCTGAAGCCGATCTTCCCCTGCGTGGTCATGTCCAACACCGTGCACGCCTATATCTCGCAGTCCGACAAGGGTGAGCTCGTCATCGGCGCCGGCACCGACCAGTACAATTCCTACAGCCAGACCGGCGGCCTGCAGATCATCACGCACACGCTCGATGCCATCTGCGAGCTCTTCCCGATGTTCCGCCGCGTCAAGATGATGCGCCAGTGGGGCGGCATCGTCGACAACACGCCGGACCGTTCGGCGATTCAGTCGAAGACGCCGGTTCCGGGTCTCTACGTCAACTGCGGCTGGGGCACCGGCGGCTTCAAGGCGACGCCGGGCTCGGCCAATCTCTTCGCGCACCTCATCGCCCGCGATGAGGAACACAAGTTCAATGCCGGCCTGACGCTGGACCGCTTCCGCACCGGCCGTCTGATCGACGAAGCCGCCGCCGCCGCCGTCGCGCACTGACACGAGGACATCATGCTTCTTATCTACTGCCCATACTGTCAGGAAGAGCGTTCCGAGCTCGAATTCCGCGGTGCCGGCGATGCCCATATCGCCCGTCCCACCAATATCGCCGACATCTCCGACGAGGCGTTCGAGGAATATTTCTTCCTGCGCGACAACCCGAAGGGGCTGATCTTCGAGCGCTGGCGCCACCAGCACGGATGCGGCCGTTTCTTCAATGCGGCGCGCGATACCATCAGCGACAAGTTCATCAAGACCTACAAGGCAGGCGAGCCGAAGCCCACGATCGGCGAAGCAGCCGTTCCGCATGCTCCCGTCGAGACCTACGAACAGCTCGAAGGAGAGGCACAATGAGCGGCACGAACCGTATTGCAGGCAAGGGTCGCCTGACGCCGGCCAGAACCGCGCGCTTCACCTTCGATGGCAAGAGCTACACGGCGCTCGAAGGCGATACCGTCGCCTCGGCGCTGATCGCCAACAACATCCATCTGGTCGGCCGCTCGTTCAAGTATCACCGTCCGCGGGGCATCCTTTCGGCCGGCGCCGAGGAGCCGAATGCGCTGATCGACGTTGCGCGCGACAGCGCCCGCAAACAGCCGAACGTGCGTGCCACCGTGCAGGAAGTCTTCGACGGTATGATCGTCGAATCGCAGAACCGTTTCCCATCGCTCTCCTTCGATATCGGTGGCATCAACAATCTGATGTCCCCGTTTTTCGCGGCGGGCTTCTACTACAAGACATTCATGTGGCCGAAGGCGGCCTGGAAGCACCTCTACGAGCCGATGATCCGTCGTGCGGCGGGCCTCGGCGTTGCGCCGAAGGAAGCCGATCCCGATCACTATGCCGGCCGTTATGCGCATTGCGACGTGCTCGTCGTCGGTGCCGGGATCGCCGGTCTTTCGGCGGCACTGGCGGCGGCGCAATCCGGTGCCAAGGTGATCCTCTGCGACGAGCAGGCGGATGTCGGCGGCGCGCTGCGCTACGACAGCGGCGTCAAGATCGACGGCCTTTCCGGTTATGAGTGGGCGCAGAAGACGGTCGCCACGCTGAAGGCAATGGACAATGTGCAGGTTCTGACCCGCACCACTGCTTTCGGTTACTACAACCACAATTTCGTCGGTCTCGCCGAGCGCGTGACCGACCATGTCGCGAACCCTGGCCGCCGCCTGCCGCGCGAGCGTCTGTGGCAGCTGCGCGCCAAGCGCGTCATCCTCGCCAACGGCGCGATCGAGCGCCACATGGTGTTCCCGAACAACGATCGTCCGGGCATCATGCTGGCATCGGCTGCGCGCATGTATCTCAACCAGTATGGCGTCGCCGTCGGCCAGAAGGTCGGCGTTTATACGGCGCACGACTCGGCCTATGAGGCCGCCTTCGACCTGAAACGATCAGGCGTCGAGATCGCCGCGATCGTCGATTGCAGGCAGACGCCGGGTGCGGCCGTTCTGGCGGAAGCCCGTTCGCTCGGCATCGATGTTCTCACCGGTCAGTCCGTGGTCAATACGTCAGGCAAGCTCCGCATCTCGTCGATGACCGTTGCCCGCAATGGCGGCGGCTCGCCGCGCAAGATCGCGGTCGACGCGCTGCTGGTCTCGGCCGGTTGGACGCCTTCGGTGCACCTGTTCTCGCAGTCGCGCGGCAAGGTGGCGTTCGAGCCCGAGACGCAGCGCTTCCTGCCCGGCACGTACGCGCAGGATTGCCTTTCTGTCGGCGCCTGCAACGGCACGGACGATCTGCAGCAGACGATCGAGGAATCGCTGGCGGCCGGCGAGCTGATGGCGCAGGCAGTTGGGAAGCCCTCCGGCGGCAAGATCAGCATCACGGCTGAGCAAGCCCATCAGTGGACGGGCGGCATGATTGGCGCTGCTGAAGGCGCAGGTCCCGAGACCAGCGCCAAGGCGTTCATCGATTTCCAGCACGACGTCTGCGCCAAGGACATTCGCCTTGCCGTGCGCGAGGGGATGCACTCGATCGAGCATATCAAGCGCTTCACGACGAACGGCATGGCCTCCGACCAGGGCAAGCTCTCCAACATGCACGGCCTGGCGATCGCCGCCGAGATGCTGGGCAAGGAAATCCCGCAGGTCGGTCTCACCACCTTCCGCGCGCCGTACACGCCTGTCACCTACGGCACGCTGATCGCGCATTCGCGCGGCGATCTGTTCGATCCGGCGCGCAAGACGCCGCTGCACCAGTGGGAAGAGGCCCATGGCGCGGTGTTCGAGGATGTCGGCAACTGGAAGCGTGCGTGGTTCTATCCGCGCGCCGGCGAGACGATGCACCAGGCGGTCGCCCGCGAATGCAAGACGGCGCGCGATGTCGCCGGTGTGTTCGATGCCTCGACGCTCGGCAAGATCGAGATCGTCGGCCCCGATGCCGCCGATTTCATGAACCTCATGTACACCAACGCCTGGGACACGCTGAAGCCAGGCAAGTGCCGCTACGGCATCATGACGCGCGAGGACGGGTTCGTTTATGACGACGGCGTTGTCGGGCGTCTGGCCGACGATCGCTTCCACGTGACGACGACGACGGGCGGCGCGCCGCGCGTTCTCCACCACATGGAAGACTATCTGCAGACAGAGTTCCCGCATCTGAAGGTGTGGCTGACCTCGGTGACGGAACAGTGGGCCGTCATCGCTGTACAGGGTCCGAAGGCGCGCGAGATCATCGCCCCGCTGGTCGAAGGCATCGATATCTCCAACGAGGCCTTCCCGCATATGAGCGTTGCCGAGTGCACGGTCATGGGCGTGCCGGCGCGGCTGTTCCGCGTGTCGTTCACCGGTGAAACCGGCTTCGAAATCAACGTGCCGGCCGACTATGGCCAGTCCGTTCTGGAAGCCGTGTGGGCCAATGCAGAGCCGCTCGGCGCCTGCGTCTACGGCACCGAGACGATGCACGTTCTTCGCGCCGAGAAGGGTTACATCATCGTCGGCCAGGACACGGATGGCACCGTCACGCCTGACGATGCTGGTCTTTCCTGGGCGGTCTCGAAGAAGAAGACTGACTTCGTCGGCATTCGTGGGCTGAAGCGCCCGGATCTGGTGAAGGCAGGCCGCAAGCAGTTGGTCGGCCTCGTCACCAAGGATCCGAAGCTGGTGCTGGAAGAAGGCGCGCAGATCGTCGCCAATCCGAACGAGCCGAAGCCGATGACGATGCTTGGCCATGTGACCTCGTCCTACTGGTCGGAAAATCTCGGCAGGTCGATCGCCTTCGCGCTGGTCGCCGATGGCCGCAAGCGGATGGGCGAGACACTTTATGTGCCTATGCCCGACAAGACGATCGCCGTCGAGGTGACTGACATGGTGTTCTTTGACAAGGAAGGAGGCCGCATCAATGGCTGATACGGCAGTTCGCAAGTCGGTGCTCTCAGGTCGTCATGGCGGCTCGGCGACGGTACGGCTGACGGCAGCGCCGGCCGCCACCCGCATCGCGCTCCGTGCGCCCGCCGGATCCCTCAAGGCTCTGTCCTCCGCTCTTGGGGTCACGGTTCCGTCTTCGCCGAAGACCTCCGGCCGCAAGGGTGGCCGTGCCGCCCTCTGGCTCGGGCCGGATGAATGGCTCGTTATCGATGAGTCCGGTGCAGACCTGATGGGCGCGCTCACGAAGGCGGACGTGCTGCATTCGGCAACTGATGTCTCGCACCGCAACGTCGCGATCATCGTCTCCGGTCCCGGGGCCGAGGCGACGATCTCCGCGGGTTGCCCGCAGGATCTGTCGCTTGATGCCTTCCCGGTCGGCGCCTGCTCGCGCACGATTTTCGGCAAGGCCGAGATCGTGCTCTTCCGCACCGAGGACGATACGTTCCGTGTCGAGTGCTGGCGTTCGTTCGCCGATTTCGTATTCGGCCTGCTGGCCGAGGGTGCCGAAGACGCCGCGCATTAAGCGCCACGGAACTGGAATTCCCGATTGGGGGACGGTGCTCTTGTGCCGTCCCCATTCGGCTTCAAGTTGCAAGACCGGTGTCATTCATGCCATCATTCGCCATCGCGTGCGGCTTTGTCGGAGCGTAGCCGCAACGTTGCGGGGTGTCCTCAATGATGCTGCATCACGTTTCCATCGTCACGACGGATCTCGACCGATCGGTTGCCTTCTATCGCGATATCTTCGGTCTCGAGCGGATCGAGAGGCCTCCTTTCAGTACCGACGGAGCCTGGTTTGCCTGCGGAGCGCTGCAGGTCCACATCATCGTCAATCCGGTTGGGACGTTCCGGCGGGTGGCGACCATCGATACCGCCGACGGACATTTCGCCTTCCATACCGATGACTTCGAGGGATGTATCCGGGGACTGATCGCAAAGGGTTTTCGCGAGGATGCGCCCGAGGGAGATCCCCGGCGGCTGCGTGTGAGGCGTACCGGGCCGGCCGGTTTTCCGCAGGCCTACCTGCTCGATCCTGATCGCAACATCGTTGAAATCAACGGTGCACCATAGCGCAATCGCCGCAGCCTAAAGTCCTGTTGCGGTTGGCTTTTGCGAGCGGTTAGTCTGCCGGAACCGTTCGCGGGAGGAGTTCATGAAAATACGTGCCGCGGTTTTGCGCCGATCGCCGGTCGCGCCGCCATTTGCGGTGAGCCGGCCGCTCACGATCGAAGAACTCGAGCTCGCGCCGCCGGGGCGGGACGAGATCCTTGTTCGAATTGGCGCGGCCGGGCTCTGCCATTCCGATCTCTCCGTCATCAACGGCGACAGGCCGCGTCCGGTGCCGATGGCGATTGGACATGAGGCGGCCGGCACCGTGGAAGCGGTCGGGCCCGATGTCCATGACCTGACGCCCGGCGATCATGTGGTGATGAGTTTCATGCCGAGCTGCGGCCATTGTCTGCCCTGCGCCGAGGGACGCCCGGCGCTGTGCATTCCCGGCGCCGATGCCAACGGAAAGGGCACGCTGCTGTCGGGCGAGTGGCGACTGAGCTGCGATGAGGTGCCGATCCATCATCATCTCGGCGTCTCGGGCTTTGCCACCCATGCCGTGGTCTCGCGCCATTCGGCGATTCGCATTGACCGCGATATCCCGTTCGCTCACGCCGCGTTGTTTGGCTGCGCCGTGCTGACGGGCGTTGGCGCCGTGGTGAATACCTGTCATGTGCAGCCGGGGCAGACAGTCGCTGTTGTCGGTTTGGGTGGTGTCGGCTTGGCCGCGGTGCTTGGCGCCGTGGCGGCCGGGGCCGAACGCGTTGTCGCGGTAGACCTTGCTCCTGACAAGCTCGAGATCGCGCGTTCGCTTGGGGCGACAGACGTCTTTCGCGCCAGTGACCCTGACGTTGTGGAGCAAATCCGCGAGGCGACAAAGGGCGGCGTCGACCACGCGCTCGAGATGGCCGGAGCCGTCAAGGCCTTTGATCTCGCGTACCGCATCACGCGGCGCGGCGGAACGACGGTTACCGCAGGGTTGGCTAGTCCATCCAGTCAGTTCGCAATCCCCGCAGTCAGCCTGGTCGCCGAGGAGCGGCGCGTGCTCGGGAGCTATCTCGGCAGCTGCGTGCCAAGCCGGGATATTCCGCGCTTTGTCGGGCTCTTCAGGCGTGGAAAGCTGCCGGTGGATCGCTTGTTGTCTTCAACAGGTCCGCTGGAGGGGATCAACGAAGCCTTCGACCGGCTGCATGCCGGGGAGGTGATCCGGCACGTCATCGATTTCGAAGCGCACTAGGCTTCTTCGGGCCGGTCTTTTGGGTCGAATTGGATGATGGTGATCCACCGCGCGGTGAGCGCCGGCTTCTTCTCGTTCTCGATCTCGATCGAGACGTCGTAGGTCGTCATCAACATGCCGGCGCCGCGAAAGCGGGCTTCGGCAAGGATAAAGTGGCCGCGGATGCGTGCCCCCGATTTGACAGGCGAGAGGAAGCGGACGTTCTCGAAGCCGTAGTTGATGCCCATCGTCTGCTCACGGACTTTGGGCAGGCTGTTGTAGTTCATCGCTGAAAGCAGCGAGAGGGTGAGGAATCCGTGGGCGATGGTGCCGCCGAATGGGCTCGTGGCGGCGCGCTCTGGGTCGACGTGGATGAACTGATGATCGTCGGTTGCATGCGCAAAGGCATCGATCATTGCCTGATCGACGACAATCCAGTCCGAGAGGCCGGTTTCAGTGCCGATGAGCCCGCGCACATCCGCGAGCGAAATTTCCTTGACCATTGATTCCTCATGAGAAAGCGGCTGCGCAAGCCTTACAATGGGATTGTGACAATTGCGACAAGGAATTGCAGGCAGGGGCCTGGCCGGTTAACTATCCGAGATAGAAAGCGACCGAGCGGCGCGGCACGATGGCCGATGTCGCGGATTTTTCCTGACCATTGGGGGCGAGCAGCCGCCATGAGGACGGCCCGGGCAATGCAAAAATTTCCTCGCCGCCCGAGCGATTGAAAAGCACGGCCAGCCGTGCGGGCTTTCCGCCCTGCCCATCGCGCGTCGACAGCACCATTCCAAGCGTGGAAAAGTTCGGGGTCTCCCACTCCTGCACGCTCATCGGCTGGCCCGAAGGCGATATCCATTCGACGTCGCCATGGCCATCGAAGAAACCCGTTTCCGAGAACACGGAGAAGCGCTTGCGCAGGCTTGAGATCAAAGCGGTATGGGCGATGAGCTCATCGTCGAGCGCCGCCCAGTCCATCCAGGTGATCTCATTGTCCTGGCAGTAGGCATTGTTGTTGCCGCGCTGGGTGCGGCCTGCTTCGTCGCCTGCCGTCAGCATGATGCTGCCGCGCGTAGCAAAGAGCGTGGAGAGCAGCGCCTTCAGGTCATCGCGGCGTCTGCGAATGATATCGGGGTAGTGCGTTTCGCCCTCGGCACCATTGTTCCAGGAGTGGTTCTCGTTGTGGCCGTCGCGGTTCTGCTCGCCGTTCGCCTCGTTGTGCTTGCCGCTATAGGAGACGAGATCGCGGAGCGTGAAGCCGTCATGGGCGGCAAGAAAGTTGACGCTGCGCGTCCCGGTCGCACCGTTGCGGGAAAATATGTCCGAGGAGCCGGCCAGCGCAGTTGCGAGCGGTCCGGTCTTGTGATCGTCGCCGCGCCAATAGCACCTGACGTCATCACGAACGCGGTCGTTCCACTCGAGGAAGGGGGCTGGGAAGTTACCGAGCTGGTAGCCGCCAGGACCGATGTCCCAAGGCTCGGCGATCATTACGCGGTCCGACAAGACGTCATCGGCGAGCATTGCCATCAACGTTTCGCTGTTGGCCTCGAAGCCACCAGCGGTTCGGCCAAGAACGGGGGCAAGGTCGAAGCGGAAACCGTCAACGCCCGCGCCGAGCACGAAGTGGCGGAGGCTGTCGATGATCAGTTGCCTGACATAGGGGTTATCACAGGCGACGGTGTTGCCCGTTCCGGTATCGTTGACCAATTCGCCTGGCCGGTCGGTCAGATGCCGATAGAAGGAGAGGTTGTCGAGGCCGCGCAGCGACAGCGTCGTGCCAAAGCGGTCGCTTTCGCCGGTGTGGTTGAAGACGAGGTCGAGGACGACACCAATGCCTTCGGCGTGGAGCTTCGCCACGGTGTCGCGGAGCTCCGCCATGCCGCCGGGCACGAGCCGCGGGTCGAGCGCCATGAAGGCGACGGGGTTATAGCCCCAGCCGTTTCTGAGGCCGAGCGGCGGCAGGTGGCGCTCGTCGATCCAGGCGGTGATCGGCATCAACTCGACCGCATCCACGCCGATGCGCTTCAGATGCGCGATCACTGAAGGATGCGCCAAAGCCGCGACGGTGCCGCGCTGCGCTTGGGGAACATCCGGATGCAGCATGGTGAACGGTCGGACGGCAACCTCGTAGATGAAGCCACCCGGCTTGAAGAGCGGCTTTCCCGGCTTCACGGGGACATCGCGGGTGACGATCGCCTTCGGCACGAGGTGCTGCGTCTCGGCGCCGGAGGTGCCGAGCAGGGGATCGTAGTGGAAGGGGCGATCGAGTTCCTTGGCGTAGGGATCGACCAGCAGCTTCGACGGGTCGAACCAGAGGCCGTCGTCGGGCGCATAGACGCCGCCGGCGCGGTAGCCGTAGCGCGCACCTTCCTTCAAGCCGTCGACGAAAAGGCGATGAACATCGTCATCGCCTCGTTTCATCGGCAGGCGGGCCAGTTCCTTGTCGTCGTCGCCGAACAGACACAGCTCGATCTGTCCTGACTTGCGCGACCAGACGGCGAAATCAACGCCGGTCTCGAGGATGGTTGCTCCGCCTTGCCCGGGTCTACCCGCCGCCATGCCGTTCGGTCAGGTGATCACGGAAGGAGCGTCGCGGCCCGTGCGGCTGCGAATGCCCGCGATGGTCTCGGCGGCAGCAATAAGATCGGCGAGCGCTTCCTGCGTCTCGATGTTGTGGCGGGTCGAATCCGCCTCGTACCGCTCGAGATAGACACGCAGCGTGGCGCCGGATGTGCCGGTACCGGAGAGACGGAAGACCACGCGCGAACCGCCTTCGAACAGGACGCGAATGCCCTGATGCTCGCTGACCGACTTGTCGACTGGGTCGTGATAGGCAAAGTCGTCGGCCTTCTCGACCTTCAGCGGGCCGAAGCTCTGGCCCGGCAGCGACGCAAGCTGGCTGCGCAGGTTTGCGATCAGGCCGTTCGCCGCGTCAGTATCGACGCCTTCATAGTCGTGGCGCGAATAGTAGTTGCGGCCGTAGGTCTGCCAGTGCTGGGTGACGATGTCCTGAACGCTTTCGCCGCGAACGGCAAGGATGTTCAGCCACAGCAGAACCGCCCAGAGGCCGTCCTTCTCGCGCACGTGGTTGGAGCCGGTGCCGGCGCTTTCCTCGCCGCAGATCGTCGCCATGCCGGCGTCGAGCAGGTTGCCGAAGAACTTCCAGCCGGTCGGCGTCTCGTACATGCCGATACCGCGGCGCTCGGCGACGCGATCGGCCGCACCTGAGGTCGGCATGGAGCGGGCGATGCCGGCGAGACCACCGGAATAGCCGGGCGCGAGGTGGGCGTTGGCGGCAAGGATCGCGAGGCTATCGGAGGGTGTGACGAAGATGCCGCGGCCGATGATGAGGTTGCGGTCGCCGTCGCCGTCGGATGCCGCGCCGAAGTCGGGCGCATCATCACTCATCATCTCGTCGTAGAGTTCCTTGCAGTGAACCGGGTTCGGGTCCGGATGGTGGCCGCCGAAGTCGGGCAGCGGCATGAAATTGCGGACCGAACCGGACGGCGCGCCGAGACGGTTTTCGAAGATTTCCTTGGCATATGGGCCGGTGACGGCGCTCATTGCGTCAAAAGCGATGCGGAATCCGAGGCTGATGAGGTTGCGGATCGCGGGGAAGTCGAACAGCTCTTCCATCAGAGCCGTGTAGTCTTCCACCGAATCGAGCACCGAGAGGATCATGCCGCCCGGCAGTTCGTCCTTGCCGATGCGGTCGAGGTTGACGTCCGCGAAATCGGCGATCTTGTAGGTGTCGATCACCTTCGTGCGCGCATAGATCGCGTCGGTGATCTTCTCCGGCGCGGGGCCGCCATTGTTGATATTGTACTTGATGCCGAAATCTTCGGTTGGACCGCCGGGATTGTGGCTGGCCGAAAGGATGATGCCGCCGAAGGCTTTGTATTTGCGAATGATGTGGGAGGCTGCCGGGGTCGACAGGATGCCGCCCTTGCCGACGATCACCTTGCCGAAGCCATTGGCGGCGGCCATCTTGATCGCCTTCTGAATGACTTCCCGGTTGTAGTAGCGTCCGTCGCCGCCGATGACGAGGCACTTGCCATGAAAGCCTTCCAGCGAATCGAAGATCGACTGGATGAAGTTCTCGGCATAGTTCGGCTGCTGGAATACCGGAACCTTCTTTCGCAGGCCGGAGGTACCGGGCTTCTGATCCTGGTAGGGCGTAGTGGGTACGGATTTTATCATTTTCTCTCACTTGCCTTTAGGGGCGAGGCTTGAATAGAGGGCGGCATAGCGCTCGGCGCTCTTCTCCCACGAAACATCCGATTTCATGCCCTGCTTTTGCAATTGGGTCCAGACTTTTTGATCGGCGTAGAGATGTAGCGCGCGGCGGACCGCCTGCAACAGACCGGATGGAGTTACAGGCGAGAATTGTATCCCGGTTGCCGCTTTCGCCGCAAGCGCGGCATGGTTGGCGTCAATAACGGTGTCGTTCAACCCGCCGGTGCGGGCAACGATCGGCACGCATCCATAGCGCAATCCGTAAAGCTGCGTCAGGCCGCAGGGCTCGAATCTGGACGGGATGATGATGGCGTCGCAACCGGCCTGCATGAGATGGGACATCGGCTCGTTGTAGCCGATGGAAACGCCGATCCGCCCGGGGTGACGGGCGGCGGCGGCAAGCAGTGCCCCTTCGAGCGCCGCGTCTCCGGAACCCAGAATGGCCAGCTTGCCGCCCATGTCGACGATCTGGTCGGCGGTGGCGGCGATGACATCCATGCCCTTCTGCCAGGTCAGGCGGCTGATGATGCAGAAGATCGGCGCGTTGTCGTGGTGAAGTCCGAAGAACTCAGCGATCGAGCTGCGGTTTTCGACGCGGCTCTTCAGCATGCTGCTGTTGTAATGCGTGTGGACAACCGGGTCGGTCGAGGGGTTCCAGACTTCGGTATCAATGCCGTTGACGATGCCGTGCAGTGAATCGATTCGGCTTGCGATGACACCCTGGAGGCCCATGCCGAACTCGGTGGTCAGGATCTCGCCGGCATAAGAGGGGCTGACAGTGGTGATGGCGTGTGCAGTCTGCAGGCCGCCCTTCAGGAAGCCGATATTGCCGTAATATTCGATGCTTTCCGTTGCGAAGGCGTGCGGCGGCAGACGAAGACCCGGAAAGATATCGGCGCCGAACTGCCCCTGGAAAGCAATGTTGTGGATGGTCAGGACGCTCGGCAATTCCGGCGTCGGATTGTAGCGCATGTAGACCGAGGTCATTGCCGACTGCCAGTCATGCGTATGCACGAGGTCCGGCCGCCAGTCCAGCATCAACCCCGCGGCAATCTCGGCGCCGGCCAGGGACAGAGCCGCGAAACGGCGCCAATTGTCGGGGTAATCCTTGCCGGTGGCGTCGAGATAGGGGCCGCCCGACCGGTCGTAATAGGCGGGGGCGTCGAGCACGAGGATATCGAGCCCGTCGTGCTTGACTTCGAGCACGGTTGCCGGTTCGCCGAGCAGATCGTCGAATTGGAGTCGGACTACAGGATTGCGGATAGCCCTCATGACGGCCGGATAGCCCGGCATGAGGGTCTTGGTTTCGATGCCGAAACGCTCAAGGGCGATCGGCAGGGCACCCGCCACATCGGCGAGGCCCCCTGTCTTGACGAGCGGGAAGACTTCGGACGAAACCGAAAGAACTTTCATGGCTTACAGGCCCAGCTTGTCGATCATCGGTTGGGTAATGAGGCAAATGCCGCCCTCGCTGCGGCGGAAACGCTTGGCATCTAGAACCGGATCCTCGCCGACGATGAGGCCTTCAGGAATGACGACTCCGTGGTCGATCACGACGTTTCTGAGTTGGGCGTGCCTTCCGATCTTGACGCTCGGGAGAACGACGGCACCTTCGAGCTTGGAGTAGGAATTGGCGCGAACGCCGGTGAAGAGGAGGCTCTTGTTCAGCGTTGCGCCGGAAATGATGCAGTCGCCCGCGACGACGGAGGATGTGGCAGAGCCGCGGCGGTCTTCGTCGTCATGGACGAACTTCGCCGGGGGCGAGATTTCTGCATAGGTCCAGATCGGCCAGGACTTGTCGTAGATATCCAGTTCCGGAACGATCGCGGTCAGGTCGATGTTGGCCTGCCAATAGGCGTCGATCGTTCCAACATCGCGCCAGTAGGGCTCGTGCTCGAAATCCGACCGGACGCAAGAGTTGGCGAAACGATGGGCGACGGCCTTACCGTTCTTGACGATGTAAGGGATGATGTCCTTGCCGAAATCCTTGCTGGAGTTCGGGTCAGCGGCGTCGCGGCGCAGTGCGTCGATCAGGAATTTCGTGTGGAACACGTAGATGCCCATCGAGGCAAGCGCGAATTCCGGCTTGTCGGGAATGCCCGGCGGATCGGCGGGCTTCTCGACGAAGTCGATGATCCGGTCGGTCGTGTCGACGTGCATGACGCCGAAGCCGACGGCTTCCATGCGCGGGACTTCCAGGCAGCCGATCGTGACGTCGGCGCCGGAATCGACATGCTGCTGCAGCATGTATTCGTAGTCCATCTTGTAGACATGGTCGCCGGCGAGGATGACCATGTATTCGACGCCATAGTCCTCGATGATGTCGATGTTCTGGTAGACCGCATCGGCGGTGCCTTCATACCACTGCGTCTCCGAGACGCGCTGGGAGGCCGGCAAAATGTCGAAGCTTTCGTTCCGCTCGGGGCGGAAGAAGTTCCAGCCGCGCTGCATATGGCGGATCAGCGAGTGCGCCTTGTACTGGGTGGCGACGCCGATGCGGCGGATGCCCGAGTTCAGCGCGTTCGACAGCGCAAAGTCGATGATACGGGTCTTGCCGCCGAAATAGACCGCCGGCTTGGCGCGGCGATCGGTGAGCTCTTTCAAGCGGCTTCCCCGGCCGCCAGCGAGAACATAGGCCATTGCGTCGCGGGCAAGTGGCTGAACACGTCTTTCTACCATTTTTATCCTCCCACCAGTCGTCAGTTCTCGGGTTCAAGCATGATCGTCGCCAGAGGCGGCAAGGTGATGGATGCAGCAATGCTGCCGCCGGCGTTGACGGCCTGCACGCGGCCACCATTGCCCTTGCCGCTGCCACCATAGATGTCGGCATCGGTATTCAGTATCTCGCGCCAGCGCCCCTCGGTCGGCAGGCGCACGGAATAGTTCTCGCGATAGACAGGCGTCAGATTACAGATGACGGCGACCGGCTTCTCTCCTGGCGCCTTGCGCAGCCAGGAAAAAACGGAGTTCTCGTGGTCGTCGGCGATCAGCCATTCGAAGCCATCGCCCTCGCAGTCGCGGGCGTGCAGGGCCGGCTTGCTGCGGTAGGTGAAGTTGAGGTCGCGCACCAGCCGGCGCATGCCCTCGTGCATGCGGTACTGCAGCAGGTTCCAGTCGAGCGAGGTTGCCTCGTTCCACTCGCTCCACTGCGCGAATTCCTGACCCATGAAGAGCAGCTTCTTGCCCGGATAGCCCCACATGAAGGCGTAATAGGCCCGCAGATTCGCAAATTTCTGCCAGTCGTCGCCGGGCATCTTGGCGATCAGCGAGCCCTTTCCGTGCACCACCTCGTCATGGGAGAGCGGCAGCACGAAGTTTTCCGAATAGGCGTAGAGCAGGCCGAAGGTCAGCTCGTTGTGATGATGCTTTCTGTGGATCGGCTCACGGCTCATGTAGCTCAGTGTGTCGTGCATGAAGCCCATGTTCCACTTGAAGCCGAAGCCGAGGCCGCCTTCATGCACCGCCTGCGACACCTTCGGCCAGGAGGTCGATTCTTCGGCGATGGTCATGACGCCTGGATGCTCGGCGTAGATACGGGTGTTCATGTTCTGCAGGAAGCGCACAGCCTCCAGGTTCTCATTACCGCCGTACTCGTTCGGGATCCATTCGCCGTGCTTGCGGGAATAGTCGAGGTAGAGCATCGAGGCCACGGCATCGACGCGCAGACCATCGAGATGGAACTTCTCGGCCCAGTAAAGCGCGTTGTTGACCAGATAGGAAACGACTTCGGTGCGGCCGAAATTGTAGATTGCCGTATTCCAGTCGGGGTGGAAGCCCTGGCGCGGGTCGGCATGCTCGTAGAGCGCCGTGCCGTCGAACCAGCCGAGACCGTGTTCGTCGGTCGGGA
Organism: Rhizobium sp. RHZ02; assembly: GCF_014851575.1. Classification (NCBI taxonomy): domain Bacteria; kingdom Pseudomonadati; phylum Pseudomonadota; class Alphaproteobacteria; order Hyphomicrobiales; family Rhizobiaceae; genus Rhizobium; species Rhizobium sp. RHZ02. The sequence continues at coordinate 174,317 of NZ_JACUZX010000006.1, forward strand.
AATGGGCTGGCACCCAATCGAGGATGACGCCGATGCCGACCTTGTGGCAGCCGTTGACGAAGCGGGCGAAACCCTCCGGCTCGCCGAAGCGGGCGGTCGGCGCATAGAGCCCGGTCGTCTGGTAGCCCCAGGAGGGATCATAGGGATGCTCGGTAATCGGCAGGAACTCGATATGGGTGAAGCCCATGTCGACGCAGTAGGGGATTAGACGGGCGGCAAGCTCGTCCCAGGAGAGGAACGAGCCATCGTCGCGCCGCTGCCAGGAGCCGGCATGAACCTCGTAGATCGAGATCGGCTGACGACGCTTGTCGGTTTCGCTCCAGTGCTTCAGATGCGCTGCGTCGTCCCATTCCTGCAGCAGCTCGGATGCCGCGACCGAGGCCGTCTGTGGGCGTAGTTCGCTGCGTCGGGCGAAAGGGTCGGCCTTTAGCGGCAACAGCACACCGTCGTGGCCGCGGATTTCGAATTTGTAGGCGACACCGGTCGGAACGTCAGGAGCGAAGATCTCCCAGATACCGGCGCTGGAGCGGAAGCGCATTACATGGCGGCGACCATCCCAGCCATTGAAGTCACCGACAACCGAGACACGCTGAGCATTCGGCGCCCAGACGGCGAAATGGATCCCCTGCGCGCCCTCGTGCTTGATCCAGTGTGCGCCCATCTTGTCGAAGAGGCGCAGATGGGAACCTTCCCGCACGTAATAGTCATCCATCGGGCCGAGGACGGGTCCGAAGCTGTAAGGGTCGGTCACCGCCCATTCGGCATCGCCGCGTCGCGCGCGATAGCGCACCGGCTGCTGCTTCGTCACCGAAACCTCGCCGGCGAAAAAGCCGTCAGAATGCTGCTGCTTCAATTCGCCGATGACGCTGCCATCGAGCGCCATCGCGGTCACCTCTTCGGCGCCCGGAATGAAGCAGCGGGTGACGTAGGCGTTTCCCGATTTGTGAACGCCGAGAACGGCGAAGGGATTGGAATGCGACCCTGCGAGGATTGCCGCTATCTCGTCTGCCGAAATCTCCCAGGGAAGTCTGACTTCAGGGGTGGCTTTCGGCGCTTTCATCCGGCTCTCCAGATTTCCTTGGCATATTGCCGTATCGTGCGGTCGGATGAGAACCAGCCCATCCGAGCCGTGTTGCAGATCGCTTTCTTGTTCCACGCCGACGGATCGGTCCAGAGCTGGTCGATATCGCGCTGCGCCTGCGCATAGGCATCGAAATCGGCCGCCACCATGAACCAGTCATGCGCGTAAATGCCTTCGATCAGCGCAGCGTATCGGCTTCGATCGTCGTGCGAGAAGACGCCGGAACTGATGGCCTGGAGTGCCTGAGACAGTTCACGCGACGCTTCGATGATGGCGCGGGGATTGTGGCCATCTGCACGGGCGGCGGCGACTTCGTCGGCACGCAGGCCGAAAATGATGATGTTGTCCTCGCCGACATGGTCGCGCATCTCGACATTGGCGCCGTCGAGTGTCCCGATCGTCAGCGCGCCGTTCAGCGCGAACTTCATGTTGCCGGTGCCCGATGCTTCCATCCCAGCAGTCGAGATCTGCTCAGACAGATCGGCGGCCGGCACCATGACCTCGGCAAGGGAAACGTTGTAGTTCGGCACGAACACGACCTTCAGCAGGCCGCGGACGGCCGGGTCGTTGTTGATCGTGCGGGCGACGTCGTTGATCAGTTTGATGATCAGCTTGGCGTTATGGTAGCTCGGCGCCGCCTTGCCGGCGAAGAGCTTGACGCGCGGCACCCAGTCCAATTCTGGATGTGAGCGGATCTGGTCGTAGAGCGCGACTGCTTCGATAATGTTGAGCAGCTGCCGCTTGTACTCGTGGATGCGCTTGATCTGGATATCGAACATAGCCGACGGATCGAGTTTGATGCCCATGCGGCTGGCGACGAGATTGGACAAGGCCACCTTGTTGGCGCGCTTCACCGCCGCGAACTTCTCCTGGAAGCTTGCATCATTCGCGAACTTGTCGAGCGGCTTCAGCTTTTCGGCGTCATCGAGGAAGTCGTCGCCGATCGTTTCGCGGATCAGCGAGGTCAGGCCGGGATTGCACTGCTGCAGCCAGCGGCGCGGCGTGATGCCGTTGGTCTTGTTGTTGATGCGGTCGGGATAGAGCTTATGCAGGTCGGCAAAGACGGTGACCTTCATCAGGTCGGTGTGCAGAGCCGAAACGCCGTTGATCGAATGAGCGCCGACGAAGGCGAGATTGCCCATGCGTACACGGCGCTCGCCGCTTTCCTCGATCAGGGAAATCGAGCGGATTTCCGTTTCGGAGAAGGTCTTGGTCTTGCGCGCCTCCAGCAGCACCTTGGCGTTGATCGCGTAGATGATCTGCATATGCCTCGGCAGCAGGCGCTCGAACAGTGGGATCGGCCAGCTTTCCAGCGCTTCCGGCAGGAGGGTGTGATTGGTGTAGGCGATCGTGCCGCGGGTGATGTCCCAAGCCTGGTCGAAGTCGAGACCATGCACGTCGCACAACAGGCGCATCAGTTCCGCGACCGAGACCGCCGGATGCGTGTCGTTCAGTTGGACCGCCACCTTGTCGGGCAGCGAGGTGAAATCGTCATACTGCTGCAGGTGACGGCGCAGGATGTCCTGCAGCGAAGCGGAGGAGAAGAAGAATTCCTGGCGCAGGCGCAGTTCCTGGCCGGCCGGCGTCGCGTCGGCGGGATATAGAACGCGCGTCAGGCTTTCGGCCTTGTTGCTCTCACGCAGCGCGCCGATATGGTCGCCGGCGTTGAAGGCGTCGAGCAGGATCGGGTCGATCGGCTGCGCGGACCAGAGGCGCAGCGTGTTGACGCGCTTGCCGCGCCAGCCGACCACCGGAGTGTCGAAGGCGGCGGCGATGACACGCTCGGCGGGTTTCCACACATAGCGCGGCTCGCCCTCGGGGCTATTGACCACGTCGACGGTGCCGCCGAAGCCGATTTCGTAAGCGCTCTCGCGACGCTCGAATTCCCAAGGATTGCCGTGCGCCAGCCAGCTTTCCGGCAACTCCACCTGCCAGCCATCGGCAAGCTGCTGCCGGAAAAGACCGTGGACGTAACGGATACCGTAGCCATAGGCCGGGACATCGACGGTCGCCATGCTTTCCATGAAGCAGGCGGCGAGACGGCCAAGGCCGCCGTTGCCAAGAGCGGCGTCAGGCTCGAGGCCGGCGATGACAGAGACATCGACGCCGAGCGAGGCGAGCGCGTCGCGAACCTGTTCCATGAGGCCGAGGTTCGAGACGGCGTCGCGCATCAGGCGGCCGATGAGGAATTCGAGGGAGAGGTAGTAAACGCGCTTGTCGCCTGTTGCGTAGACCTTGCGGGTCGACTCCATCCACTTGTCGATGATGCGGTCGCGTATGACGAGGATGGTTGCCGTCAGCCAGTCATGCGGCTTGGCGACCTTCGCATCCTTGCCGATGCGGTAGGTCAGGCGTTCGATGATTTCTTCGGCGAGAATTTCTGGCTTGGAGCTGCGCGGCGCGGGGGAGGGGATTGTCGGCTTCGAAACGGTGTTCATCGTCAGTCCTCGCCAATTCTGTTTGGTTTCAGTACGTTATGCCAATTTCAATCGGTTTGCCGCGCACTAAACACGCAGTTTATGCATCGTTACAACGCACTTGCAACAAAGGAATTACCCAAACGAAAAAATTGCCGAGGCTTGGCGCTCCGCTGCGGAAAGAGCTTGATTTCAATCGGTTTTCCGAATTTGATATGCGCGTTTTTGCAGGCAAACGAAAAGCCGCTCCGGTTTGTTCCGGGGCGGCTTTTGTTGTTTGCGGGTCTTTGCTGTTACCAGTTCGTCAGGCGGGTCGCGAGCTCGTCGCCTTGGCGGCCATGGCCCAAGTCCGCAACCAGCTGAGCCATGCTATTGGGCTGATAGGCGTTGCTCGGGGTGGTCCCGCAGGAGGCAAGGAGGTCCTTGACCTTTTGCGGCACCATGAACGCCACGGTAAAGATCTGAATTCTATCGGCTATTCAATTATCCCAACGGAATGACATCCACGGCCTGGACAGCGCGTTGGCCGCCGTAGCTCTTCAGCACGCCGATGACCGGGGCGACGTCGGCGTAGTCGCGGCCATAGGCAACGACGATGTGGTCGGTGCCGGCCGGGATGTTGTTCGTCGGATCCAGTTCGACCCAGCCGATCGTTTCGCCGCACCAGACCCTGACCCACGCATGCATGGCGTCCGCCCCCTCCAGCCGTTCCTTGCCGGGCGGCGGAATGGTGCGCAGGAATCCGGAGACATATCCGGCGGGAATGCCGAGGCTACGCAGAGCAAGGATCATGACATGGACGAAGTCCTGGCAGACGCCGCGCTTTATTTGGAAGGCTTCAAGCGGCGTCGTATCGACGGTCGTCGCTTCGGCATCATAGGTGAAATCCAGATGGATTTTCGCGCATAGCGCAGTGGCGATCTGCAGCACGGTCCATGACGGTTCGGCGCAGGCCTTCGCATAGTCCGAGATCGCGCGTGTGTCCGAAAGGCGGGGGCTATTGCCGAGGAAATGATGCGGGGCGTCGGGCTTCAGCGACCAGACGCCTGCGACCTCATTCGGAAGCTTTGCGAGCACGGGGGAAAAATCCGCTGCGATCGAATGGCTCTCCACCTGCACGCGGGCATGCATGCGGATATCCAGCTTTTCATGCGGCGCGCGCAGCATGAAGGAAGTCGCGGGGTGCTCGAAGAAATCGACGAAGTGCGCCTGTTCATCCGGCGTCGGCGAAACCTTGATCGAGCCGGCCACCAGCCGTTGCCGGTTCGGCAGCGACAGCGGCATCAGCCGCATGATGTGGCGGGCGCCAGAGGCCGGCGTGTCGTAGATGTATCCCATGTGCAGCGAGAGATCGTAAAGCACCTGGGTCATCCGAGATATGTGTGGGCAAGGAGGTCGGACAGATGCTCCAGCTCGCGTTCGAGGCGGCGGTAGACATCGACGCTCATCGTCTCCGGCGTCATCACGGCAAGGCCGGAGTGCAACCGCATCGCTTCGCGATAGAAGGGCGACATCTGGCCGTTGACGAGTGCGTTCGGGAGCTGCTCCACCTCGCGGTGGATCTCGTTCATCTGGAAAAGAATTGAGCGTGGATTGAGCGGATCGAGCGCGAGCAGATCGGTGACCGTGAGGCGAGCGGTGTTGACGTTGTAGCGGCGGCGATGGGTCATGACGCTGTCGCCGATCTCCAGCAGCATGTCGAGCGCGCCATCAGGGGCGTCCGGCCCTGACATGTGCCCGAGCAGCCGTGTCATGTGCAGCCCGCGCTCGATATGGCGGCCGAGCGAGAGGAAACGCCAGCCGGTGAAGCGATACATGTTTTCGTGCACCAGACCGGCGAAGCCCGCGAGCTTGCGCAGCAGAATCGTCATCGCGTGGCTTGCATCGTCGCCGGGAGAAATCGTCTCGTGGAACCGTCGCGCCGTCTTGGCGAGATCAGTGAGCGCCAGCCAGCCATCCGGCGAGAAACGGTCGCGAATGTTGCTGGCGGAATAGACGGCGCTGTCGATGTTGCGCATTAGCGTATCCGGGACTGCTTCCTCGGTGTCGATATCGACGGCGGCCAGATAGGCTGTCACGTCGGCCAACAGGGGCTGGTTCGGATCGGCGGCTTCCGCAAAGCGGGCGTGCCAGGCGCGCAGGATGCGCAGCGCCCCTTCGGCGCGCTCGATGTAGCGGCCGAGCCAGAAGAGATTGTCGGCCGCGCGGCTCGGCAGGCTGCCCGGCATGTTGCGGGTGAAGCTGCCTTCCGCTGGCAGCAATGTGTGCTGCTCCACCGGCTTGTCGCTGACGATCCAGACGTCGGCGGCGGCACCACCCGATTGCATGGCGATGGCCGAAACGTCGTCACTGCCGCCGATGCGGGCAAAGCCGCCCGGCATGATCTGCCAGCCATTGGCCGTGCGGGCGGCGAAGACGCGTAGCGACATCGGCCGCGGCGTCAGCTTGCCGTCGATCCAGGCCGGGGTCGTCGATAGCGTTACGACTTCCTGCCCGGCAAGTTTGGCGCCGTCGGAGTTCAACCAATCGCCGATCGAATCCTTGGTCGTGGCGCGCAAGGTCGAGCCGAGCACGGATTCGCCCCTGTCATCGAAGAACGGTGCGCGCGAATAGGCCGGACCGATCACCATCTTTTCGATGTTGGCCGCCACATGTTCGCGTTCGCCCTTCTGGCCGCACCACCAGGTCGCGATCGAGGGGAGCTTCAACTCTTCGCCAAACAGACGACGACAGATGGTCGGCATGAAGGCGAGCAGCGCGCGTGTTTCAATGATGCCGCTGCCGAGTGCATTGACGATGGTCACGCTTTCGGCGCGCAGAGCCTCGACGAGGCCGGGCGTGCCGATATGTGAATTCTGGTTCAGTTCCAGTGGATCCGAATAGGCCGAATCGAGGCGGCGCCAAAGCACGGTGATCGGCTTCAGGCCCGACACGGTGCGGACCATCACCTTGCCGTTGACGACAGCCAGGTCTTCGCCCTCGAGCAGCATGAAGCCGAGATAGCGGGCGATATAGGCGTGCTCGTAATAGGTTTCGTTGGCGGGGCCCGGCGTCAGCACGGCGATGCGGTCGTCGCCGCTGTGCTTCATGCCCTGCAGCGCATCGCGGAAGGCGCCAAAGAAGGAGGCGAGGCGATGAACCGGCGTCTCAGCGTATATATCGGAGAAGGCGCGGGTCGTCGCCACGCGGTTTTCAAGCGCAAAGCCGGCGCCAGACGGCGCCTGCGTACGGTCAGCGAGGACCCACCAGTTTCCATCAGGACCGCGGCCGATCTCGAAGGCGCAGAAATGCAGGTAGTGACCGCCGGCCGGGGTGACGCCGACAAGCGGACGCTGGTATTCGGGGTTGGCAGCGATCAGGGCCGGTGGCAGCACGCCCTCCGCGACAAGGCGATTTTGGCCGTAGACGTCGGCAACGATCGCTTCCAGCAGGTCGGCGCGCTGGACGAGCCCAGCCGAGACCGCCTCCCATTCGCGCGCATCAATGAGGACCGGAACGTGCGAGAGGGGCCAGGAGCGCTCGGCGCTTCCGGTGCTGCCGTAGGCTCGGTAGAAAACGCCGGCGTCGCGCAGGTAACGGTCGGCGCGGGTGAAGCGTTCGGTCAGCTCCTTTTCGGGCATTCCGCTCAGATGCGAAAAGAAGCGCTGCCAGACCGGGCGGATGGCGCCGTTGGTGTCGACCATCTCGTCGGCGACGCCGGGCAGAGGAGTGTAGTCAAGCACGGCATCGTTTCCGGTGCGGATCGCTGGCTCTTCCCTCAGTTCTGCCGTCGGTTTCTTGCCCATTTCGCCCTAGTGCTTAGATTCCCACCGGTCGTCGAAGATCGAGCGTCAGCGGGAATTCCGGTGAAACTGTCTCGGCACGCGGAATGAATGCGCCTGCCGTATGCCCCCACGGCTCGAATCGCGCCAGCCGTCTCGCTTCCGCTTCGTTACCATTGACCGGGAAGGTCTCATAGTTACGCCCGCCCGGATGGGCAACATGATAGATGCAGCCGCCGATCGAACGCTTCGACCATGTATCATAAATGTCGAAGGTGAGCGGCGTATTGACCGGCAAAACCGGGTGCAATCCCGACGCAGGCTGCCATGCCTTGAAGCGAACGCCAGCGACCGAGACGCCCGCCGTGCCGGTCGAGCTCAACGGAACCGTGCGGCCGTTGCAGGTCACGGTGTAGCGGGAGGCATTGCTGGTTTCCAGCCGGACCTGCAGGCGCTCTACGGAGCTGTCGACATAGCGGACCGTGCCGCCGATCGCGCCCTCCTCGCCCATGACGTGCCAGGGTTCCAGCGCCTGCCGCAGTTCGAGCTTAGAGCCTTCGTATTCGACCTCGCCACAGAAGGGGAAGCGGAATTCAAGCTGTGCCTTGAACCATTCCGGGCTGAGGTCGAAGCCATTCTGCTTGAGGTCGCCGAGCACGTCGAGGAAATCGGCCCAGATGAAGTGCGGCAGCATGAAGCGGTCGTGCAGCGACGTGCTCCAGCGCACGAACTTGCCGTCCGCAGGGTGCTGCCAGAAGCGGGCGATCAACGCGCGGACCAGCAGTTGCTGGGCAAGCGACATACGTGCGTTCGGCGGCATTTCGAAACCGCGGAATTCGACGAGGCCGAGCCGTCCGGTTGGGCCATCCGGCGAAAACAGCTTGTCGATGCAGATCTCGGCGCGGTGCGTGTTGCCAGTGACGTCGGTCAGCAGATTGCGGAACAGCCTGTCCACCAGCCAAGGGAGGGGTTGCGCGCCGCGACCCGGCGCGGGGACCTGGGCGAGCGCGATTTCCAGTTCGTAGAGGCTGTCGTGACGGGCTTCGTCGATGCGCGGCGCCTGGCTGGTCGGGCCGATGAACATGCCCGAGAACATGTAGGAGAGCGAGGGATGGCGCTGCCAGTGCAGTACCAGGCTCTTCAACAGGTCAGGGCGGCGCAGGAAGGGGCTGTCGCCCGGATTGGCGCCACCAACGACCACATGGTTGCCCCCGCCGGTACCGGTGTGGCGCCCGTCGATCATGAACTTGTCGGTGCCGAGGCGGCTTTGGCGGGCTTCCTCGTAGATCGTCATCGTAATGTCGACGCAATCCTGCCAGTTGGAAGCGGGATGGATATTGACCTCAATGACGCCGGGATCGGGGGCGACGCGGATGACATTGATGCGCTCGTCCTGCGGCGGCGAATAGCCTTCGATATGGACGGGCAGGCCGAGTTCGGTCGCTGCATTCTCCGCGGCGGCGATCAGTTCGAGATAGTCCTCGATGCGCTCGACCGGCGGCATGAAGACGCAGAGCCTTCCGTCGCGCGGTTCGACCGAGATTGCGGTGCGCACGGCGCCGCCGATCTCGCCGACGGTTTGCTCAACGCGGTTCTGGCTGCTGTCGTCGCTGTGGCGGGAGGCTTCCGGCATGGCGCGGCCGGATGGCACGAAGACTTCGGGCAGCGGATTGCGCGGAATCGACGGGTCGGCGGGGTGGATATAGGGGAAACGCGCCGGCGGCACATAGGGCAGGGTGCCGAGGGGCAGGCGATAGCCGACGGGGCTGTCGCCGGGAACGAGGAAGATCTTGCCGCGGCGGGTCTTCCATTTTTCGCTGACCCAGCGCGTGCTAGAGGCGCGCGCGTTCCAGGCCTGCACCGGCAGGATGTAGCCGGTCGGTACGGTCAGGCCGCGTTCGAAGACGCGGGCGATGCGGCTACGCTCTTCCGGGTCCTTCAGCTTGGAATTGGATGGGTCGACGTTTTCGGGCAGGCTGCCTTCCTTCATGATCCATTCGGCTGGATCCTCGTAGGCGGGCAGCACCATGTCGGTCTCGATCGCCAGTTCCCTGGCGATGGCATTCAAAAGGTTGGCGGCGTCATCTGCCTTTGCACCGGTGTCCTTGCCCTCGCCGGCGATGAGCTCCGGGTTCTGCCAGATCGGCTTGCCGTCCTTGCGCCAGTAGAGTGAGAAGGTCCAGCGCGGCAGGCTTTCGCCCGGATACCACTTGCCCTGGCCGTAATGCAGGAAGCCGCCGGGAGCGAAGCGCTCGCGCAGCTTGCGGATGAGGACATCCGCCTTCTCGCGCTTGGTCGGGCCGACGGCGGCAGTGTTCCACTCCTCGGATTCGAAGTCGTCGATGGAAACGAAGGTCGGCTCGCCGCCCATGGTCAGGCGGACATCCCCGGCCTGCAGGATGCTATCGACCTTGGCACCGAGCTCGTTGAGCTCCTTCCAACTTTCGTCGGAGAAAGGCTTGGTGATGCGCGGGTGCTCCGCTACCCGCGAGACCTTCATCTCGAAGGCGAATTCGGTGTTGGCCTCGCCGTAAAGCGCGCCTGATATCGGCGCGGCATTTCGGTAGTGCGGGGTGGCGGCGAGCGGTATGTGGCTTTCGCCGGTGAGCAGGCCAGACGTGGGGTCGAGGCCGACCCAGCCGGCGCCGGGGAGATAGACCTCGCACCAGGCGTGCAGGTCGGTGAAATCGACCTCGGTGCCGGAGGGCCCGTCGAGCGCCTTCAGGTCGGGGGTGAGCTGGATGAGATAGCCGGAGACGAAGCGGGCGGCGAAGCCGAGATTGCGCAGGATCTCGACCAGCAGCCAGCTCGAGTCGCGGCAGGAGCCAAGCGCCAGCTTCAGCGTTTCCTCCGGCGTCTGGACGCCGGGCTCCATGCGGATGACGTATTCGACGTCGTTCTTCAGCCGCGCATTCAACCCTACGATGAAGTCGGTGGTCCGCATGGGAGTGCGGTCGATGCCGGCGAGATAGGCAGCCAGCGCCGGCTCCACCGGCTGCGGTTGCATGTAGATCTTCAGGTCGTCCCTGATCTCCTCGGGATAGGAGAAGGGCCACATCTCGGCGCTCTCCTCGATGAAGAAATCGAAGGGGTTATAGACCGTCATGTCGGCGACGAGGTCGACCTCGATCTTGAACTCCGTCACCGGGTCAGGGAAGACGTAGCGGGCCAGATAATTGCCGTAGGGATCCTGCTGCAGGTTCACGAAATGGTTCGACGGCGAAACCTTCAGCGAATGGCTGATCACCCGCGTCTTGGAATGCGACGCTGGCTTGAGGCGTATGATCTGAGGTCCGAGGCGGACCGGCTTGTCGTATTTGTAATGCGTCAGGTGATAGATGCTGGCTTTGATCGACATGGACGGCCTTATCCGCTGCCGTATCGTTGTACGGCATTTGCTGTTCCCGAAGGGTAGTGTGTGCAATGCAGCGAAAGAATGCAAGGCGGTAAGGCCGAGCCGGCTAAGCCTTTACGTCGCCTTCGCAAACGTCACGGAGGCCGTGAGACCCCTGCCATGTGCGCCGGGCTCCAGCGTCAGCGATGCGTTGAAGAGGCCGGCGATTTCCTCGACGATCGGCAGGCCAAGCCCGGCGCCCGGCGCGCCGGAGTTGCTGCCGCGCGAGAAGCGCTGCCGGACGGCCGCGAGCGTCTCTGCGGGAATGCCGGGGCCGTTGTCCTCGACTTCGAGGCGGACGGCATCGTCGGTCTCGGATATCCGAACGGTCACCTCAGCGCCCTTGCCGGCATAGGCGATGGCGTTTCCGGCAAGGTTGCGCAAGAGTTCGCCGATCAGCAGCGGCTCGGCACGGACGAGGGCAGGGCGGTCGCCTTCGAAGCCGAGGTCGATGCCGGCCTCGGCGGCGGTCGGGATAAGTTCTCCGGTGATGTCCTGGGCAATGGCTGTCAGGTCGATCGACGATGCGGTCAGCGCCTCCTTCGCCGTTGCAGCGTCGATTTTCGCCATCAGCAGTAATTGCGCGAGGATGCGTTCGGCATGGGCGACGGCCTGATCGCCTTTCAGGGCGGAGCCCTGCGCTTCGGCCAATGTGCTCGCGCGAGCGGAGAGGGCGAGCTGCGTGCGGATGATCGCAAGCGGCGTGCGCAGCTGGTGGCTGGCGTTGCCGGTGAAGTTACGAAGTGCATCGAGCGCCGATTGCAAGCGGACCATGAAGCCGTTGACGGTATCGACGAGCGGCTGGACCTCGCTTGGTACTGCCTGTTCGATCGGGTGCAGGTCGTCGGGACTGCGTTCGCCGATCGCATCGCGCAGCTTGTACAGCGGACGGAGCGCGACCGTGACCGAGATCCAGACGATGACGGCGGCGCCGGCGATCATAAGGGAGAGACGCAGCGCCGAGCGGAAGAGGATGGCGCGGGCGAGCTGACGGCGGGCGATCGTGGTTTCGGCAACGGTCACGGCGAAGGGGACGGAGCGAATGCCTGTTGAGGCTGACCGCTTGAGCGTTGCGACACGGATCGGTTCGCCGCGGAAGGTATCATCGGCAAAGCCTGCCGTGTCGCCTACGGTTTCGGCGAGGACCGGAAGCGCCTGATAGCCGGTGATGAATTTTCCGGGCGGTCCGTCGACGCGATAGAAGACACGGTCCTGCGCGGCCGATGTCAGCATCTCAAGGGCCACATAGGGGATGTCGACCTCGAGAGTGCCGTCTTCCGCCACGACCACGCGTTCGGCGATGGCGAGTGCCGAGCCGGCCAGCACGCGGTCCGAAACGATGTTGGAGGTCTGCACCGCTTCGCGATAAGTGTCCGCGAGCGCGACCATGCCGATGATGGCGGTCGAGATCAGCAGCCAGAACAGGAGCCTTCGTCGGAGCGAATAGGCCGTTGTCATGAGGCCTCTGGCAGTTTGTCGAGATAGTAGCCAATGCCGCGCGCAGTCCTCACCGTCAGCCCATAGGGCGACAGGCGCTTCCTGAGGCGGCTGACATATTGCTCGATGGCATTGGCCGAGATGTCGTCGTCGAAGGCGGTCAGCGACTGAATGATCGCTTCCTTGGCGACAACCTTGCCGGCGCGCATGAAGAGGATTTCCAGCAGGCCGAGTTCGCGGGCGGGAATGTCGAGCGGCGTCGAGCCGGCGGAGAAGGCGCGTGAATTTAGATCGAGTGAAAGGCCGCCGAAACTGACAGTCGCCGAATGCAGACCCGCCTGGCGGCGCAGGAGCACGCGGACGCGGGCCTCGAATTCGGAGATATCAAAGGGCTTGATAAGGTAGTCGTCGGCACCAAGATCGAGACCCTTGACGCGCTCTTCCGGCGTGCCGCGCGCCGTCAGGATCAGCACTGCCGACTGGTTCTGCCTGGCGCGCATGGCGCGCAGCACCTCGAGGCCATCCATTTCCGGCAGGTTCAGGTCGAGCACGACGAGATCGAAATTCTCGGCCGCCGTGACAGCGTTGGCGGAGGCGCCATCATGCACGACGTCGACGGCATGGCCGGTGCCTCGCAGGATGGCCGAAAGCCCGTCGGCCAGCGCGATATTGTCCTCCACCAATAGAATGCGCACGGATGTTCCCTTGATTTTTGAAGAGGATACAGGGTGGCGGCGAAGATGTCATAGCCATTTTTTGTGTCTGGTGAGTGTGCTGCTGCTGCGGTCGTACCAGCCGCCTTCGGGGCGCTGTGGGTGGATGCGGCTCGCTTGCCGGATCCCGGTTGCTGGTGCATTGTCCTCTCATGAGGAGACTTTCTTTACTTGCGTGCCTGTTGCTCTGTCCCGGCCTAGCCACTGCGGATGAGGTGTTCTACCCGGCGCGTTCCGGCAATGCCGAGGCCCCGACGCTGGTTGTCTATTCATCGCTCGACGAGCCACTGGCGCAGCCGATGATCCATGGGTTCCAGGAAGCCAATCCGGACGTGGCGGTCAGGTACGAGGATATGCTGACCGGGGAAATTTATGACCGCATCGTGCGGGAGACGGATGCCGGCCAACGCACTGCGGACTTCGCCTTCTCCTCGGCCATGGATCTGCAGGTCAAGCTCTCCAACGACGGCTATGCGCAGGTGAGCAACCTGCCGATGAGCGCGCGCTGGCCGAAATGGGCCAACTGGCGCAATACCGCCTACGCGCTGACCTTCGAGCCGGCGGTGTTCGTCTACCACAAGCCGAGCTTCGCGACGGAGCCGCCGCCGAGTTCGCGGGCGGAATTCGTCGATTACCTCAAGCGCAAGGGTGACGCGATCCATGGGCGGATCGGCACCTATGATATCGAGCGCTCCGGCGTCGGCTTCCTGTTCATGGCACGCGACCAGGAACAGTTCGGTGACATATGGTCCGTTATCGGCGCCATGGGGGCGGCCGGCGTCAAATTATACTCCACCAGTTCGGCCATCCTGGAGCGCGTATCGGACGGCCGCTTCGTGCTCGGCTACAACATCCTCGGGTCCTACGCCGCCGATTGGGCCAAGCGTCATCCCGATGTCGGGATCGTGCTGCCGAAAGACTATACGGTCGTGATGTCGCGCATCGGCCTGGTGCCGCAGGCGGCGGGCGAACCGGAACTCGGACGGCGCTATCTATCCTTCTTCATGTCGAAGGAGGGCCAGACGATCATGGCGCGGGAGTTGCAGATTCCCGCTGTCAGCCCGGAGGTCGCCGGCGAGAATACCGCCAACACGATGCAGGAGCTCTTGGGCGCGCAGTTGCGGCCGGTGCCTGTCAGCCCGGGCTTGATGGTTTATCTGGACCAGGTGAAGCGCGCGCGATTGATCGCGCACTGGAACGAAGTTCTGCGGACGCAGTAAAATCGCCGTGGATGATTAGCGGAAGATGCAGGGCCGCTGGGCGTTGGCCAGCAGTTCCTGCTTCGTCGCGTATGACCCAAAGAGCGAGCGAAGACGTTTCTCCTCCTGCTCGTCCAACCGGTGCCGGCGTGCAAAATCGTGCACACTCCACACCTGGCGTAAGCCCTCATTTTCGATCTGCTTGTTATCGACGTGAGAACTCATGGGGCAATCCTCCTGAGCGCCATAACGCACAAACCGCCTCCAGGTTCCACGGATGGTGGCATTTTGCGTCTGTTTTCGCCCAGGGTAATTGCGGCAAAAAAGTGTCATCGCGGGCTGGATAGTTGATCGATGTCAGCTAAATGACAGCTTGTTGTGGTCCGCTTTGCAGAACTTCAGCTCCGTGGAGGCGGAGAGGTGAAGTTTCGGGAGGAGCTTGCCAGCCATATCGGACCTTGGAGTCCGTCTGCGGTGTCCTTCCCGATTCCATCGAGAACAACGCGCGGTTTCTCAGCCGCGCCCACGGAGGACACACTCGTGAAGCATACTCTTCTTGCAACCATTTTCGCGGCTGCGGTCGCCCTGCCGGCCTATGCGGCGGACTACACCATCATGGCGCCGGCCGCTCCCGGCGGTGGCTGGGACCAGACGGCCCGCTCGCTGCAGACCGTGATGCAGAAGGAAGGCATCTCAGGCAACGTTCAGGTACAGAACGTTCCGGGCGCCGGCGGCACCATCGGTCTCGCGCAGTTCACCGGCCAGAACAACGGCAACCCGAACGCACTGATCGTCGGCGGCTATGTCATGGTCGGCGCTATCCTGACCAACAAGTCGCCGGTCACGCTGAAGGACGTCACGCCGATTGCCCGCCTTACCGGCGAGTATGAGGCGATCGTTGTCCCGGCTGCGTCCGACATCAAGACGATGGCCGATCTCGTTGCCAAGCTGAAGCAGGATCCGGGTTCGGTTTCCTGGGGTGGCGGCTCGGCAGGCGGTACCGACCACATCGCGGTCGGACTGATTGCCAAGGCTGCCGGCGTCGATCCGACGAAGATCAACTACGTCGCCTTCTCCGGCGGCGGTGAAGCCCTGGCCGCTATCCTCGGCGGACAGGTGACCGCGGGCATTTCCGGCTACGGCGAATTCGAATCGCAGGTGAAGGCTGGTCAGCTCCGGCTCCTGGCTGTCTCCAGCGACAAGCGCATCGAGGGTGTCGACGCGCCGACGCTGAAGGAATCGGGCCTCGATGTCGCTGTCGAGAACTGGCGCATGGTTGCCGCCGCCCCTGGTCTTTCGGCCGAGCAGACGGCTGCAATCACCGCTGATTTCGATAAGCTCTCGAAGTCCGCCGGCTGGCAGGAAATCCTGAAGAGCAAGGGCTGGGCTGACACCTACCTCGCCGGCGACGCCTTCAAGGCGCAGCTCGACAAGGACGTTTCGGCTACCGAAGGCATCCTTAAAGAGATCGGACTTGTTCAATGAGCAGGGGTAACGAACCCTTGGCAACGAAGCGCCGCCCTGACTGGGCGGCGCTGGTCATTGCCATCTGTCTTTTCGTCGTCGCTGCCGTCATGCTTTGGGATGCCTCGCATATGCGCGCCATCGCTCAGTATGACCGCATCGGTCCGGCAACTGCGCCCAAGGTGGTCGCCTTCGGGCTGATCGGCCTCGGCATCTGGACCATCTTCGAAGCCTGGCGTGGCGAGTTTCCCGAGCGCGAGCATCAGGAAATCGCGCCTGTAGTTTGGGTCGTCGCCGGCCTTGCCGCGCAGATGCTGCTTCTCAAGACGGCAGGCTTTTCGATCGCAACCGGCCTTCTCTTTGCCTTTACGGCTGCCGGCTTCGGACGCCGCAAGCTCTGGATCTCGATCCCTGCGGGCATCGCTTTCAGCTTCGTCGTCTGGGTGATCTTCGCAAAGCTCTTGCAGTTGACCCTGCCGGCCGGACCGTTCGAACACATCTTCTTTTAGGATTGGATGCGATGAGCACCTTCGAATTCCTCTTCCAGGGCATCCTGGTCGCCATGCAGCCGATGAACCTGCTCTATGCGCTCGTCGGCGTGACGCTCGGCACCGCGGTCGGCGTGCTGCCGGGGATTGGCCCCGCCCTGACCGTCGCCCTTCTTCTTCCTGTTACCTACAAGCTCGATCCGGCTGGCTCGCTGATCATGTTTGCCGGCATCTATTATGGCGGCATGTATGGCGGCTCGACGACGTCGATTCTTCTCAATACGCCTGGCGAAAGCGCCTCGATCGTTACGGCCCTTGAGGGCAACAAGATGGCCCGCGCGGGCCGCGGCGGGCCGGCGCTCGCGACAGCGGCGATTGGTTCGTTTGTCGCCGGCCTGATCGCGACGCTCGGCCTTGCCTTCATCGCTCCCTACATCGTCAAGCTGGCCCTGATTTTCGGGCCGCGTGAATATTTTGCGCTGATGGTACTCGCCTTCGTGACCGTCTCGTCGGCCTTCGGGGATTCGGCGCTGCGCGGGCTTACATCGCTGTTCATCGGCTTTGCCCTTGCCATGGTCGGCATCGACCAGCAGACGGGACAGGCGCGTCTTTCCTTCGGCGTCCCCGATCTGCTCGATGGCGTCGAGGTGACGACGCTTGCGGTCGCGATGTTTGCGATCGGCGAGACACTCTATATCGCCGCCCAGGGCAACAGCATCGAGGAGAAGGTCGAGGCGGTCAAAGGCTCGCTGTGGATGACGGCGCAGGACTGGGGCCGCTCCTGGAAGGCGTGGCTGCGCGGCACGCTGATCGGCTTCCCGATCGGCGCGATGCCTGCCGGCGGTGCCGAGATCGGGACCTTCCTTTCCTATGCCACGGAAAAGCGCTTGGCGAAGAACCCCGAGGAGTTCGGTCACGGCGCGATCGAAGGCGTGGCCGGTCCGGAGGCCGCGAACAATGCGTCGGCGGCAGGGACCCTGGTGCCGCTGTTGACGCTCGGCCTGCCGACGACGGCGACGGCCGCGATCATGCTCGCCGGCTTCCAGCAATACGGCCTGCAGCCCGGCCCGCTGCTGTTTGCGAACAACCCGCAGATCGTCTGGGGCCTGATCGCCAGCCTGCTGATCGCCAACGCGATGCTGCTTGTGCTCAACCTCCCGCTGATCGGCCTCTGGGTGCGCCTGCTGACGATCCCGAAGCCGTGGCTTTATGCCGGCATCCTGCTGTTTGCGACACTCGGCACGATCGGCGCCAACCCGTCGGTCTTCGAACTGGGCATGCTGCTCGCCTTCGGCATCCTCGGCTACATCATGCGGCTCTTCGGCTATCCGATCGCGCCTGCTGTTGTCGGCCTCATCCTTGGCCCGCTGGCCGAGCAACAGTTGCGCCGCGCGCTTGCGATCAGTCAGGGCGACGTGACGACTCTGGTGATGTCGCCGATTGCGGCCGGCCTGCTCATCGTTGCTGCGGCCGCCTTCATCATCCCGCTGATCCTGCGCCTGCGTGGACGCGGCGAGGTTCTGTCGCAGCTTGCGGCGAACGAGGACTAAAGAAAAAGACTGCCCGAACCCCACAACTGCGGCCGGCGATGGAAACATCGCCGGCCTTTTCGTCTGGTGACGATAAGGTGTTATTGGTGGTTGCTGCGGACGGCACGGGTGCTTCTGCGGCGCATCCAATGCGGAGTTTCTGCTGTTCGGCAGTCACGTGTGCTGGCCGCGCCGTTCAGCTGTTAGGCCGCTCGGCCAACTTCATTTCCATCACCAGGTCGCTCTGCAAATCCTGACCGACCGCGAAGATCGTATTGCCCGTCACGACAAAGCCGGCCCTCTCATAAAACGCAATGGCTCGTGCGTTTCGCTCGTAGACGGTCAGCTCCAGGCGAGTTGCGCCACGTTGATGCGCGTCGTGCAGGACCGTTTTGAGGAGGGCCATAGCCAATCCGCGTCCCCTCCACTCGGTGTGGACATAAATTCGATTGAGGAAGGCCGATCGTCTGTCGACTGTATCCAGCATGAGGTGAGCATATCCGATGACGCGATTATCAAGCATGGCGAGGAAAACAGCGGCTGACGGGTCGCCAATCTCCGCATTCTGCTGTTCGGCGCTGAAATTCGCCTGGATGTAGGACTCGAGATCCGATGCGGGCGTGTCGCTGCCGTAGGTCGCCCGAAACTGCTGGCCGCAAATTCGCAAAGCGCTTCGGCGTCCGATGGGCGCGCGCGTCTGATTGTGAACGAGCCTGTCAATTTGATGCCTCCATTCATTTTGTCGCGTTTTCTCAACCACATGGCGCGTTTTGCGCTCGATCGCTTGTTCTTGCATGGCAGGGCTGAATTTCTGTCGCTTGTGAAGACGCGCTTCCGTTCACATGTATGAGTGGTCAATCATAAAGCAAAGCGAGAGAGAAAATGTCCTTCCGTAAGTCCATTCGCGATGGTTTCCTTGGTCGCGCCTTTGCGATGATCGGTGCTGCGAATGCTGTGAGCGCCACCATCGAAGCTGGCCGCCGCCCGAAGGCGCGCGATCTGCGCGAACTCGGCATCGACCCGAGCATGTTCGGCAGAATCAACCACTAGCTTATCTGCGCCTTAGGCGCGGCTGGCGGTCTCTGATCGCCGGATACGAAACAGCCCGCAACCGGATGGTCGCGGGCTTTATTTTTGTTCTGATGAAGCCGCATCGGTGAATGCGGCTTGCAAGCTCAGGCGTGCAGTTCCTTATGCGCCTCAGCGCGCTCTTCCGCCTGTTCCTTCTTGTTGTGGCGGATGGAAGACCAGAGCGAGATGCCGATCAGGGCGGCACCACCAAGGCCGGTAATGACCTCGGGAATATGGTACATCGTCTGCACATACATGATCACCGAGAGGATCAGGATTGCGTAGAAGGCGCCGTGCTCGAGATAGCGGTACTCCGCGAGCGTGCCCTTTTCGACGAGCATGATTGTCATCGAACGCACATACATGGCGCCGATGCCGAGGCCAATCGCAATAACGAAGAGGTTCTGCGTCAGCGCGAAGGCGCCGATGACGCCGTCGAAGGAGAAGCTGGCGTCGAGCACTTCGAGATAGATGAAGGCACCGAGACCGCCTTTGGCGGCGGCGCTCATCGTCTGCTGCGACGCATCGAGCAGGCCGCCGATCACCTCGACCGCCAGGAAGGTCAGAAGACCATAGATGGCGCAATGCACGAAGGTTGTGGCCTCTTCTTCTCCGAGGAACGACGAGAACACCAGGACCAGCGCCAGCACGAAGGCAATCTCGATGCCCTTGATCGTGGCCGAGCGGGCCATGAGCTTTTCAAGCCCTGATATCCAGTGGACGTCCTTCTCATGATTGAAGAAGTAGTTGAGACCAACCATCATCAGGAAGGTGCCGCCGAAGGCTGCGATCGGCAGGTGTGCGTCGTTCATGATGCGGGCGTATTCCGCAGGGTCGCGGGCAGCGAGCACCAGAGCTTCCCACGGGCCGATTTGGGCGGCGATCGCGACGATTGCGAGCGGGAAGACGATACGCATGCCGAAGACGGCGATGACGATGCCCCAGGTGAGGAAGCGATGCTGCCAGACCGGTGTCATCTCCTTGAGCTTGTTGGCATTGACGATGGCGTTGTCGAAGGAGAGCGAAATCTCCAGCACGGCGAGCACCGTGCAGATGAAGAAGACGGTCGCCATGCCGCCGATCGTGCCCGTCGTCTGCCAGCCGAGGGCTGCGCCCAGGACGAGGCCGAGGAAGGTGACGATGAAGGCCCAGCGGAAATAGCTGAGCGTCGATTTTTGCGGGGAACCGTTGGTCATGGCCGCACCTCGCAGCCACGAAGGTTGTCGAACAAGGATGTGCGGGAAAAAAGCGACATACCACAAAGGGCATGCGCGTGAGGCATGGTGAGCTTTTTCATCAATGAAAAATCCGCCGGCTTAAGCTGCAGGCGGTACCGACATCACGAGAGCGCCGTAAAAACTCTCGCCAGAGGGGCCCGGCACCAGGTTGACCCGTCGGCCGATGTCCGAGGCCTCGGGATAAGTCGAAGGTAGTGAACTTGCCACGCCAGTCAAGGCGGCGCGATGCGGTTTGTTCTTTTCCTCGGAACTATTCGGCGCCGAGGTCGTTAGTCCTTCGTTCACCAGTGGCATGCGCAATAAAAAGGAGGCCGATGATGCACCCCTCGACCCACACTCCCGACACGCGCACGGAAAAATCGGACCGCATGAAGCGTGCGCGCCCCAACCGAATGCAAAAGGCACAAGTGCTGCCGCCGCATCACGTCGACCTGACGCTGCCGCATGGCGTTTTCGATGACGTCCATATCCCCGCTCACTGCACCGGCGGCGATCTTTCGAAAGGCGGGTCGAAGCCTGCTGCCGAGGAGGATTCCACGATCGCAAGGCCGATCCGCTGACCTATCGACGCCTGCCGCCCTGTATTATCGACAACCGGTGAGGAAAGATGAAGACGACTTTGGTGCCGCACGACATTTGCCTGAAGCACGAGATCGAATGGCAGGCGCTTCGCGCGGCCGCTGATATCCAGATCGATCTGGAAAGAATCGAGATCACGAATTCACTGAGGTCTCGTTGGAGCCCGCCGACGCACTCAAGGCCGGACTCCACGTTCCCGGGCGCCCGGCTCTAGATATCTTGTACTTTTGCGACTGCGCGCCCGTTCGCAGGAGCGTTGGATCATCACGTCTGTACCAAAATGACGTGGTCGCCAACCTTTCGGAAAGGATTGCCCGGCGATAATCCGTGTGTTCACGGGAATCGGATAGATGGCAAAGACTGCGACACGCCGCCGCAAATCATCGGCACGATCGAAGGCAAGGGGAGGCGGAAGCGCTCTCCCCTGGACAATCATCGGCGTCATCGCCGTTGGGGGCATTGCGACTTACGACAATTGGAAGAGCGTGAAGCCGATGCTGGCCACGCATGCGCCAGCCTCGATCGTCTCTCGGGCAGCGCCGGTCGCGCGAAGCGAACCTGCACGCGATCCGAGCCCGAGGCAGACCGCTTCAATCGCGCCAGTGTCCCGCATGGTGCCGCCTGCAGCCGTGCCCATTCCGGCCAAGGCACCTGTCGTCCTTGAAAAAGCGGTGCCGGTTTCCCTCTCCCCTGCGCAGGCGCAGACCGGCAAGGCCGCCTTCGGCTATTGCGGCCAGGGCGAGCACATCAACTGCGTCGCCGATGGAGGCACGTTCTGGTACAAGGGCGAGAAGATCGCCATTGCCGACGTCGTGAGCCCCGGCATTGAGACGGCCCGTTGCGACAACGAGAAGCGGCTAGGCTTCGCCGCGAAGCTGCGGCTCCTGAATATCCTGAACTCCGGATCCTTCGCGATGAACCCGGCAGGGCAGCCTGGCAAGGGCGGCGTCCCGCATGTCGTGTCTCGCGATGGTCGGTCGATCGGCGCGCAGATGATCAACGAGGGATTGGCCCGCAAACCCGGCGCAAATGGCGCGTGGTGCGCCTGAGGCGAGCCCGCGGCGTATGCCGGCCTACTTCTGCTTCGGCGCCTTGCCGTTGGTGCGAAAGCTGCCGGTAAAGGCGGTGTCCTTGCTCTCGGCCGAGCATTCGATGGCGACCGGCTTGCCGCCGTAGGGGTTACCCATCGTGCAGGTGCCGGCAACTTTGACCTGACCTGTCATCTTCTGGCCGACGCCCGTGACCACCAGGTTGAGCGGCATTCGGGCATTGCCGTTGGCAGCAGGCTTGATGGCCGTGCCGTCACCCTGGAAGCCCAGCATCTTGCCGCCCGAGGTGAAGATGAAGGTGACCTGTCCATTTACGAGCGTCACGCTCGCGAGTTCGCCTTCGCAGCCCTTCGTCGCGTCGACCTTGCCGACGACGAGCTTGGCGCATTTGCCGGTGAGCGTCAGTGCCCCCGGAGCGCCGGGGAAGTTCTGCGGGGCTGCGTCCGCTGCGGTTGTCAGTGTTGCGGCGAGCAGCGAAGCGGCGGCCAAAGTTGCCAGTCTCATCTCTATACCTCGTAGTGCTTATGTCGGCGGTGCAGTGTGTCGGCAGCGGCTTGCCATTCTTCTGTGTTCGAAATTGGTCGATAGGCTTGGCCTGTGGACTTGGCAATCGACTGCCTTCCTGCGCGGTCGTTGGTCCGGACATGAGAGCATGCGATGAAATGCCGCTTCGTCAAATTCATCGGGCGCGATAGCTACGCTTTGGTCTGGCAGCGAGACTGCCGGCCGATTCAAGATGGAGGAATGCGATGATCAGGAAAATCGCTCTGAGCGTAGCTATCCTGGCCTTCGGCGTCGCACCGGCGCTGGCCGCAAGCAGCCACTACTACGTAGAACATTCTCCGAACAACAGTAAATGCAGCGTCGTGTCGAAGCGTCCTGATGGCAAGACCGCCATGGCTATCGGCGGCGCGCACAAGACGAGGGCGCTTGCCGAGGCGGCAATGAAGTCCGCGTCCGCCTGCATGTAGCATGGGCTGCTGTTGTGCACGAAAGCCGAACGAAGCGCCCGCCCCTTGGCGGGCGTTCCGCATTGGCAAGGAATGGAGCGCCGTTTTGTTGCTTCGCCGAAAACGAGTATATTCAAGCTTCGGTCACACTTACAGGCAGGGCGAGATGGGCACGCCATTCAATAAGGCTTTCGGTGCGGGGGTCTTGGCCGCTGCGTTGATGCTTCCGTCCGCGGCATGGTCTGCCGGAGCACTGAACGTCGATGCCCGCGCTTACACGTGCAGCCAGATTTCCCAGATCATCCGCCAGAACAAGAAGGTTTTCGTCCGTTCCGGTTTCGGCGGCAGCAGCTTTCGCTATCCGCCCGCCAAATGCGGCTTGGGCTACGCGCGCACCACCGCGAATTTCCGGGATAAGACCGGCAAGCAATGCGCGCTCGACTACGCCTGCACTTACGACAGTGGGTCCTTTTACAATAACCCGTAGGTGCCGACGCAAAGGCGAAGACGGCCATCCGTCTCTTGCCGCGCGTCGGCTGCGTGCAATCAATGTTTGGGCTGGCCCAGAAACGAAAAAGGCTTAGCGGTTTCCCGCTAAGCCTTTGAATTCGAATGGTGGGCGTGACAAGGATCGAACTTGTGACCCCTACGATGTCAACGTAGTGCTCTCCCGCTGAGCTACACGCCCATCCGATGGCGGCGCATAGACCACAAACCCTTTTTGCCGTCAATAGGCTTTTTTCGGTTTTGTGACATGCTTTGCCGGAAGCCTTATGCGGCAAGCATTTTATTTACTTCCTCGACGAGGTCACGCAGGTGGAAAGGCTTGGAAAGAACCTTCGCGTCCTTCGGGGCCTTCGAATCAGGGTTGAGGGCGACGGCTGCGAATCCGGTGATGAACATCACTTTCAGGTCCGGATCGAGTTCGGTGGCGCGGCGCGCCAGTTCGATTCCGTCCATTTCGGGCATGACGATATCGGTCAGGAGCAGCGAGAAGGGTTCTTCACGAAGCCTGTCATAGGCGCTGGCGCCGTTGTCGTAGGAGAGGACCTTGTAGCCTGCCTTTTCAAGCGCCTTCACAAGGAACCGGCGCATGTCATTGTCGTCTTCTGCAAGAAGTATCTTCTGAGTCATTATCCAGACCGCTAATCAGTAATTTATGCGTTGGGCTCCAGCCATTTACACTAGAGTTCGCCCAGTAAACAACCGGTGAAGAGGCCATCCGGGCCGTCATCCCCATGAGATAGTATGGACTTGGAGTGCTGCAACTGGCAACATGGGCGAAGCAATGGCCTCCTGATGTGGTAAAGAGGGAAAAAAGGGTGCACGAAATCCCTGAATACGCACTTTTCGAGGTCCGGGAGCCTGCGTCGCACGCCATTCCATTCGTCTACAACTCGCCGCACAGCGGGCGCATCTATCCCCCCGAATTCATCGCTCAGTCCAGGCTCGAGGGCATTTCCATCCGCCGCTCCGAGGATCACTATGTCGATGAACTGTTTGCCGATGCGAGCGCGCTTGGGGCGCCGCTCCTGCTTGCAAACTTTCCGCGCGCCTATCTCGATGTGAACCGCGAGCCCTACGAGCTCGATCCGCGCATGTTCGACGGTCTGCTGCCGCCCTACGCGAACATCAATTCACTGCGCGTGGCAGGCGGGCTCGGTACCATTCCGCGCATCGTTGCCGAGAACATGGAGATCTATGCCCGTCGGCTGTCGGTGCAGGAGGGGCTCGATCGAATCGAAGCCGTCTATAAGCCATATCACGCGGCGTTGCGGCGGCTGATCGCCCGCACGCATGTCCAGTTCGGCTTCGGCGTGCTGATCGATTGCCACTCCATGCCGGGCAACGTTCGCGTCGCCGGCACCAATGCGCGGCCGGATTTCATCGTGGGCGATCGCTACGGCACCAGTGCCTCGGCCGAGCTGTCGCGTGCGGCTGTCGCCATCTTGGAGGAGATGGGCTTCACGGCAATCCGCAACAAGCCATATGCCGGCGGGTTTATCACGGAGCATTATGGCCGCCCGTCGCGTGGACTGCATGCGCTGCAGATTGAAGTGAACCGCTCGATCTATGTCGACGAAGTTACGCTGGAGAAGCGCTCCGACTTCGCCTTGGTTGCCGCAGCGATCACCGCCTTCATGCGCCAGATGGCGGTCTATGTGGCGCAGTTCGCGACCGACACCGCCCTCGCTGCCGAATAGGCCTTCAAGACATCAAAAAGAGACCGCCTCGCGGCGGTCTAAGTCTAGGGAGGAAACACCCAAGGAGGGCATTTACAGTCAAAGACTGTGGGCAAAAGCTACTATTGCGGTGCACAATTGTCAATCAAAATTTTGCAGTGCAAAAATATTGAGCAGCCGGCTAAAAGCTGCCGCTCTCGTTTGCAACGGGCGGCAATTCGGCTATGAAAAGCGGCACTCGCGCGCCACCAATGGATTCCACCATGTTGCCTGATCGCTCGTTCTTCAATCGCCTGGCGGAGGCCGCCAAGGCCGAAACGCTGCCACGGTTCCGTTCCGGACTTGACGTGACCAACAAGCTATCGAGCGGCTTTGACCCCGTCACCGAAGGCGACAGGGCGGCGGAAGTCGCCATTCGGGCGCTGATCGAGGAGCATTTCCCGGATCACGGCATTCTCGGCGAAGAGCACGGCAATGTTGGCCTGGACCGCGAATATGTCTGGGTGATCGACCCGATCGACGGTACGCGCGCGTTCATCTCCGGTGTACCGGTCTGGGGAACGCTGATCGGTCTGCAGCGAAACGGCCGGGCCGTCATGGGCATGATCGACCAGCCCTTTACTGGCGAAAGCTATTTCGCAGATGCGAACGGTTCGATCTATAACGGCCCGGAAGGGGAGCGGCGGCTGCAGGTTCGCGATTGCGGCGCACTGGCGAACGCCATTCTCTTCACCACCTCGCCGCATCTGTTTGCCGGTGTCGAGATGGAGAAATACCGTGAGATCGAGAGCCAGGTGCGGCTCTTCCGCTATGGCACGGACTGCTACGCCTACGCGCTGCTCGCCGCCGGCCATGTCGATCTTGTGATCGAAAACGGCCTGAAGCCCTACGATGTCGGTGGCATCATCCCCGTCATTGAGAATGCCGGCGGGATCATCACGACCTGGGATGGCGGGCGTCCGGAATATGGCGGCTCGATCATTGCGGCCGGCAGCCGCGCCGTCTACGAGCAGGCGATGGCGGTTCTCAATCGATAGCATCCACCGGCATTTGTCGCGGTCGCTTGGATAGAGACCGGGCTAGGTACCAAACCCTTCGACTTCCTCGACGGCCTCGGCGTCACTGCCGGGGATGAAGGCGTGAAAGGCGGCAAGCGCCGCCTTGCGGTAGACGTCGCGTTCCTGCAGCACCTCATGCCGCGCACCATTGATCGGCACGAACTGGGCGGCGCGGAAATAGCGCGAGATCCGCTCCTGCGCGATATAGGGCACGATGGCGTCGCGCGTCGGCGCGATGACGACCGTCGGGATGGTGATCGAGAACAAATGGCTCGGAGCGGTTACGCGGTCGATCGTCAGCAGCGAGTCGTGCAGCCAGCGCGCTGTCGGGGGGCCGAGCGTCAGCTCCGGATGTGCGGCGGCAACAGCGACATTGCGCTCGAAACGGGTCTCGTCCGATGTCAGAGGGTTGTCGCTGAACGGCTTCTCCTTGAGCTTGCGCGTCAGCGGGAACGAGCCGAGACCGAGCGAACAGGCGATCCCGGCAAGCGCCCGGATCGTACCTTCCGATGCTGCCTGACCTGAAAGACCAATAAAGGGTGCCGTCAGCACCATCCGCTCGATACGTGTCGATAGGTACGGGGCGGCGGACATCGCGATCAGCGCTCCGGTCGAATGCGCCAGAAGAAAGAACGGCAGGCGGGTATCCGGCAGCACGATTTTCTCGAGGAACGTGTCGAGGTCGTGCTCGTAATCGACGAAGCGGCGGACATGGCCATAGGTGCGCGTCTTCAGAAGCCGGTCCGAGCCGCCCTGGCCACGCAGATCGAAGGTCGCGACCCACAGGCCCTTGGCCGTCAGGTCGCGGATCGTCTCGAAATACTTCTCGATATACTCGTTGCGGCCCTGGAGGAGGACGACCGTACCCTTCGCCACCGGCGCGTCGGAGCGGAAGACGGCATAGCGCAGCCGATGGCCGTCATGCGTTTCGAAGAAGCCTTCGGTTCGGCTCTCCGGAGCCGGATTTTCGGGGGTCGAGAAAAGAACTTGTTCCATGGCCGATCGATCGTGTGCTTCGCGGATTCGCCTATTGAGTAAAACGGATAGCTGATTGGGCTGTCAAATCAAAGAAAAGAGGCTTGGTAACAGGCGGTGAACGTAAGCTGGCCGTTTTGCCGTCACGCCATAAAAAAAGCCGGCATGCTGAACTTGAGGTTCCGCGATGCCGGCTGGAGATCGGGCTGAAGACGAAGGGACGATACACTCCAGCCATCGGGCCAGTGTCACCCGATAGGCACGATTCCTAATCCCCTGCGCATGAATGGCTTCCGAACCGGCTGTTCATGCGGGGTTCACGCTGCGTGAGTTCCCTCCCAACGCCAGGGTCTTGAACTGCGCAAAGGCCATCCCCATCTCAATCCTGCGGGTGCCAAACGGGCCTGCTAAACCGTCCCGAAGCTGCCGATCAAGGGGTTTCAGGGGCAACTATCGCAACACGTCGCTTCCTTAAGGAGGACATCATGCGTCACGTAGACTTCTCTCCCCTTTATCGTTCGACCGTCGGTTTCGACCGTCTCTTCACCATGCTCGACAGCCTCGGCCAACCTGACCAGGGCCAGACTTATCCGCCCTACAACATCGAGCGTACTGGTGAAAACACCTACCGCATCACCATGGCCGTTGCCGGTTTCGATGAGACCGAAATCTCCATCGAGGCACAGGCTCACGCTCTCACCGTCAAGGGTGAAAAGAGCGAAGACAAGGTTGATGGCAGCGAGTTCCTCTATCGCGGCATTGCCAAGCGCGCCTTCGAGCGCCGCTTCCAGCTTGCCGACCATGTCGAGGTTACCGCCGCTTCGCTGAAGAACGGTCTTCTCCACATCGACCTGCTTCGCAGCATTCCGGAAGCAATGAAGCCGCGCAAGATCGCGATTGCGGCTGAGCCGGTCAGCGCGCCGAAGGCCATCGAGGCACAGGTCACCAACTAACCCAATCGGTCCTCCCAAGACCAAGCATGCCGGCGGCGCTCGTTTGAGCGCCGCCTTTTTGTTGTCTGCCATCAAGCCGGGCTTGCCGCTTCCTCGGTTTCTTGCGTGGTGATGCGATGTGCCGTCTTTGCCGCGTACTTCTGTGCGATGACCGCGCAAACCATCAGCTGGATCTGGTGGAACAGCATCAGCGGCAGCACGATCGCGCCGATCGATTGCCCGGCAAAAATGACGCTGGCCATCGGCGCGCCGCTGGCGAGGCTCTTCTTCGATCCGCAAAAGGTGATGGTGATCTCGTCGGCCTTGTTGAAACCGAGCAGGCGGCTGCCAAACATGGTGAAACACAATACGAAGGCAAGCAGCGCCGTGTCGGCGATGATGACGGCCGCGATGTCGGTGACCGAGAACTCGTGCCACAGCCCTTCAACGATTGCCTTGCTGAAGGCGAGGTAGACGACCATCAGGATCGAGCCACGATCAACAGGCATCAGCAGCGTCTTTTTCGCGCGGATCCAGGCCCCGATCCATGGCTGCAGCACCTGGCCGACGATGAACGGCAGCAGCAGTTGCATGAGGATTTGCCCGAGCACCTCCCATGAGAAGCCGCCATGGCCGCCGACGGAAAACAGCAGTCCGACCAGCAGCGGCGTCAGGAACATGCCGAAGATGTTCGATGCCGATGCAGAGCAGATGGCGGCCGGTACGTTGCCACCTGCCATGGAGGTGAAGGCGATCGACGACTGCACCGTCGAAGGCAGTACGCAGAGATAGAGTATGCCGAGATAAAGAGGCTTCGGCAGAATCCACTCCGGCACAAAGCCAAGGCCGAGGCCAAGGATGGGAAACAGGCCAAACGTCGTCAGCAGGATCACGAGATGCAGCCGCCAGTGCAGAACGCCGGCGATAACGACGTCGCGGGACAGGCGTGCGCCATGCAGGAAGAAGAGTAGGGCCACCGCGAGGTTCGTCGCTATGCCGAAATAGCCGGCAAAGGTGCCCGTGGCCGGCAGGAATGAGGCGAGGATGACTGTGCAGACGAGCAGGATCGTAAATGTATCGGGCAAGAAGCGGCGCATGGCTTTACTCATCGGATCGGTGGATCATTTCTCTTTCTTCCATTATGATACAGGATGCAAGGAATAACAGTTATCGTATTTCTGGATCACCATGCTCGATCTTACCCAACTCCGCAGCTTTGTTGCCGTCGAACAGATGGGAAGCTTCACGCTGGCTGCCGAACGGCTCGGTCTCGGGCAGTCGACCGTCAGCCAGCACATCCAGCGGCTCGAAAGCGCGGTCGGGCGGCGATTGCTGGCGCGCGACACCCACAAGGTAGTCATGACGACAGACGGGGAAGCGTTGCTCAGCCACGCGCGGGCGATGCTGGCGATCGAAGCGCAAGTGCAATCGCAATTCAAAGGGCAAAATCTGCGCGGCAACCTGCGGCTCGGCGTCTCCGAGGATTTCGTGACCAGCCAGCTTCCGGCGGTGCTCGAGGATTTCGTTCGCTCGCACCCCTCCGTCGATCTCGAGCTGACGGTAGCCCTGTCAGGAACGCTTTACGAAATGCAGGACAACGGCGAGATCGACCTCGTGTTGGCGAAGCGCCGGTTGGGCGATGCGCGCGGACGGCTGGTCTACCGTGAGCCGCTGGTGTGGCTGGCGCGTGATCCGGAGCATGTCTTAAGCGGTGGGCCTCTGCCGCTGATCGCGTTTCCGCCGCCGAGCGTGACGCGCAGCATCGCGCTCGAAGCCCTGGGCCGAAGCCAGGTCGCCTGGCGGATCGTCTGCACCTGCGGCAGCCTCAGCGGACTGACGGCGGCCGCACGGGCCGGCATGGGCGTGCTGGTGCAGCCGCGCAGCATGGCACCTTCCGGTCTGAAGGAGATCGGGCGCGATAGGCTTCCCATCCTCGAGGAGGTGGAGTTCGTCCTTGTGCCGCGCAAGGGCGCCGACCAGGCGCTGGTGCATGCGCTGTCGGAGGACATCCTCGGCAAGGTACGTCGTCTTGGTTCCGGCGGATGAGACCTGTTAAGGCGTCTTAAGTGGCGGTGAAGGCGTCGTGATAGCAGACTTTGCCGACAGGCAGCGGGCCATCGAACCGTTGGCGCATGAAATACTCCGCCGGCACGCCCTCGAAAATCAGATTGACGTCATTCTCGAAGCCGAAGCGCTCGTAGTAGCCGGGGTCGCCGAGAACAACGCAGCCCCCGGCGCCGATACCGGTCAGCCGCAACAGGCCGTCGCGAATGAGGTTTCCACCGATGCCCTCGTTCTGGCGGTCGGGTCGCACCGAAACCGGACCAAGCCCGTACCAGCCGTAGTCGCCACCATCGATCGTGACGGGCGAGAAGGCGACAAGTCCGATGACTGCGCCACCGTCGACGGCGACGAGCGAAATTTTCAACGCGTTGGCCTTGCGGAGCGCGTCGATGATTTCCGCCTCTGTCTGGCTACCGTATTCCATCGGCGCGAAGGCGGCCTTTGTAATCTGGCGGATCGTCGCGATGTCGCTCGGCTGTTCAGGACGGATTTCCATCGGCGTTCTCTAGTCGTCTTCAGGTATCAGGGCATGGCCCGTGATAGCGCGACCTCGGCATGGTGGCCAGCAGATCGGCAATCAATCATGGTCCGATCACGCAATAACGCTTCGTTGCCGCGCAATGTTCATTCGCTGCCTCGCCCAAAAGTTAATGGCCTGCTTGCCATCTTAAGGTGCCCTCAACCGTACCACTTAGGCATCTGGTTAGGTTCGGAGCCTAGGCTCGGATCACCATGGTCGATCTTCGGGGCAAGGAGAACGGACCGATGACGTATGGTGTACTCTTCGTATCCGGGCTGGTTGCCTGTGTGATGCTGATTGTCGTGGCAGGACACGACGCGAAAACGACGGATGGTGGCAAGCCGCAATCCGCCGTGACAGGCCATCAGAATTGAGGCTCAGAACTCAGTTTGCGAGGCAGTCCAGGAAACCATCGACATCTGCCTCGCTGGTCGCAAAGCTGGTGACGAGGCGGATCAGCGTCTCATCCCGGCCGACAAGCTCGGGTGTGGCCGGTGGCACCGGCCATTCATAGAACTTCGCGCCCTTTTCTTGTGCCGTTTTCGCCGCGCCTTTCGGAATGACGGCGAAGACTTCGTTGGCCGAGGTCGGCCACGCCAGCCGGGACGCGTTGCTCGCGGTGATGCCCGCGCGCAGACGATCGGACATACCGTTCGCATGGCGGGCGAGATCGAGCCAGAGATCGTGCTCGAAATAGGCATCGAACTGGGCGGCGATGAAGCGTGACTTCGAGAACAGCTGGGCGGCGCGCTTGCGGATGAACGGCATCTCCTTGGCCTGCTCCGGATTGAGGAAGACGATCGCTTCCGCGCACCAGCAACCGTTCTTCGTGCCGCCGAAGGACAGCATGTCGATGCCGCGCTTCCAGGTCATCTCGGCCGGGCTGACACCAAGGGAGACGAGGGCATTGGCAAAGCGCGCGCCGTCCATATGAAGCGGCAGCCCGTCCTTTCGGGCGATCGCAGCGATCTCGTCGATCTCCGTGAGCGAGTAGACCGTTCCGGCTTCCGTTGCCTGAGTGATCGTGACCGCCGTTGCCCGCCCGTGCTGCACTGCCGTCTGCGGGAACTCCGCGATCCTTTCCCTGAGTTTTTCCGGGTCGATCTTTCCTTCCGGGCCAGGAACGCCGAGCAGGCGGGCACCGCTGAAGAAGTCGGGTGCGCCGCATTCGTCCGCAATCACATGTGCTTCGGAATGGCAGAAGGTGATGCCGCCCGGCCGTTGGACGCTCGCGAGCGACAAGGAGTTCGCTGCTGTGCCGGTGCCGACGAAAAGAACGGCGACTTCACGCTCGAAGACTTCTGCAAAGCGGCGCTCGACACGCCGGTCGAGATCACTTGCGCCATAGGCCGCGGCAAAGCCGTCGGATTCCCTGAGCAGACGTTCGGCGATGGATCGATGGGCGCCTGCCCAGTTGTCGGATGCAAAATACATGAAAGGAGACCGCTTGGGATGTGGTGGAGGATCAGGTTCGGCGGCGACATTACGCCAACGCTCCGGCTGGTCAAAGGGGCGGCGTGAAATCCATCACAAAAATTGACGTCGGCAATCAATAAACAAAATAATGCGTAAACGTGTAATTTTATGTCTTGCCGATAGGCTGTTTGAGCAATATTAGGTCGCAAACTGCCGATTTTTTGAATCTGCACTCTTGCGAAGGCTGGATGTTTCTGGCATACATCAAGCGAATTAGGACAGTGTTGTTGTCCTATTTTGGCCGCGACGGCCGAAGAGGCGCCAAAAAACCTTACACTCGTGGGGTTTCACGCTATAGTTCTTCAAAAGCGGGTAAGAGCCCGCATGCGGAGGCGGATGGCAGGCGCGGTAGCGCAACGGTGCTTTCCCTGGAGAGCCTGCCGCCGGCGACCGGATCTTCGATAATGCAACAGCGCTGTCACGCGCCGAACCTAGGATCAGGGACGGCGCGGGACAAGAAGCCGCCCGCGGCCCCGCGGGCTCTGACAGGAGGGAAAGATGACGAAGACGCCATCCACGGGTTTTGACCAGTTCGCAGCAGCAACGACGCGCGCGACGGCCAACACGCGTAAATTCGCCTCCGGTCTGCCGCGAAAACAGGGGCTTTACGACCCACGCAACGAGCACGATGCCTGCGGCGTCGGCTTTGTCGCCCATATGAAGGGTCAGAAGTCGCACCAGATCGTCAAGGACGGTCTCTTCATTCTCGAGAACCTGACGCACCGCGGTGCCGTCGGCGCCGACCCCCTTATGGGTGATGGCGCGGGCATTCTCGTGCAGATCCCGGACCGCTTCTTCCGTGAGGAAATGGCCAAGCAGGGCATCACCCTGCCGAAGGTCGGCGAGTACGGCATGGGTCACATCTTCATGCCGCACGACGAAAAGCAGATCGCGCATTTCAAGAAGGTGATCCAGGACGTCATCACCGATGAAGGCCAGGTCTTCATCGGATTCCGCGACGTGCCCGTCGACAACTCCTCGCTGTCGAAGGCGCCCGACATCGCCGCCACCGAGCCGCATCACGTTCAGGTCTTCATCGGCGCTGGCAAGGACGCGGCGACGAACGACGAGTTCGAGCGCCGCCTGTTCACGCTCCGCAAGGTGATCTCCAACCGCATCTACGACGAGTTCGACGGCGAGGAGAGCAACTTCTACCCGGTGTCGCTGTCGTCGGCGACCGTCGTCTACAAGGGCATGTTCCTGGCCTATCAGGTCGGTGCCTACTACAAGGACCTGTCGGACCCGCGCTTCGAGTCCGCGGTTGCCCTCGTGCACCAGCGCTTCTCGACCAACACCTTCCCGTCCTGGAAGCTGGCGCACCCTTACCGCATGGTCGCCCACAACGGCGAAATCAACACGCTGCGCTCCAACGTCAACTGGATGGCGGCGCGCCAGGCATCGGTGTCTTCGCCGCTCTTCGGTGAGGATATCTCCAAGCTCTGGCCGATCTCGTATGAAGGCCAGTCGGACACTGCCTGTTTTGACAACGCGCTCGAGTTCCTCGTGCGCGGCGGCTACTCCATGGCACATGCCGTGATGATGCTGATCCCGGAAGCCTGGGCCGGCAACCAGTCGATGGCGGCCGAGCGGAAGGCATTCTACGAATACCATGCGGCCCTGATGGAGCCGTGGGACGGACCGGCTGCTGTCGCCTTCACCGATGGCAAGCAGATCGGCGCGACGCTCGACCGTAACGGTCTGCGCCCGGCCCGCTATCTCGTCACGTCAGACGACCGCGTCATCCTCGCTTCGGAAGCCGGCACGCTGCCGGTGGCTGAAGAGGATATCGTGCAGAAGTGGCGCCTGCAGCCGGGCAAGATGCTGCTGATCGACATGGAGAAGGGCCGCATCGTTTCCGACGAGGAAGTGAAGTCCGAACTCGCGACCAAGCATCCTTACCGCAACTGGCTGGATCGCACTCAGCTCATCCTCGAAGACCTGAAGCCGGTCGAGCCGCGTGCGCTGCGCCGCGACGTGTCGCTGCTCAACCGCCAGCAGGCTTTCGGCTACACGACCGAAGACACCAAGATCCTGATGTCGCCGATGGCGACCACGGGCCAGGAAGCCGTCGGCTCGATGGGCACGGACACGCCGATCTCGGCCATGTCGGAAAAGTCGAAGCTGCTCTACACCTACTTCAAGCAGAACTTCGCGCAGGTTACCAACCCGCCGATCGACCCGATCCGCGAAGAGCTCGTCATGAGCCTCGTTTCGTTCATCGGGCCGCGTCCGAACATTCTCGACCATACCGGCATGGCAAACGCCAAGCGCCTGGAAGTGCGTCAGCCGATCCTTACCAACGGCGATCTCGAAAAGATCCGTTCGATCGGTCACACGGAAGACCGCTTCGACACGAAGACGCTCGACTTCACCTATGATGTCGAGCGTGGCGCCGAAGGCATGCCTGAGATGCTCGATCGCCTCTGCGAGCGCGCGGAAGCGGCCGTCAAGGGCGGCTACAACATCATCGTTCTCTCCGACCGCCAGATCGGGCCTGATCGTATAGCGATCCCGGCACTGCTGGCGACGGCTGCCGTGCACCATCACCTGATCCGCAAGGGTCTGCGCACCTCGGTCGGCCTCGTCGTCGAGACCGGCGAGCCGCGCGAAGTGCATCACTTCTGCCTGCTCGCAGGTTACGGCGCCGAAGCGATCAACCCTTATCTTGCCTTCGACACGCTGCTCGACATGCATGCCAAGGGCGAGTTCCCGAAGGAAGTGGACGCCTCCGAAGTTGTCTACCGCTACATCAAGGCGGTCGGTAAGGGCATCCTCAAGGTCATGTCGAAGATGGGCATCTCGACCTATCAGTCCTATTGCGGCGGTCAGATCTTCGATGCGATCGGCCTGCAGCAGGAACTGGTTGACAAGTACTTCTTCGGTACCGCGACGATGATCGAAGGCGTCGATCTCACGGCGATCGCCGAAGAGACTGTTGCGCGTCACACCTCCGCCTTCGGCAAGGATCCGCTGCTCGCGACCACGCTCGATATCGGTGGCGAATATGCCTACCGCATGCGCGGTGAAAGCCATGCCTGGACTCCGGATGCGGTGGCCACACTGCAGCACGCCGTTCGCGGCAATGCCGAGGACCGCTACCGCGAGTTCGCCGAGATGGTGAACACCTCGGCCTTGCGCATGAACACCATCCGCGGCCTCTTTAACATCAAGAGCGCCGAACAGCTCGGCCGCGAGCCGGTTTCGGTCGATGAGGTCGAGCCTGCTGCCGATATCGTCAAGCGTTTCTCGACGGGCGCGATGTCCTTCGGCTCGATCTCCCGCGAGGCGCACACGACGCTCGCGATCGCGATGAACAAGATCGGCGGCAAGTCAAACACCGGCGAAGGTGGCGAAGAGTCCGACCGCTACATGCCGCTGCCGGATGGTTCGTCGAACCCCGAGCGTTCGGCGATCAAGCAGATCGCGTCGGGACGTTTCGGTGTCACGACCGAATATCTCGTCAACGCCGATATGCTGCAGATCAAGGTCGCGCAGGGCGCAAAGCCCGGCGAGGGTGGCCAGCTGCCCGGCCACAAGGTCGACGCGACCGTTGCCAAGACACGTCACTCGACCCCGGGTGTCGGCCTTATCTCGCCGCCGCCGCACCATGACATCTATTCGATCGAAGATCTGGCGCAGCTGATCTACGACCTGAAGAACGTCAACCCGACGTCCGATGTCTCGGTCAAGCTCGTCTCGGAAGTCGGCGTCGGCACGGTCGCCGCCGGCGTTGCCAAGGCGCGCGCCGACCACATCACCGTCTCCGGCTTCGACGGTGGCACCGGCGCATCGCCGCTGACCTCGCTGAAGCATGCCGGTTCTCCGTGGGAAATCGGCCTTGCCGAGACGCAGCAGACGCTTGTCTTGAACGGCCTGCGTTCGCGTATCGCCCTGCAGGTCGATGGCGGTCTGAAGACCGGCCGCGACGTCATTATCGGTGCGCTTCTCGGTGCCGACGAATTCGGCTTCGCGACCGCGCCGCTCATCGCCGCCGGCTGCATTATGATGCGCAAGTGCCACCTGAACACCTGTCCTGTCGGCGTTGCCACGCAGGATCCGGTCCTGCGCAAGCGCTTCAAGGGCACGCCTGAGCACGTCGTCAACTACTTCTTCTTCGTCGCCAACGAAGTGCGCGAAATCTTGGCCTCGCTCGGCTTCACCAAGCTCGATGACATCATCGGCGCTTCGGAGCTGCTCGAGAAGGACGAGATGCTGGCGCATTGGAAGTCCAAGGGCCTCGACTTCAGCCGCATCTTCCACAAGGTCGAGGCGCCGAAGGATGCGACCTACTGGACATCACGCCAGAAGCACCCGATCGACGACGTTCTCGACCGCAAGCTGATCGCGGAGGCCGAGCCGGCACTGTCTTCGAAGACCCCTGTGTCCTTCGAGGTCGATATCAAGAACGTCGACCGTTCGGCTGGCGCGATGCTGTCCGGCGAAGTCGCCAAGCGCTACAACCACCGCGGCCTCAAAGACGACACGATCAACGTGACGCTCAAGGGCACGGCCGGCCAGTCGTTCGGCGCCTTCCTGGCACGCGGCATCACATTCAATCTGGTCGGTGACGGCAATGACTATGTCGGCAAAGGCCTCTCGGGCGGCAAGATCATCGTCCGGCCACCTGAGAATTCGAAGATCGTCGCGGAAGAGTCGATCATCGTCGGCAACACCGTTCTCTATGGTGCGACCGAAGGCGAGTGCTACTTCCGCGGTGTCGCGGGCGAGCGCTTCGCGGTCCGCAACTCGGGTGCGATCGCCATCGTCGAAGGCGTGGGCGACCACGGCTGCGAATACATGACGGGTGGCGTGGTGGTCGTTCTCGGCCAAACGGGCCGTAACTTCGCGGCCGGTATGTCCGGTGGCGTTGCCTACGTACTCGACGAGGCCGGCGATTTCGCCAAGCGCTGCAACATGGCGATGGTCGAGCTCGAGCCGGTTCCTGAGGAGGACGACATGCTGGAGAAGCTGCATCATCACGGCGGCGACCTCATGCACAAGGGACGCGTCGACGTCTCCGGTGACATGACGCGCCACGATGAGGAGCGCCTCTACCAGTTGATCTCCAACCACCTGCACTATACGGGCTCCACCCGCGCCAAGCAGATCTTGGACAACTGGGCCGACTACCGTCCGAAGTTCCGCAAGGTCATGCCGGTCGAGTACCGCCGTGCGCTTGAAGAAATGGAACGCGCCCGCATGGGAATTGCGGCCGAGTAAATACGCTTACTTCCGTTGCGCCGGCGAAGGCTGGCGCGGCGGATGACCGAAATATCTCAATGACCCACGGATCGGCAGCAGCCTCAGGCAGCGCAGACGCGTGGATAGCACTCAAGGGATATGCTGGATGACGGTCGAAAGAAGCAACTTGCCTCCACTGTCGAGGCTGACGATGGACAACTGGCCGCAGGCGAGGCGGTCATGAGTGTAAGGGACGAAAATATGGGTAAGGTCACAGGGTTTCTGGAAATCGACCGGCAGGTGGCAAAGTATCAGCCTGCCTCGGATCGCATCCGGCATTTCCGCGAATTCACGATCCCGATGTCGGACCAGGAAGTGCAGAAACAGGCAGCGCGCTGCATGGACTGTGGCATTCCCTATTGCCATGGGCCAACCGGCTGCCCTGTTCATAACCAGATCCCGGATTGGAACGACCTCGTCTACAACAACAACTGGGAAGCGGCGATCCAGAACCTGCATTCGACGAACAACTTCCCGGAGTTCACCGGCCGCGTCTGCCCGGCGCCCTGCGAGGAAGCCTGCACGCTGAACCTCGAGGACACGCCGGTTGCGATCAAGACCGTCGAACAGGCGATCGCTGACAAGGCCTACGAGCTCGGCTTCATCCGTCCGCAGCCGGCAACGGTTCACACCGGCAAGAAGGTTGCGATCGTCGGTTCCGGCCCGGCCGGCATGGCGGCTGCACAGCAGCTCGGCCGCGCAGGGCATGAGGTTCACGTGTACGAACGCGAAAGCAAGCCCGGCGGCCTGCTGCGCTACGGTATCCCTGACTTCAAGATGGAAAAGAACTTCATCGATCGCCGCGTCGAGCAGATGAAGGGCGAAGGCGTCACCTTCCACTGTGGCGTCAATGTCGGTGTCGACGTGAAGGTCGAGCAGCTGCTCGCAGACCACGATGCGGTTCTCTATTGCGGCGGTTCTGAAACGCCACGCGAAGCGGGTATCCCGGGCATCGAGCTTTCGGGCGTCCATGACGCGATGCCCTACCTCGTGCAGCAGAACAAGCGCGTCGGCCGTGAAAACATCGACAGCGTCGGCTGGGCCTCTGACCCGATCCTCGCCGGCGCCAAGCATGTCGTCGTCGTCGGCGGTGGCGATACCGCATCGGACTGCGTCGGTACGGCGTTCCGCCAGGGCGCGGTGAAGGTCACGCAGCTCGACATCCGCCCGCAGCCGCCGGAGAAGGAAGACAAGCTCGCTGTCTGGCCGTTCTGGGCAACGAAGATGCGCACGTCGTCCTCGCAAGCGGAAGGCGCAATTCGCGAGTTCCAGGTGGCAACACTCGAGTTCGTCGGTGAAGATGGCGTTCTGACCGGCGTGAAGTGCTGCGAAGTCGACGAGCGTCGCAAGCCGATCGCCGGCACCGAGTTCATCATCAAGGCCGACCTCGCTTTCATCGCGATCGGTTTCAGCGGCCCGTTCAAGGACAGCGTGCTCAAGGAACTCGACGGCAAGCTCACGCTCAACACCGACCGTCGCGGCTCGACCAACGTCGTTGCCGACGACCGCGACTACAAGACCTCGGTCGACAAGCTCTGGACGGCGGGCGACGTGCGCCGCGGTCAGTCGCTGGTGGTCTGGGCGATCCGCGAAGGCCGCCAGGCCGCCCGCGCCATCGACGAAGCCCTGATGGGCTCGACGGTTCTGCCGCGGTAAGCGACACAGTTGATGATTGGATTTTGGGCCGCTCTGAGCGGCCCTTTTTCGTTTGGTGAGCCTCGCGTTCGACTGAGATCAAGAGCGCGTTTTTGGAGCGCGGCTTCATGCAGCCGGGCTATTTGATGGTGACCTGAGCGGTGGGCTTCACAGGAGCCATGCGATAGTCATCGACGCGGCCAACAGGGGGAGCCGCCATCTCGCCATCCTGAACCAGAAGATCACGTGGCGACTTGGTGGCACTGACCGGGAGTGCCCTGCCGCCAAGAAGTTCCGCGCCGCCATCCAGGTTGGGATCGGAGAGGCTGATCGGCTCGGTGCGGCCGGGCATTGCCACAGCGTCGATCACCGGCGCATTGCCCGCGTCAAGGCGGACGAGGTCCGGGCTTGCCTGTACCCCGAGAATGCGGCGCACGGGCTTTTCGACATAGAAGGCAAGCTTGCGCCGGCCTGCTTCCGTGAGGTTGATGCCATCCGAGGTGCGTAGGCGGACCTGCTGGCCGTTGATATCCGAGCCGGTGACGATGAAGTCGCCGCCTTCGCTGACGAAACCGTCCCAGATGTCGACGAACTCGCCGCCGACGCTCTCCATCTGCTTGCGGAACAACTGGTTAAGCTGCACGGCATCGGCGGTCATCGCAGGCGAATCGAAGGCGGGTAGTCCGACCCAGAGCAGCGGAATCTTGCGGCTGGTGACCTGCTGGCCGAAGGCCACGACGCGGCGCTGATATTCGGAATACCAACCGTCGGTCCTGAATTTCTCCTTGCCGATATCCGTCACCATCTGCTGGCGGTCATTCGCGCCGAGCATGACGATGACCATGGCGGGCTTCGCCTCGTCCATGAATTTTGTCAGCTGTTGCGGCCAGTCATAGTAGTCGTCTCGGACCAGACCCGAGGCGACGTTGCTATGTGTCTCGACCACGACGCCGGGAGAATCCTTGAAAGCAGCGTCCATGCCGACGCCAAGACCGCCGGCGAGAAAATCGCCGACGACGAGGATCTTCTGGGCGTTGGCAAGCTTCTCGACCGCCTTTTCCTCAACGACGACGGGAGCGGCGGGACGGGGAGCCGCAGCCGCCTTCGGCGACGGCGCTTTCCTTCTCGGCGCAGGCTGTCGCTGCGGCGCGTTCTGAGACGGTGCCTGTGGCGGATATTCCTGGATGTAGCGACGGCCAAAGAAAAAATCGAGAATCGAGCGGCGATAGTAATACCGCTCCTGCGCATCGGCCACGTGCACCGGCAGCGCGCTGAAGACGAGCACCAACGTTGCGGTGCCAATCGCACCCCAGCGGAGCGTTGCCCGGTGTACTCGTTTACGCATAATCAGCAGCCTCGCATCTGCCGGCATTCTCGCATGGAGCGGGAACTCGCGTCCACACTCCAAAAGTGTATGTTGCCGATTATTCCGTCTACTTGCGAAGCGCGTTCAGGAGCGGCAGCGATGGCTCACCGTCCTGCTGCATTCCGATGCGAGCCTGGACCGCGGCAATCGCGGCCTTGGATCCGCTGCCGAAGTTCCCGTCGACCTCGCCGTCGTAATAACCGAGTGTCTTCAGGCGCGTCTGCAGTTCGAACTTTTGCTTCATATCAAGCGTACCGTTCGGTCGTGGCCAGGGCTGCTTCATGCCGCCGTAGCCGGCGATCTCGTCCGCCAGCAGTCCGACCGCAATCGCGTAACTGTCCGACGCGTTGTAGTTCTTGATGGTGAAGAAATTGCTGGTCATCAGGAAGCCCGGGCCATCGGGGCCGGCCGGCATCTTGAGCACGGCCTTGCTGCCGCCATCGCGGAAGCTCTTGCCGTTCGGCCGGCTAAGGCCGAGGGAGGCCCACTGCGCCAGTGTATGCGTTTTACCGACCTGTTTTCTGGCATTCGGCGGCACGACCACTTCATAGCCCCAGGTTTTGCCGGCATCCCACCCGTTTTTCCGCAGCAGGTTGGCGGACGTGGCGAGAGCATCAGGCACGGAGTTCCAGATGTCGCGATGTCCGTTGTCGTCGGCGTCGACCGCATAGAGCAGGTAGCTTGTCGGAATGAATTGGGTGTGGCCCATGGCGCCGGCCCAGGAGCCGGTCATGCCATCGGGCGAGATATCGCCATTCTGCAGGATCTTCAGCGCCGCAATGAGTTGCTTCTTGGCGAACTTCGCGCGGCGTTCGTCGGCATAGGCGAGGGTCGCCAAGGCGCGCGGCACGTAGTGCAGGCGGTCGTCCTTGTCGAGAACTGCGCCATAATTGGATTCCATCGACCAGATGGCCAGGAGAATCGTCTTGTCCACACCAAACTGGCGTTGAACCGCATTCAGCGTCGAGGCATGTTTGGCGGCCATCTGACGGCCGATCTGCACCGTGTACGGATTTACACGGGAATCAACGTAGTCCCAGATTTTCGTTGTAAATTCAGGCTGATAGGCAGCCTTTTCCAGCACTGTCGGATCCGGATCGCTGACGCCTGAGAAGGCTTTGCGATAGGTTGCCTTGCTGATGCCATTTTGAGCGGCAGTTTGATAGAAGTCCGCGATCCACTTCTGGAACCGCTGATCTGCTTTCGCGTTGATGGGGGCCAGGCCGGCGGACGCGGTCACGATGAGTGCAATAGCAAGACCACGAAGGGAATTTCTGTGATTTTGAGTCATCGGCGGTCATCCGTCCTTTCG
The DNA here is from genome assembly GCF_014851575.1 of Rhizobium sp. RHZ02. Lineage (NCBI taxonomy): Bacteria > Pseudomonadati > Pseudomonadota > Alphaproteobacteria > Hyphomicrobiales > Rhizobiaceae > Rhizobium > Rhizobium sp. RHZ02. Next base: position 215,449 of record NZ_JACUZX010000006.1, read on the forward strand.
TTTCAGGCACAGCGGAGCGCAAATTTCCGCTCAGGCCTGAGACTACCTGAACGAAGTCAACAAATTCTTTACCATGACGTAGGAACGCAGTCACCATTTGCAAAACTGTAGCAAATCGCATCTAGTTCAATCAAAAATGCCTTTATTTCAAGCGGTGTAGTTATCGCAGGAGGATTGTGTGGCAGAGCATAAAAAAGTTCGCAAAGCTGTATTTCCGGTCGCGGGTCTCGGGACTCGCTTTCTCCCGGCCACCAAAGCCGTGCCGAAGGAAATGCTGACTGTCGTCGACAAACCGATCATTCAGTATGTGGTCGACGAAGCTTTGGAAGCGGGCATCGAGCATTTCGTTTTCGTCACAGGTCGTAACAAACACATCATCGAAGACTACTTCGATATCCATTTCGAGCTTGAGCAGACGCTGCGCGAGCGCAGCAAGCAGGCGGAAATGACGCTGCTTGCTGGCCAGCTTCCCAAGGCTGGTACGGTCAGCTTCACTCGTCAGCAGGAGCCGCTTGGCCTCGGCCATGCCGTCTGGTGTGCTCGCGAGATCGTCGGCAACGAGCCGTTTGCGCTGCTCTTGCCCGACATGATCATGAAGAGCGAAGGCAAGGGCTGCATGAAGGGCATGATCGACCTTTATGCCCAGAGCGGCGGCAACATCATCGCCGTCGAGGAATGCGCCCCGGATCAAGCTCACAAGTACGGCATCGTCGGCGTCGGCGAAGCGATCGGTGATGGCTTCCGCATCACCGGCATGGTCGAGAAGCCTGCCAAGGGCACGGCACCGTCGAACTATTTCATCAACGGCCGCTATATCCTGCAGCCTGAAGTCTTCAAGATCCTGGAAACCCAGGAACGAGGCGCTGGCAACGAAATCCAGCTGACCGACGGCATGCTGAAGCTGCTGAAGGACCAGACGTTCGCGGGCTATCACTTCCGCGGCACGACCTATGACTGCGGCGCCAAGGACGGCTTCATCCTGGCCAACGTGGCCTTCGCCCTGGAACGTGCGGACATCCGCCCGACCGTCGAGGAAGGCTTCAAGGCGCTGCTGAAGGGCCTCTGAAACCAGCCTGCCTGTCAAACGAATTAGTCCGCCTCCAAGGCTCCCACTTGGAGGCGGATTTCGTTTCAGTGCTTCAGTTTCACACCGACGCCGGCCCGCCATTGCTCGGAATCGCTGCTTGTCTTGCGGGACGTCAGCTCGTAGCCAATGGTGCTGGTCATATCGAGGTAGCGGTTGATGTTCCAGGTCAGCCCGGCGCTCGTGGTGTAGACCGTCTCGTCGCTGGTCGGGCTATCCGACGGATAGTCGCGATAGATGATGCCGCCGAGGACAGTGCCTGTCAGATTATCACGCAGTTGATGCGTGACGCCCGTCGTCAAAGCATGCGAAACGTAGCCGGATTCGCCAGCTGTGGTCGACGGGTTGATGCTTGTCAGCAGGCCGATGTTGACGTCCGTACCTCTGAGCGGCGACCAGAATAGCTGAGCATCCACCACGGCCGCGTCGATGTCCGAGAGGCGGTCGTCGTCGAAGGTGGCAGTCTGATAGCCAACCCCGACCTCGCCGCGGAGCTTTTCACCCAAATCGAGTTCGACGCCGACCTTGGCGCCATAGCTATCTCCCGACCTGCGGAAGCCGGCGGAATCGATACTCTCGTCATAGACCGTCTTGCCGACATTGCCTTCGATGAAGGGGATGAGAGCCGGGGAAAGCTCGTAGCCGATGCGGCCGCGGATCGTGCCGCTCGTCTCGTTGCGATCGGCCAGCGAAACGGTCGTTCCATCGGACAATGTCGCGTCGGAATAGATCGTACGGCTGACATCGATAGCGGTGTTGCCGCGCAGGATGCCGAAGTCGCGTTCGATCGAGGCGCCGGTGCTGAATTCCTGAACATCCGATTGCTGGTCCGCGTTCTGGATGGCATTCGGATCATCAGTGTCTTCGCGGTAGAAATGGTAGCCGCCGATGATATGTGCGGTCGTATCCTCGGGAAGATCGAGCCGCAGGTCGCCGTCGATCCTGAAATCCGGCTGTTCCTCGCCTTCGCCGCTGACGTTCTTCTGCCAGGCGCCGTCGGTGGTCACCGTGAGTTGGTGCAGCGCCCAGTCGGAGGTCATCGTGGCGTGCAGATCCGTTTCGAGGAAGCCACGCGTCTGTTTGATGCCGGCGTCCTTCTGCGTCTCGGTGTTGATGCTCTGGGTAACGGTCGGACGCAGGACGAAGGTGCCGATGCTGATGCCCGGCGTTTCCTCGGCCGCCGGATTCGGCTCCGGCTTGCGGGCCGGCAGCCGCTCGTCGAGCGGCGCTTCGCGCGTGTTGAGGCGTATCATGTCCTCATCGAGGATCGCACCGGTCGTCTCGTCGCTCGGTTTTTGATCGGCAGCCGCAATCGGCGCAGCAGTGGCTGCTGGCGCCGCATTGTCGGCCGTTGACATAGTGCCGGCCGGTGTTTCAGGGATATCGCTTTCATCCTCCACCGCCGCAGCAGCAGGTGCGGTGGACGAGCGGATCGAGCTGTTGGAAACGGGCGTCGACTGCGCAAGTACGGCGTGGGGCGCGAGGAAAGTGCCTGCCATCAGAGCCATGGACACGGCAAAGCCCGTCGCGCGGAGCGGCGTGAGACTGCTCGTGTCCTTCCAATGGCTCATGTGTATCCTGGCATGCGTCGAAGCGTTACCCGAACGTAAAGGCTTGTGGTTAACCATTCGTTGCGCTGCGATGCCCGTGAGGGCAGCCGATGGACACGGCGGATGAAAACCGCTAACGCAGTGCCATGATCAAGAGAGCGGTAAATGTCATCGAAAACGGTGTCCTGGAGTCTGCGAAACGGACAATCGGCACCGAGAGGCGGGCGCTTGAGGCCCTGGAGCGAGCTTTTGACGACGGCTTGGCCGGGCCTTTCATGCGGGCCGTCGAGACGATCAACGGCGTCACCGGTCGCGTCATCGTTACAGGCGTCGGCAAGAGCGGCCACATCGGTGTGAAGATCGCGGCGACGCTGGCGTCGACAGGAACGCCGGCCTTCTTTGTCCATGCGGCCGAGGCAAACCATGGCGATCTCGGGATGATCGGCACGACGGATATCGTCCTTGCCCTTTCCAAGGGCGGCGAAAGTGCCGAGCTTCGCAGCATCATCGGCTATACGCGCCGGTTCTCGATTCCGCTGATTGCCGTCACATGTTCCGAAAGATCGTCGCTTGCCACGGCATCCGACATTGTCCTGTTGATGCCGAACGAGGAAGAGGCCTGTCCGCATGGGCTGGCTCCGACCACTTCGACGCTGATGCAGCTCGCCATGGGCGATGCGCTTGCCATCGCGCTGCTTGAGGCACGAGGCTTTACGGCGCGCGACTTTCACGTGTTCCATCCGGGCGGCAAACTCGGGGCGAGTCTCAGCCATGTCGCCGATATCATGCATACGGGCGATCGCGTCCCGTTGGTGGCCAAGGGAACGCCGGTGCCGCTGGCGATCTCGACGTTGTCTCGGAAGCATTTCGGCTGCGTCGGTATTCTGGACGACGATGAGCGCCTCTGCGGCATCATCACGGAAGGCGACCTGGCACGCAACCTGACGCGCAACCTCTCCGAGCTCGTTGTCGACGATATCATGACGCGGACACCAAAGACGGTGAAGCCGACAGTGCTGGCAACGGCCGCGCTTGCCATGCTCAACCAGCACAGCATCGGAGCACTGATCGTGGTCGACGACGACAACCGCCCGATCGGGCTCGTGCACTTCCATGATCTGCTTCGGATCGGCGTGGCCTGATCAGACCTGTTCTACCGTCAGATCGCGCCCGCTGCTCGCCACCACCTTTACCTTGGTGCCTACAGGCAGGTCCGGGCCGTTTACGAGCCAGAACGTATCGTCGAGGCGAATACGACCGCGCCCTTCGCGGATGGGCTCCGCCAGCGTCGCGGTGCGCCCGATGAGGCTTTCGGCCCGCTGATTGAGGAAAGGCTGATCGGTTTCACCGTGCTGCAGGGTCAGCTTGCGGCCGACCACCGTTGCCACGACTGCAAGAAGCGCAAAGAGGATGGCCTGAACCTGCCAAAGCCAGAAGCTGCTGTCCCAGAACAGTAGCGACAGCATGCCGACGATAAGGGCGGCAAGCCCGATCCAGACAAGGAAGACGCCCGGCGCGATCAATTCTGCGGCCAGCAGCACCAAGCCGGCGATCCACCAGCTCCAGGGTCCGAGTTCCGCGACGAGGCTGGCGATCATGGCTCAGCGCTCCGTTGGCGGGTTGAAGGGGTTGACGGCCGGGGTGGTTCGCGGGGTTGACTGCTGGCGTGGTGGTGGCGGCGGCGTCGGGTTGTCGCCGAAGACCTCCCTGGCGATCGCTCCAATGCCGCCAAGCGAGCCGATGATGGACGAAGCCTCGACCGGCATCAGCACGACCTTCGAACTACCGGCGGTACCGATCGCGGTGAGAGCTTCGGTATATTTCTGGGCTACGAAATAGTTGACGGCCTGAATGTTGCCCGATGCAATCGCCTCCGACACCATCTTGGTTGCCTTGGCTTCTGCTTCGGCGAGGCGTTCTCGAGCCTCGGCGTTGCGGAAGGCGGCTTCGCGCTGACCCTCGGCCTGCAGGATTGCCGATTGCTTGGAGCCCTCGGCACGCAGGATCTGAGCGTTACGGGAGCCTTCGGCCTCCAGCACCTGCGCGCGCTTCTCGCGTTCGGCCTTCATCTGCCGCGCCATGGCGTCCACCAGGTCGCGTGGTGGCTGGATGTCCTTGATCTCGATGCGCGTCACCTTGATGCCCCAAGGCCGGACGGCATCGTCGACGACGTGCAGCAGCCGGTCGTTGATGGCATCACGGTTCGAGAGCAATTCGTCGAGATCCATCGACCCCATGACGGTACGGATGTTGGTCATCGTCAGGTTCAAGACGGCATTCTCGAGGTTCGCGACCTGATAGGCTGCCTCGGCGGCGTTGAGGACCTGGTAGAAAGCGACGGCGTCGGTCGAGATGGAGGCGTTATCCTTGGTTATAACCTCCTGGGTCGGCACGTTCAGGACCTGTTCCATGACGTTCATGCGGGCGCCGATACGCTCGATGAAGGGGGTGATGAGGTTGAGGCCGGGCTCCAGCGTGCGCGTATAGCGGCCGAAACGCTCGAGGGTGTAGCGGTAGCCCTGCGGCACGATCTTGATGCCTGCAAACAGCACGAGGATGACGAAGATCACCAGTGCTATGACGACGATATCGAAGCCACTCAGAACCATGAAACTCCCCCGCGATAGAATCGACTGATGCAACCTTAGACGAGCCGGCCTGAAACGCCAGCATCTTCGGCTGGCGAAGCTATCCGGTTTATGGATTCGATATGGGATGTCAGTCGACTATTCACAACGGGAGCGCTTTGCATTAGAAGGCGCGCAGGAAATACCGGTCGCAGCCCACCCGGTCAAAACAAGGGATCCTCATCATGAAGACGATCGTCATCTGCTCCGGCGGATTGGACTCCATTTCGCTCGCCCATCGCGTGGCGGCGGAGCATCAGCTTATCAGCCTGCTTTCCTTCGATTACGGACAGCGCCACCGCAAGGAACTGGACTTTGCCACAGCCTGCGCCAAGCGGCTCGGCGTACCGCACCAGATCATCGACATCCGCACCATCGGCCGGCACCTGACGGGTTCGGCCCTGACCGACGATGTCGACGTGCCCGACGGCCACTATGCCGAGGAGACGATGAAGGCGACCGTGGTGCCGAACCGCAACGCAATCATGCTTGCAATCGCGTTCGGTCTCGCAGCGGCCCAGAAAGCCGACGCGGTCGCCGTTGCCGTGCATGGCGGCGACCACTTCATCTATCCCGATTGCCGCCCGGGCTTCATCGATGCTTTCCAGGAGATGCAGAACCAGGCGCTGGATGGCTATGCCAGTGTTTCGCTGCTCGCTCCCTACGTCAACGTCTCGAAAGCCGATATCGTTACCGATGGTGCGAAATACGGGACGCCATTTGCCGAGACATGGTCCTGCTACAAGGGCGGTACGCGCCATTGCGGACGGTGCGGCACCTGCGTCGAGCGGCGCGAGGCCTTTCATCTGGCCGGCGTCGCCGACCCCACGGAATACGAGGATCCGGATTTCTGGGTGGCGGCCACAGCAGGCTATTCGGCCAGGGAGGTGAAGTGATGTTTCGCATCACCAAGGAGTTTCACTTTTCCGCGTCGCATCAGCTGACGCATCTGCCCGCCGATCACCAGTGTGCTCGCCTGCACGGTCACAACTATATCGTCGTGGTGGAACTGGCCGCCGCCGAACTCGACGAGAACGGCTTCGTTCGAGACTATCAAGAGCTTTCGCCGCTGAAGCGCTACATCGACGAGCGCTTCGACCATCGGCATCTGAATGAGGTGTTCGGCCATGATCGCGTGACCTCGGAATATCTCGCCAAGCACTTCTACGACTGGTGCAAGGAGCGACTGCCGGAGACTTCCGCCGTGCGCGTCAGCGAGACACCGAAGACCTGGGCGGAATACCGACCGTGAGCGGGGCTCGCGAGGCCCAGATCCGCGTCAGCGAGATCTTCGGGCCGACGATCCAGGGGGAAGGCGTCCTGATCGGCCTGCCGACCGTCTTCGTTCGCACCGGCGGCTGCGATTATCGCTGTTCTTGGTGCGACAGCCTGCATGCTGTGGATAGCGAGTATCGCGATCAATGGCTGCCGATGACCGTCGATGGCATATGGGCGGAGGTGACGCGGCTCTCCGGCGGCAAGCCTCTGATGGTCTCGCTTTCGGGTGGCAACCCGGCGATCCAGCCGCTTGGCGGTCTGATCGCGCATGGGCATGAGCAAGGCTACAGATTCGCGCTGGAAACGCAGGGGAGCGTCGCCAAGGAGTGGTTTGCCGATCTTGATGTGCTGGTGCTGAGCCCGAAGCCGCCCTCGAGCGGCATGGCGACGGATTGGGATGCGTTCGAGGTCTGTCTCAAGATGGCGGCCTGCGGGCCCGATATCGCGCTGAAGATCGTCGTCTTCGACGACCGCGACTATGCCTATGCCCGCGAGGCGGCGGCGCGCTATCCCGATCTGCCCGTCTATCTGCAGCCGGGGAACCACACGCCTCCGCCGCCTGACGACGACGATGCGCGCGTCGATATCGACGGTATCATGGACAGGATGCTGTGGCTGGTCGACAAGGTGACCGAGGACCGGTGGTTCGAGGCCCGTGTGCTGCCCCAGTTGCATGTTCTGCTCTGGGGCAACAAGCGCGGCGTCTGATCAGGCCCAGCCGAGCAGTTCGCGGCGAACGACCTTTTCGAGCACTCGCATGCCATCCTCGCTGTCGTTGAGGCAGGGGATGTGAGCGAACTTCTCGCCGCCATTCTCATGGAAGGAATGAGCGGCCTGCTCGGCGATTTCTTCCAGTGTCTCCAGACAGTCGGACACGAAACCGGGGTTCAGAACGGCGATCTTCTTGACGCCGTCTTGGGCCAGCTTCTCCACCGTCTTGTCGGTATAGGGCTGCAGCCACTCTTCCGGCCCGAAACGGGATTGGAAGGTCACCATGAACTTGTCTTCCGGCAGTCCCAGCCGTTCGCGCAGCAGGCGGCCGGTCTTCTGGCACTGGCAATAATAGGGATCGCCAAGCTTGAAATAGGACATAGGAATGCCGTGGAAGGAGGCGAGTACCATGTCCGGCTGCCAGTCGAGCGTCGCCAAATGGTTCTTCACCGAATTGGCAAGCGCTTCGATGTAGGTCTCGTCGTCGTGATAGTCAGGGACGGTCCGCAGCGCCGGCTGCCAGCGCATCTTCAGTAGCTGCTGGAAGGCCTTGTCGTTGACGGTTGCCGTCGTTGCGGCGGCGTATTGCGGATAAAGCGGGAAAAGAACGATGCGATCGCAACCCTCGTCCTTCAGCGCCTCGATGCGCGATGGAATCGAGGGCGTGCCATAGCGCATTGCCCATTCCACCTTCACGTTTGGCAGGTCCTTCAAGCGTTCGGCCATGAGATCGGACTGGTTGCGCGTGTAGGTGCGCAGGTAGCTCTCGTTCCTGTCCTTGTTCCAGATCGTCTCATAGGCCTTGCCCACCTTTTGCGGGCGCGTGTTGAGGACGATGCCGAAGAGGATCGGGTACCACTTCCAGGGTGACCACTCGATGACGCGCTTGTCGGTCAGGAATTCCTTCAGGTAACGGCGCATGGACGTGTAATCGGTGCCATCGGGCGTGCCCAGATTAACGAGCAGGACGCCGACCTTGCCTGATTTGACGGGCGGGTGGTCCACCGGGCGGTGCGCAGTTTCAATGGTCGTCATTTAAACCCTTGGTGTCTTGTCTGACCGGCTCACACGCAGCCGGACTTCGGTGGTTCACCCTATAGAAACAAAAGCCGGTCCGCGGAACCCCGGACCGGCTTTCAGAATCGAGACAAATCGTCTTACTTCGACGGAATCTGCAGTTCCTTACCGATCGTCAGGTGGCGTGGCGCCGGCGTGCCGTTGGCGTCGGAAATCTTCTTCCAGAGCGCGCCCTCGCCATAGAACTGCTTGGAGAGATCCCAAAGCGTATCGCCGGCGGCGATGACGTGGTTGGTCGGCGTATTCGGGGCGAGCGCTGCCGGAGCTGCCGCGGTGGGTGCCGTAGAAGCGGCCGGTGCTGCCGGGGAGGCGGGCGCGGCCTGTGCGGGTGCCGTCGTGGCAGCTGCCTGGGTACCGGAGGCTGCGACTTCGGTCACGCGACCGTCCGTATAAGGCTTGTAGGGCGAGTGCGCTGCAAGATATTCGGCAGTCACGTCGGCGAGGTCCGGTCCGAAGTCGTAGGCATTCTTGCCCGCCGTCTCGAAGATCGAGTAGCCATCGCCACCTGCACGCATGAAGTTGTTGGTGACGACGCCGTAGGTCTTAGCATCGTCGAGCACCACATAGGCGTCGCCTTCCTTCGCTTCGACGGAAACGAGGCGGCTGCCGGCAGGTTTGGTCTTATCGAAGGTGTATTTCAAGCCCGATACCTGAGGGAAACGGCCGGCGCCCTGTTCAATCTGGCTCAGGCCATTTTCGAGAGCCTTGCGGATATCGGCACCCGTCAGCTGGAAGGTCGCCAGCGTGTTCTGGAACGGCAGCACGGTGATGACTTCGCCCTGAGTGACGTCGCCGGCATCGATCGAGGCGCGCAGACCGCCGCCATTCTGGATGGCGACGCTCATGCCCTGGCTCTTGCCGCGGTCGAGCATGGCGTCGGCGACGAGGTTGCCCATTGAGCATTCCTCGACTCGGCAGACAGTGCGGTCGCCTTGGATCGGGGCTTCGCTGGAACCGATGACCTTCTTGCGCAGTTCTTCGATCGGCTTGGCGAGTTCGGCGATACGCGCGGTGAGGCTCGGATCCGGAGTGAAGGAGAAATCGATCAGGATCGGGTCGCCCTTGGCGTCCTTGACGACGCCGTTGTCATCGAAGGTGACGACGAGGTCGCCGAGATACTTGCTGTACGATGCCGCCTGAACCACCGGCACCTTGTAGCCGCCGGGATTGTCGACCATCGTCGGGTAGGGGCCTTCCGCCTTCGGGTCGGTGTTGGACAGCAGGCTGTGCGAATGGCCGCCGACGACGACGTCGACATCGGGGATCTTGGCGATGGCTGCGAGGTCGCGCGGATAGCCGACATGGGTCAGCGCGATGATCTTGTTGATGCCTTGCTTCTTCAAGTCTTCGACGGCCGCGGTGATGGTCTGCACGTCGTCGGCGATCATCACCTTCGGGCCGGGCGAGGACAGTTCTTCGGTATCGTTGGTCACGGCGCCGACGATGCCAATCTTCTGGCCGCCGACCTCGAGCACCAGCGAAGGCTTGATGCGATCGCCGAGCTTGGAGCCGTCACCGGCCAGGACATTGGCCGAAATGACTGGGAATTGCACCTTGTCGAGGAAGGTCGCCAGGCCATCCTCGCTGTCGTCGAACTCGTGGTTGCCGACGGTCATGACGTCGAACTTCATGTCATTCAGCATTTCGGCTTCGACCGCGCCCTTGTAGGTCGTGTAGAAGAGCGATCCCTGGAAATTGTCGCCGGCATTCAGCAGCAGCGTGTTCTTGCCGTTCAGGGCGGCGCGACGCTGGTCGATCGCGGTCTTCAGGCGGGCGGCGCCGCCGAAGCATTCCTTCTTGCCTTCTTCCTCGGCCGAGCAGGTGGAATCGAACTTGTTGATCGACTCGATGCGCGAATGGAAATCGTTGATGTGAAGGATATTGAGTTCGTAATCGGCAAAAGCGGCGCTGCTTGACAGCGCCAACATCGACGCGGTCAACAGACCGAACTGAAAATTCGTCATCCTGCTCTCCTGATTTTTCGGCGAAGCCATATCCCCTGCGCTCCGCCGTCCCTAGGTGATCAATGTTTCCACCAAGCATTTAGCGGCGGCAAGAGAAAAAGCTGTGACAGAAGCGGCGCATTCCAAGGGCGGTAAACGAAAAACCTCGCGAGAGGCTGCTTTCAACAAACCCTAGAGCTGCTTTCTTTTTTCGAACGAGGAAAATCCGCTCAGGCTGCGAACGCAGTCATCCTCTGAAACCGGCTTGTTGAGAATTTGAGGACGGCCAGCGTGATCTCGCGGCAGCAACGTGACGTCAATCGGTCGCCCGACCCCGTTCTATAAATAACGGCGGTCGCGTCCTCGGGGCCTTTTGGCAGACCAGAACCATTTAGTCCAACGCAAATCGAACCTTACAGCTCTACATGCGGCGCGTAAGCGTGAATTGGGAACCGGCGTCGGAGGTGCAATTGAGCTGGCTCTGGGTCACCAGCGCGCAGTTGACCTTGGATTGCGTCTTGCGCACCAGCGAGGTCATGTTGATCTCGACCAGCGACGGGGAGGTGTTCACATAAGTGCCCGACGCGAGAAGCTGGTTGCTGTCGGTCGTGCGCGTGGTGAAGGTTCCGGCCTGGAATGTGGAGATGATGCCGTTCGGATCCGACCATGAACCCTCAACGCCTGTCTGAGCCGGGGTTGCAGCGACCGGTACCGGGCGCGGCGACGACGTGGTGCAGGCGCTCAACGCCGCGGACGCGCCGATGAGGACAAGGAGGGGTCTGATTCTCATGAGTTTCTCCCGGGGCTTCGGAACGAGAACTATCCGTGTGGTTGTGAAACACATGGCGCGAGCCGGTAGTTAAGGCAAGACTTCAAGGTCTCATGACGGCATTTATACAGCAGGCGTTACAAAAATGCCCGCCGCAAGGCGGGCATCTTCAAATGCGGTTCGGGCTGGCATCAGCGAACGAGGATGTTCTTGAACTGCCACGGATCCTTGGTGTCGATCTCTTCCGGGAAGAGCCCCGGGCGACCTTCCAGCGGCGTCCACTCGGTGTAGTGGCCTTCGACCGGGCCGAGGTACCGGCTCTGCACCTCGAGGCAGCGCTTGTAGTCGATTTCGTCGGCTTCGACGATACCGGCCGTCGGATTTTCAAGGGCCCAGACCATGCCGGCGAGAACGGCGGAGGTGACCTGCATGCCCGTCGCGTTCTGGTAAGGCGCGATGCGGCGCGTTTCCTCCAGCGACAGGCGGGAACCGTACCAGTAAGCGTTCTTCTCATGGCCGTAGAGCAGGACGCCGAGTTCGTCGATGCCGTCCTCCAACTCGTCCTCGTCGAGAACGTGGTGAACCGGCTGCGGGTTGCCGCCGTTGCCGAACATCTCATGCATCGAGAGAACCGCGTCGTTCGCCGGATGGTAGGCGTAGTGGCAGGTCGGACGGAAGGTGACTTCGCCGTCCTTGTCGCGAACGGTGAAGAAGTCGGCGATCGAGATCGCCTCGTTGTGCGTTACGAGGAAGCCGTACTGCGGACCGGGGGTCGGGCACCACGTGCGGACGCGAGTGTTGGCGCCCGGCTGCTCGAGGTAGATACCAGCCTTGCAACCCTTCTTGTGCTTCTTGCCGTTCTTCGGCATCCAGTTTTCGTGGGTGCCCCAGCCGAGTTCGGCCGGCTGCAAGCCTTCGGAGATGAAGCCTTCAACCGACCAGGTGTTCCAGAAGACGTTAAGCGGCTTCGGATGCTTGGTACGCTGCGTGTCGCGCTCGGCGATGTGGATGCCCTTGACGCCGACCTTCTTCATCAGCTTCGCCCAGCCTTCGCGGTCGTGCTGATCCGGCTCTTCGAACTTCACACCGATATCGTTGGCGAGGTTGACGAGCGCCTTCTTGACGAACCACGAAACCATACCCGGGTTTGCGCCGCAGGTGGAGACAGCAGTCGGACCGCCCGGGTTCTTCGCCTTTTCCTTGCGAAGAGTTTCACGCAGTGCGTAGTTGGTGCGGTCGGCATTCTTCATGCTCTTGTCGAAGTAGAAACCGAGCCAGGGCTCGATGACGGTATCGATGTAGAGAGCGCCGAGCTTGCGGCAGAGCTTCATCAGGTCGACCGAACCGGTGTCGACGGAGAGATTGACGCAAAAACCCTGGCCACTGCCTTCGGTCAGAAGCGGTTTCAGCAGTTCCTTGTAGTTTTCCTTCGTGACATGAGCCTTGATGTGCTTCACGCCATGCTTTGCCATGATTTCGGTGTGATCTGCGTCGTCGCGCGGGTCGATGACTACCATCCGGCTCTTGTCGAATTTGAAGTGGCGCTCGATCAGCGGCAGGGTACCGCGGCCGATGGAGCCAAAGCCGATCATCACGATCGGGCCAGTAATTTCGGCATATACCGGGTGGGTTTGTTCCGTCATTCTTTCTTTTCTCCTGTGGAAGGCGACGAAGGCGATGGGCCTTTAGGAATTCATCTGGAAATTGCGCAGAGAATGCGAGATTATCGGCTCTAACCACAAAACGGCGTCACAATAAAGAGCAAGAGCATAAAACTCAGGCGGGAGAGAGGGTGTCCGCGAGCGCTCGAAGCTTCGCGACGAGTTCGGCCTTCTGCAGTATCAGACCTTTATAGGCCGCCTGCTGCTCATCGAGACTATCCAGCTGCGCGGCGAAGCTTCCGGCAAGTTTGGCGGCATTCGGGTGGTCGGCGATCGCGGCTATCGAATCGACATAGACGCGGATGGTAAACAGAATATCGCCCGACTTCGGCAGTTTGTGCAGCGTCTGGCGCTCGACGCGAGCAAAGCGCTCGGCGAGCGTGAACGGGTCGGCCGACGGCGGGCGGCGGTGTTTGGAGAGTGGCAAAAATAGTTCATCCGTGACGTTCACGGACCAGTTCAGCCGTTCCACAGGTTGCGAAACCTGCAGGTTATCGAAGATGCGGGTGATGAGTGTCGCGTTACGCGTACCTTCGCCGAAACCGGGCACGTCGGCGTGAATTGCCTGCATCGGGCGACCGAACTTCTCCTGCAGCGACCATGAGGACGGGAAGGCGACAAAGCCGGCGACAAGATGCCAGCCGTCTTCCCTACGTCGCATGATGACGAGATCGTCCTGCACCAGCAGGCCGGCACGCAGCAGGGGCGGTGCATCCCGCTCGGTTGCATGGGCAACGCTGTCGGCAAGCTTCGGATGATATTCCGCAAGATAAGCCAGCAGGAGATCGAAGACCTCCTGCTGTGCTTCCGCGGTATCCGCCTCGGCAACGAAGATCTCGTCGCGATGTGTCTCGATCAGGCGTCGTTTCTCGCCGACATAGCGGGCCCAATCGTCATCCGGCTCGATCCAGCGGCTAGGATCGAGCGGCATCAAACCGATGGTGAAAGGCCGGGCGGAGCCGCCATAGGGTGTATAGGTCAGAGGCGTCATGATCGCACTCTATGCCGCCAATGTCCCCCGATGGAAGACCGTCCGCCACAGACTGTCCGGATGGGGCCAGATTTGGCTCATGCCCTGACCCGACAAGCCCTCAGTAGTCCCAGAAGACCGGCACCCAACGAAAATCGTCGCCCTCGACTGCAACGTGGCCAACGGACGGGAACGGCAGATGAGTAGCCACCAGCAGTCCGCCGGTCTCCGCCAGCTCCCGCAAAAGTCGGACCCGGACGCGGGCCGCTTCTTCTGGATCGTGTTCGAAACCGTTATACCAGTCGGGGTGTTCGAACCCGACCGCGAACACGGCGTCGCCGGCAAACATCAGCCGATCGTTGCCGGACGCCACGCGGACCACGCTGTGCCCAGGGGTGTGACCGCCGGTACGTGTGGCGACCACGCCCGGCGCTACCGCTTGCTCTTCATCGAACAGCCGCAGATGGCTGCGGTATTCTTCCGTGAAACGTTTGGCGGCCGCCCGAAGCGCGTCCGGGAACCCCGGCGGCATCGAGACGCGGGAGAAATCGGGCGACTCCCAGAATTTGACCTCGGCGGCCGCCACGTGAATCCGCAGGTCCGGCCGCAGCCGTTCCTTCACTCCGTCGACGAGCAGCCCGCCAACATGGTCCATGTGCATGTGGGTGAGCACGATGTCGGTGACGGATCCAAGATCGATGCCAGCCGCCTCCAGTCGCTTGGTCAACTGCCCGGCCCGCGGCAAGTTCAAGTCCGGGTCCAATCCCAGCCCAGCGTCGATGAGTATGGTCTGCCCGCCGCTGCGCACCACGACCACGTTCAGCGCCCAGTCGAAAGCGTCCGGCGGCAGGAACATGTCCTTAAGCCAAGCCGCCCGGGCGGTCGGGTCGGCGTTATGTCCCAACATCGCGGTTGGAAGCGGCAGTACCCCATCGCTGACCACCAGCACGTCAATCTCACCGACCCGGACCGCGTAGCGCGACGGGACCAACTCTTCGGGCCGCAATCTTCCGGGCTGTGAGGTGTTGTTCTGGGTCATACCTGACTTCTGCTGACCCATCGTACCGCGTTTTGCTTCAGCCTGTGACATAATGCGCTCCTGTCTTTCGTGAGAGACATATCGGGCAACGGACCATGCGGACTCTATGGTGAAGCGTTTTGGCGGTCGAGGTACACCTAAGTTTGGGGCGGCCCGTGCTCCAAGTAGAGCACAGTGAATTGGCGGTGCGCCGGTTGTGAATCAGCCCTTTAAAATATCCAATCCCTCGATAGTCGTGGTGATGGCGACCTCGGTGATCTCGTATTCGGCGATGCCATGCACCGTGAAGGGATCTTTTGCGACGTAGGCCTCGATTTCGGCATGCTGACCGACCGCGAGCACCACGCCGCCAGTTCGCGGCACCTTGCGGCCGGAGGCGAGGAGCCAGCCTTTTGCATAGCCTTCCTTGACCCAGGCCATATGCGGCTCCATATGCCTGTCGGCTTCCTCGTTCGGCTTCACATAGGTCAGGGCGAGGATGAACATCGCAGAATTTCCTTTCGGGGTGTTGTGTTCCGATGCATGTGAATATTCAATCGGCGCCGAGCCATCCATCTTCTTTTTTGAGCTCTGCGCCAAAGTGCGAACCATTGTTTGCAGCGTGCCCCGGAACAATTGGATGAACCAGATATCTGAGCGGCTTGCCGAATTGCAGGAAGAAAGCGCGGTCCTGATCGCCGTTTACGATCAGGAAGACCGGTTGCGCTATGCAAATGCTGCCTTTCGTTCGACTTTCGCCATCGAACCGGACGAGACTCCCTTGTGGTCGGAACTCATGCGGCGCAATACGAAGGCGGGCAAGGGGACGATCATTCGCACTGCTGATTTCGAGACTTGGCTCGTTTCCGCGCAATCGCGCCGGGGCAAGCTGCCGTTCAGGGCGTTCGAAACCGACGTCGTCGACGGTCGCTGGTTCTGGATGACCGAGACCGTGCAGAAAGACGGCTGGATGCTTTGTGTTGCTAGCGACATCACCTCTCTGAAGCAAAGCGGGCGAGACGTACGGCAGGACCGCGACTTTGCGCTGCGGGCCTCGCAGACGGATGAGTTGACCAGTATTTCCAACCGTCGCTTCATGATGGCGGCGCTGGAGAGCCTGATCGCGGGGCAGGCCTCTGCCAATCCCGGCACTGTGGGCTGCATCTGCATCATCGACCTTGATTTCTTCAAGCGCATCAATGACATCTATGGCCACCAGTTCGGCGACGATGTGCTGATTGATTTCTCACGCCGCGTGCAGCCGGTTATCCGCCGACGTGACAGCTTCGGGCGGATCGGCGGCGAGGAATTCATGTTGATCCTGCCGGATACGACCCTGGCGCAGGCCGAACTGATCATAGAACGCCTCATCGGAATGGTGCGCGGCGCGCGTCCTATACCCACCGCACCGTCCTTCTCTTACACCTGCTCTGCAGGGTTGGCGGAGTTGCGGCCAGGAGAGACGGCGCGCGAGGTCTATGCCCGCGCCGACGAAGCCCTGTATCACGCCAAGCAAAGCGGCCGCGATCGGTTGAAGATCGTGGCCTAGCTGAGGAGGCGGGCCGGTATCAGTCCGCGCAACGAATTACCCATATAGAGTGTTCCGGCTGTCAGATCGTGGACAGAGATGCGTCCAACCCGCGCCTTGCGCTGGCAGATCAACTCGGTGCGCAAGACGCCGGCGAGCAGGCCGCAGGAGATTGGTGGCGTGCGCAACACGCCTGATCCGTCGTCGAGAAAGACTGAGGTGATGGTGCCTTCGCAGACCTCGCCGCGCTCGTTCAGAAGCAGAACTTCGTCAACTTCGGACGACGGATAGTCGGCGCGTGCGGTCTCGTAGACACCACGGCGCGTCGTTTTCATCCGCAGCAATTTGTCGGCGGAATCGAGACGGGTTTCGGCAATCCGGACCTTCCATGTGGTGCCTTCTGGGATCGGCGCGAAGGGAGCCGTGGTGATCTCGATCTGCCCCAGCCGGTCGAGCGTCAGACGCGTTCGCCGTGCCGTTGTGGCGCAGCTAACCGCTTCTTTCAGTTTCGCGGTAGCATCCGTGGGGTCTGGAAAGCCGATGCGGCGCGCGGAGCGGGAGAGGCGCGCCAGGTGCAGGCGCAGCCTGACGAAACCGGCTTCGGGTTCCCAACGCAGTGTTTCGAGCAGCGAGAAGTCGTTCATCGCACGATCTCCTGATCGCCGATCGCAAACCGCGCTTTCAGCAGGCACTCCTCGTATTCGGCTTCGGCGGTGGAATCAAAGACGATGCCGCCGCCGACGTTGAAGACCGCCTTGCCATCGGAAAAGAGGCTAATGGTGCGGATCGCCACCGAGAAGCGCATGCCGCCGCCGGGCGCAATCATGCCGATCGCGCCGCAATAGGCGTCGCGCGGTGTGTCTTCCAGCGCGTGCAGGATCTGCATGGCACTGAGTTTTGGGGCGCCGGTGATCGATCCGCAGGGAAAGAGGGCAGCGAAGATATCGCGAATGGTCAGATTCGGAAGGAGTTTCGCCTGCACGTGGCTGACCATCTGGTGGACGGTCGGATAGGTCTCGATGTCGAAGAGTTTCGGGACATCCAGGGTGCCGACCTCCGTGATGCGCGAGATGTCGTTGCGCAGCAGATCGACGATCATGCGGTTTTCGGCTTGCGTCTTTATGTCGTCGCGCATCGCGGCGACGATTGCCGCGTCCTCGGTATCATCGGCCCCGCGTTTTGCCGTTCCCTTCATCGGATGTGTTTCGATCCAGCCCTCTTCGTCGGTGCGGAAGAAGAGCTCGGGCGAGCGTGAAAGCAGGATGGGGCCGCCGAGATCGACCAGCGCGCCGTATTTCACAGGCTGCCTCGAAATCAGCGACCAGAAGGCGTCGCGCGGATCGCCGGACCAGCGGGCGGTGATCGGCATGGTGAGGTTTGCCTGGTAGCAATCGCCCTGACGTAGGTGCCAATGCAGGCGATCGAATCGCTCTTTATATCGAGCAAAGTCCCAACCGGCCTTGGGCTCGCTCAGGAATTCGTCGTTTTCGCTGCGGTGTGTCTGCTGCGCGAGAGGATGGATACCGGCTTCGGGAGTATCGAAGACGCCGAAGGCGAGCAGCGGCGTCTCCCGGCCTTCAGGCAGGAAAGCGGCGAGCTTTTCCTCGAAGAGGTAGCCGGCTTCATAAGCCATGTAGCCCGCCAGCCATTTGCCAGCGGCTTTTGCCTCTTCCATACGGGCAAGGCCCGCAAGGAACTCGGCGCGCGTCCGGGCAATGATGATCTCCGACGGATCGGAAAAGAGCATCACTTGCCCGGTCGTGTCATCCCGGAACAGAACGTAGCGTTCAGCCTTGGTCATGCCTGCCTTTGGATCGAGAGCTTATGCGCTCTTATCAAGTGCTTCCAATTCGTCGATCAGCCTTTCGATCATCGACAACCCCTTGCTCCAGAACGACGGATCGGTGGCGTCGAGGCCGAATGGCTTCAAAAGCTCCGAATGATGCTTGGTGCCGCCCGCCTTCAGAAGCTCGAAATACTTCTCCTGAAAGCCCTTGTCGGCCTTCTGGTAGACGGCATAGAGCGAGTTCACCAGGCAATCGCCGAAGGCGTAGGCGTAGACGTAGAAGGGCGAGTGGATGAAGTGCGGGATATAAGCCCAGTAGGTCTCGTAGCCTTCCGAGATCTTGATCGCCGGCCCGAGGCTTTCGGATTGCACTGAGAGCCAGAGTTCTCCGATATCATCCGATGTCAGTTCGCCGGCCTTGCGGGCGGTGTGGACTTTGCGCTCGAACTCGTAGAAGGCGATTTGGCGCACGACCGTATTGATCATGTCCTCGACCTTCTGGGCAAGCATCGCCTTGCGCTCACGCTTGTCCTTGGTCTTGTCGAGAAGGGCGCGGAAAGTCAGCATTTCGCCGAAGACGGATGCGGTTTCGGCAAGCGTCAGCGGCGTCTGGCACATAAGCGCGCCCTGGGCGCCGGCCAGAACCTGATGGACGCCATGGCCAAGCTCGTGGGCGAGCGTCATCACGTCGCGCGGCTTGCCGAGATAGTTGACGAGCACATAGGGGTGCGCCGACGGAACGGTCGGGTGCGCGAAGGCGCCGGGCGCCTTGCCGGGGCGGACGGGGGCGTCGATCCACTGCTCGTCGAAGAAGCGCTTGGCGATTGCGGCCATCTCCGGCGCAAAGTTGCCATAGGCCGACAGCACCGTGTCCTTCGCCTCGTTCCAGGAAATCACGGCATTGGAGGTTTCCGGCAGCGGTGCGTTGCGGTCCCAGAAGTTCATTTGGTCCATGCCGAGCCATTTTGCCTTCATCTTGTAGTATCGGTGCGAGAGGCGGGGATAGGCTTCCTTGACGGCAGCCGCCAGCGCGTCGACCACCTCGCGCTCGACACGGTTGGCAAGATGCCTGCTGTCAGCAATGTCCTCGAAGCCGCGCCAGCGGTCCGAGATGTCCTTATCCTTGGCGAGCGTGTTGGTGATCAGCGCGAAGATGCGCAGGTTTTCCTTGAAGGTCTTCGCCAGCGCCATCGCAGCCTTATGGCGAACCTCAGGATCCTTTTCCTGGAGCATGTTCAGCGTGACTTCGAGCGGCAGCTTCTCGCCGTCGACCTCGAAGCGCAGGTCCGCCATCGTCTCGTCGAACAGGCGGTTAAAGGCAGCCGCCGAGGTCATCGATTTTTCTAGGAACAGCTGTTCGAGCTTGTCTTCCAGCTGATAGGGCTTGTCCTTGCGCAGGTCGATGAGCCAGGGTCGGTAGTGGCCGGCATCCGGGTCGTTTGCCATGCAGGCATTGATGACGGCGTCGTCGATGCGATTGAGTTCAAGCGCAAAAAACAACAGATGGCTGGAGAATTCGGTGATCTTTGTCTGGGCGTCACCATAGAGCTTGCCGTTCACCGGGTTCGATGTGTCGGAGAAATAAGTAAGGCCGGCAAAGGAGCCGAGGCGCCCGATAATGTCGTCCAGCGCCTCATACTCCTTCAGTGCCTGACCGATGCCCTCGGCGCCTTTTTTTGTCGCGGCATCGGCAAGCTTGCCCTTCCACTTCTCTTCGAAGGCGATTGCCTGTCTGCCGGCCTTCTCCATGTCGGCGGTAAAGGCCGTGGACGTTGCGGAGGGGTAGAGATCCTGCAGCTTCCAGGTCGGCAGTTCGCCCAGAGCGGCGTCGGTCGCGGAGGCAGCAGAACTTGCCGAAAAATTAATGGCGGTGCCGGAGAGCGTGTTTTTCATCATCGGGGTCCTCTTCCTCTTTTGCGACAGGCTTGACTGTCTATGCCGCTAAAGGCTTGGCATCAAGGGGCTTTCGCCTGCCCACAAGCTCCGTTTCGGGTCGGATTCGGCCTCGTCACAAACGTTAAAATGCAATTGTTTCTCAAAACTGGATGTTCAAGCCTTTCTGCCAAAGTGCCTCTCAGGTTTCGCATGAAGTGAGGCAGCAATGACCGGTTACCATGAGCTCAAGGGTGCAGCGCAGATACTCGTCGTCGAGGACGACCCGATCCAGCGTCGACTGCTCAAGAACGCGATAGAGCGTCACGGCCACGTCGTCCATCAGGCGGAAAACGGCCGGATCGGGCTGGAGATGGTGAAGAGAGGCAGCGGCCTCTATAATGTCATCGTTCTCGACCTGATGATGCCGGAGATGACGGGCCTCGAATTCCTCGAGGCACTGCACGAATTCGGCACGCATGTTCCGGTGATTGTCCAGACAGGGCAGGGCGGTATCGAGACCGTGGTGCAGGCAATGCGCGCCGGCGCCTTCGATTTCGTCGTCAAGCCGGTCTCTCCGGAGCGGATTGCCAATTCGATCTCCAACGCCCTGAAGCTCGACCAGCGCGAGGTCAAGGCACGCGCCGGCCGCCGATCGCGCTCCGGCGCCGTCGGCTTCGATGACATCGTTTCGGCCAGCCCGGCAATGCTCCGCGTCATCGATCTGGCGCAGCGCGCAGCGCAGTCGAACATTCCTGTCGTGCTTGAAGGCGAGTCCGGCGTCGGCAAGGAACTGGTCGCCCGTGCGATCCAGTCCGGCAGCGACCGTTCCGGCAAGCCATTCGTCACGGTCAATTGCGGCGCCATTCCGCACAATCTGGTCGAAAGCATTCTCTTCGGCCACGAAAAGGGCGCCTTCACCGGTGCCACCGAAAAGCATATCGGCAAGTTCATGGAAGCCGATGGCGGCACCATCTTCCTCGATGAGATCGGCGACCTGCCGCTCGAGGTTCAAGTCAAGCTGCTGCGCGCCGTCCAGCAGGGGGAAATTGAGACCGTTGGCGCGCGCACTGCGCACAAGGTCAATGTCCGGCTGATTTCGGCGACAAACAAGGATCTGATCGAAGAGGTCAAGAACGGCCACTTCCGCGAGGACCTCTACTATCGCCTGAATGTCTTCCCGATCACCATTCCCGCGCTCCGCAAGCGAAAGGAAGACATTCCGCATCTCGTGCGCGTCTTCACCGAGCGCTTCTCGAGCGAGCAGAAGAACGGCCGTCGTATGTCGGTTAGCTCCGGTGCATTGGCTTTGCTCACAGCCTATGACTGGCCGGGCAATATCCGCCAGCTCGAGAACGCGATTTTCCGCGCGGTGGTCCTCGCCGAAGGCGGTGAGCTGACCGAAGCGGATTTCCCGCAGATTGCGGCACAGCTGCCCGAATACGAGGTCGTTGATCATTTGGCGCTGGTCGCCGACAACACGCGTGTCGATCGACAAAACGACTTTTCAGCCACCGATTATCCGGCCCATCAGGCCAGCGTCGAAGAGGCGGTTGCACGAATCACGGAGGCGCCCGACAACGCAATTGCGAGCACAAACCCTGCCGGGGATGTGCGCAAGCTCGCGGATGTGGAGGAAGAACTGATCCGATTCGCCCTTAAATTCTATCGGGGGCAGATGAGTCAAGTGGCTCGGAAATTGGGTATCGGAAGGTCCACATTGTACCGGAAACTCAAGGATTACGGCATAGACCCCGACAATCCGCTGAAGGACGCGGCATAGGTTTTCTAATTAACACTCCGGCAATCATCTTTTGTTACGAAACATAAACCACTTGTTAGTGGGCTGTTCACTATGTAAAGAAAAGGTTGAACGCGTGTGGCATTTTTGCCATCGTGTGACCGCATTTAACAGTCAACGGTGTCAAAGAGGGACCATCGGCTGTCTGACGGGGATTGAGTTGCCGGATCTGAATCGGAATACGAGACCTTCGCGCTTGAACTGGCGCACAAGGTCCACGGGCCTTTGCGGAAAGGTGTTTAGGACGGCTATGGCCGCCCTTCTCGCACTCGCCGTTTCGTCGCCTGTTCTAGTCAGTTCGCCTTCCGAGGCGGCAGGCGAAACGCGTAGTCTCAAACTCTATTTCGTCCATACCGGCGAAAAAGCCGTCATCACCTACAAGCGCAACGGCCGGTTTGACCCGAAGGGTCTCCAGCAACTGAACCGGTTCCTTCGCGACTGGCGTAAGAACCAGCCGACGAACATGGACCCGCGCCTTTTCGACCTCATCTGGGAAGTCTACCGTCAGAGCGGCTCGCGCGACTACATCAACGTCGTCTGCGGCTTCCGTTCTCCGGCCACCAACGCCATGCTGAAGTCGCGTTCGCGCAATTCCGGCGTCGCCGAGAAGAGCCAGCATATGCTTGGCAAGGCGATGGATTTCTTCATTCCCGACGTCAAACTGGCCACTTTGCGCGGCATCGGCATGAAAATGCAGGTCGGCGGCGTTGGATTCTATCCGAAATCCGGCTCTCCCTTCGTCCACATGGACGTCGGCGGCGTCCGCGCCTGGCCGCGCATGAGCCGCGAAGAACTGGTCCGGCTCTTCCCCAACGGCAACACGATGCACATCCCATCGGATGGCCGTCCGCTGCCGGGCTACGAGCAGGCGGTGGCCGATTACAAGCGTCGCGTGAGCTCGACGCAGGTGCAGATGGCAAGCTCCGGCGCCTATTCGGGCTCGTCGGTCGGCGATCAGCCAAAGCATAAGACGCTGTTTGCAGCCCTGTTTGGAGGCGGCGCCGACGAGGCCGAAGACAGCTCCGATGATGATAGCAGCGCAGCAGTGGCGGTCGCGAAGGCGACGCCGCCAGCGGCTAACATGCCGAACGCCGCCAATCCCGGCGAGCAAGCGCCCGCGCAGGCTACTGAAGTCGCAAGTGTAAACGCGCCGATTCCGCAGGTGCGTCCGGCGTTCGCCAATCAGCCAGGCGGTAGCGAGATGGCCAGCGCCCTCGTCGCTCCGCAATCCGGAAATGCAGCGCAGCAAGCCCTTTCCGCTGTGACCGAGCAAGGTCAGCAGCAGTTCGCGGATCTCAGCGCCTACAGCGTACCGGTTCCTTCCCTACTCGGACCGCGCCGCTCTCCAGGAGACGCGGAAGTCGCCTCGGCTGATCCATCTGCGATGACGGGGAATCTCGCAGCGGTTCCGACGCCGGGTGAACGACCGGCGCTTGCCGAAAAGCTTCTGGCCGCGGCGAGTGCCGATGCCGAAGCTGAGGACGACATGGTGGACCAGGAAGATACGCTTTCTCCGGCCGTTGCCGATGCCCTCGACCAGCAAAATGTTGATGGCGATCGTCAAGTCGCATCCAACCAGGCGCCGGTCACGAGCGTCGAGCAGGCTGTTAACGCGGCAATGCCGCAAAAGGTTCCGGGCGAAAGGCCGCAATTGCAGCTTGCCGCTCTGGTGCCGGCGACGAAGTCCGCAAGCTTCGGCGATGCGTTCGATGCACCGAAGCCGACCGATGCGAATGGACTGTCGCAGGGCCTGCCGACCAAGGGCGGCCGCCCGACGAAGCATGAGGCGGCAGAGGCCGACGCCAGCCGCGCAACGGTTCGCACCGAGCCGAAGCTGACGCAGAAGATCATCTCGCAGTGGGCGCTCACCAATGCCCGCATGGAAATGGTCACCAAGCCGGTCAAGGCGCCTCGCTTCGTCAGCCAGACGCTTCGTGCCCAGCCGACCGCGGTCTATGCCGAGGGCTTCACGAAGACAGCCTCCATCGATCCGGGCCGCTTCAGCGGCACTGCGGTCAACTTCATGGAAGTGCGGAAGTTCGACTCGAACTAAGTCGGACAGAACAAGAATTTCGAAGAGCCGTCGGAGCAATCCGGCGGCTCTTTTGTTTTCCGGGCCAGGGCGGAAAAATCGGGCAACGCGGTCACATCCCAGAAAGAGCGGTTGATTTTCGTTTCCATTTAGAGAATAAAGCGCCTCCCGTATTCTTTTCGAGCGAATATATGGATCTGTCGTCAATTGAAATCTTCAAGGCAGTCGCGGCGCATTCCAGCGTCACGAAGGCGGCGGCCGCAGTGGGGCGTGTGCCGTCGAACGTCACGACGCGCGTCCAGCAGCTCGAAGAGGATCTTGGGGTGGCGCTGTTTTCTCGAGACGGCAAAAAGATGTCGTTGACGCGCGAAGGCACGATCTTTCTATCCTATGCGACACGTCTTGCCGATCTGGCCGTGGAAGCAAAGCAGGCCGTGCGGCCGCTGGCTGCATCGGGCGTGATGCGCGTCGGAACGATGGAAAGCACGGCCGCGAGCCGACTCCCCGACGTCATCAGGCGGTTCGGGTCGCTGTGGCCCGACGTTTCCCTGCAATTGACGATGGGGGCGACACGGGAGCTCATGCAGAGCGTGCTCGCCGAAGAGCTGGATTGCGCGTTGATCGCGCGGCCGCCGCAGACGTCGCTGGACGAGACGCGCTATGCCGATCTCGACCTCGGCCGGTTTGAAGCGCGGCGGATCTATCTCGAGGATCTGATCCTCGTCCTTCCGCCGAAGCATCCCGAGGTGAAAGCCGCAGCCGATCTGCGTGTCGGGACGCTCGCCGTGATGGAACCAGGCTGCACCTATCGGCGCATGGCCGAGGAGTGGGCTGAGGACGCCGCTTCGCCGCGCACGCTCGAGCTCGGCTCCTATCATGCGATCCTCGCCAGCATTGTCGCCGGCAACGCCTTCGGCGTCATGCCGCGCTCCGTCTACGACCTTCTGCGCTGGCCCGCCGATATCGTCACCCGCGATATTGGCGCAGTGGAGACCTTTCTCGTTCGCCGCAAGGGTGACCGATCGGACGCGTTCGAGGCTTTTCACGATGTCCTCATTGCCTCGAGGGGCAGGGACGGCCTCTCACCTCCAAGCGGCTGACCTCTGCGCGCAACCTTCTTGCAACCCGCACGCTTCGTTTCACAAACTGTCGGTTCGTCATGTCAGATTCCAGCACTCCCAAGGCCTTCGGCCGCCGCTTGTTTTCGCCGATCCTCGCCGGCGCCACGCTGCGTGAGCGCATGCTTGCCTGCCTTGGCGCGCTGATTGCGATCGCGCTGACAGGCATGGTCTGTGGCTACTTTTTCGGCCAGGGCCCGCACCTGCCGCTGATTGTCGCGCCGATGGGGGCTTCGGCCGTGCTGCTTTTCGCCGTGCCGGCAAGTCCGCTGGCACAGCCCTGGTCGATCATTGGTGGCAACACGATCTCCGCCATGATGGGCATTCTCGCCGCACACTTCATTCACGAACCGATCATCGCGATCGGCGTCGGCGTCTCGTTGGCGATCGGCGCCATGTCGTTCACCCGCTGCCTTCACCCGCCGGGTGGCGCCGCGGCGCTGACCGCCGTGCTGGGCGGCCCGGCGGTAGCGAGCTGGGGGCTGCTTTTCCCCTTTGTGCCGGTGGCGCTGAATTCCTGCATCCTGGTGGCGCTCGGCATTGTTTTCCATAAACTGGGACGGCGAAACTATCCGCACGTCGCCGTGCCGGCGCCGGTCAATACGCATCAGACGATCGATCCGCCGTCCGTGACACGGATAGGCTTCCGCGAGGAAGACGTCGACGCGGCGCTGGCGAAGTTCGAGGAAACGTTCGATATCGATCGTGGTGACTTGAGCCGCTTGCTGCGGCAGGTCGAGGTAGAGGCTGCCGTTCGTTCCCATGGCACCGTCAGCTGCGCCGATATCATGTCGCGTGATGTGATTGCGGTCGGGGAGAATGCCACGGCGGAGGATGCGCGCGCGCTGCTTTTGAAGCACAACATCCGCACGCTGCCCGTTAAGGATGGCAGTGGGCGATTGATCGGCACGGTCGGGCTGCGCGAATTGATGCAGGCCGAGCAGGTTGCCGGCCATATCGTGACGGCGGCAACCGCTCCTCCAGATGCGCCGGCCGTCAGTCTGTTGCCCGTCTTGACGGACGGGCGCACCCACGCCGTTGTCATCGTCGATCCCACCGGCCATGTCGTCGGGCTCATCTCGCAGACGGACCTGCTAAGCGCCACGGCCCACATGCTGCCGGAACGGACGGCGCGGATCGCGGCCTGAATGGCGGCTAGAAGAGAGTGGGCGGTCCGAACTGCAGGTATGCGGCTAGACTAAGCGCGGAAAGCGAGATGGCAAACGGCGGCGCCGGCGTGCGCATCGTCCAGCCGAGAAGCAGGCCTAGCGCCGCGATCAGCATGCCGAGCCATGGTCCGTTGCCGGCGAAGGCCAATCCGAGAGCGGAAAGGCTGACGGCGCTGGCGATCATGGTCAGCGGCGCAGTTGCCACCGCGGCCTGTGTTTCGCCGCGAAAGATGCTGCAGAAGCGCGGCCAGCTCAAGGCAATGGCAAGAACGAGGAGGGCGGGGGCGATCTTGTGGAGTTGCATCAGCGCGCACCCATGACCAAACGATGATCACCGTCGAAACCGTTCGTGTCGCGAACATTCAGGCGTGCTGCAAGCGCACTGCCGACCGCAATCAGTACCGGATTGTCGTAGCCGATCGCCGCAATTCCCTCAGGGATGGTTGCGAGCGTGCCGCTCCAGTCACGTTCGGTCGAACGGCTCACGTCGCTGATGATGATGGCCGGCGTTTCCGGCGGCAGGCCTTCCTCGATCAACCGGTCGGCGATGAGCGGTGCCGTCCTGCCACCCATGTAGAAGACAGCTGTGGTGTGGCGATCGGCGACAGCGGCCCAGTCGACATCGATCGGCAGGCCGCCATGACGAGAATGGCCGGTGATGAAGCGGACGGATTGGGCATGGTCGCGATGCGTCAGCGAAATCCCGAGGCGGGAGGCCATGGCGCTTGCGGCTGTTATGCCGGGGATGACATCGACGGGGATGTTTTCGCGATCGAGATGGGCAATCTCTTCGCCGGCGCGGCCGAAGATCATCGGATCGCCGGACTTCAGTCGTACGACCCGCTTGCCTGATTTGGCGAGCTTCACCATCATGGCGTTGATGTCTTCCTGGCGGCAGCTTGTGCGGCCACCGCGCTTGCCAACCAACATGCGCTTGGCTTCTCGCCGGGCAAGCTCCAGAACCTCTGAAGAAACCAGGTCGTCGAAGAGGATCACGTCTGCGGCTTGCAGGGCGCGGACGGCCTTCAACGTCAGAAGCTCCGCATCACCCGGGCCGGCGCCGACCAGCGTCACGCGACCGCGCGAGGAGTGGGCGGGCGCTTCCCGAAGCCTGTCGGCCTCCTCGAGAAGCAGCCCGCCGACGCCCTCCTCCGGCGTATCCGAACTTGAAAAGGCGCGATCGACAAATCGCTCCCAAAAGGCGCGGCGGAGCGGGCCGGGAGTCAGTCGTTCATTGACCCGGTCGCGCAATGTCTGAGCGAGTTCAGCCCAACCCTTCAGTGTCCAAGGCAGCAATGTCTCGATGCGACGCCGGATCGCCTGGGCGAGGATCGGGGCGGCGCCATCCGTCGAGATCGAGACGACGACGGGTGAGCGGTTGACGATGGAGCCGAACTGGAACTGGCAGAAGGCAGGCTTGTCTATGACGTTGACTGGGACGCCGGCCATGCGGGCGGCGTCGAAGAAGGCTTTCGCCTCGTCCTCTTCCTCACAGTCGGCGATGGCGATGGCCGCGCCGGCGAAGATGGTTTCATTCCAGCCATGGCAGTGACGGACGAAACTGCCCCGAGGATGCTCGGCGCCGCGCGAGATCAGCTTCTCGAAAGTGTCGGAAACCGCGTCGGCGTAGACATGCACCTCCGCGCCGCAGGCAGCGAGAAGCTCGGCTTTCCAGGCGGCGGCATCGGATCCGCCGGCGACGATCACGCGCTTGGATTCAAGTGCCCAGAACACCGGCAGCTTGGCAAGCGGTTCCATGCGGGCGGGTGCTTCATTCCGCGGCTGCTGCAAGACATCCATCGATGATCCCCCTGATTTCGGCGCGGCACGAGCCGCAGTTGGTTCCGGCATTGAGTTCCTTGCCGACGGCTTCGACGCTGTGGCAGCCGCCGCGTACAGCGGCGACGATCTGGTTGACGCCGACGCCGAAGCAGGAGCAGACGGTGGCACCCGGATCGGGCTTGTCTGCGCCCGGGCGACCGGCAACGAGAGCGAAGCGCTTGCGCAGATTGGTGTGCTCGGCGGTGAGCTGAGAGATCGCCCAGTTGCGCGCAACAGCCACCGGTTCGCGCGCCAGG
This sequence comes from Rhizobium sp. RHZ02, assembly GCF_014851575.1. Taxonomy (NCBI): domain Bacteria; kingdom Pseudomonadati; phylum Pseudomonadota; class Alphaproteobacteria; order Hyphomicrobiales; family Rhizobiaceae; genus Rhizobium; species Rhizobium sp. RHZ02. The sequence goes on from NZ_JACUZX010000006.1 coordinate 243,521, forward strand.
AACAAGGCGGCAAGCAGTCGCTGGCCGCCAAAGAAGGCAAGCCTCAGATCGCCGGATTGCTGGTCGGCGTAACCAAGCGGCTCGACGCCCTCGGGAATAGCGAAGGTGCTGCGGCACCACGTGCACCAGTCCTCGACCGGCTGGTCGAAGGCGAGCTCCACTCGCCAGCCGCCTTCGGCCTTTGCCAGCGCCCAATAGGCGGCATCGAGGTGATCAGGCTTGGCTGCGGAAACGGCAAAGCCGTAGCGCGCCGCTTTGAAGCGTCGAGCAGCAACCGCACCATTCTTCGATGCCGGCTGGCCGGAGATTGCGTCGGTCAAGGGTGCGACGACGGCGTCGATGCGTGCCTTCGCGGCGAACTGATCGTTCCAGTGCATCGGTACGAAAATGCTGCCGCGCGCCTGGCGCTCGGTGATCAGGGCGCGAACCAGGGCTTTGCCGTGAGGGCTTTCGATTTCGACGAGGCCGGCATTGCCGACGCGGATCTCGATGGCGTCGCGCGGATGAAGCTCTGCGAAGGGCTCGGCGATGTGCGAGGAGAGCCGCGCACTTTTGCCCGTCCGGGTCATCGTGTGCCACTGGTCGCGGATACGGCCGGTGTTCAGTGTGAAGGGATAGTCGGCGCTGGTGCGATCCGAGGCGACCGGTTCGACGGCGATGAAACGTGCCTTGCCGTCGGCGTGGTAGAAGCCGCCCTTGGCGAAGAAGCGGGTCTCGGTCGCGTTGTGGCCTGCGGGCTGTGGCCACTGGAAAGGGGGGAGTTCGTCGTACGACTGACGGTTCAAGCCGACGTATGCGCCGATATCAAAGTCGCGACGGCCGTTGTTCTCGAAGGCGGAGAGAGCGGCGTGCTCGTCGAAGATTTCGGCATTGGAGCTGAAGTCGAAGGCTTGGGCAAAATCCATGCGACGCGCCACTTCGGCAAGCTGCCACCAGTCGGCGCGGGCCTCTCCCGGTGCATCGAGGAAGGGGCGCTGGCGGGAGATGCGGCGCTCGGAGTTGGTGACAGTGCCGCTCTTCTCACCCCAGCCGAGCGAGGGCAGAAGGACATGGGCGTGACGGGCGGTGTCTGTGCTTTTCAGGACATCGGAGACCACGACGAAGGGACAAGCCTTGATGGCGGCCTCGACGGCGTCGGCATCCGGCATGGAAACAACCGGGTTGGTCGCCATGATCCAGAGCGCCTTGATGCGGCCGTCGGCGACAGCCCTGAACATGTCGACGGCCTTCAGGCCCGGCTTTTGCGCAATGGCCGGCGCATTCCAGAAGCGCTGGACACGGTCGCGGTCCTCGGCATTTTCGATGGCCATGTGGGCGGCAAGCATGTTGGCAAGCCCACCGACTTCGCGGCCACCCATCGCATTCGGCTGGCCGGTGAGCGAGAACGGGCCCATGCCCGGCCGGCCGATGCGGCCGGTGGCGAGATGACAGTTGATGATGGCGTTGACCTTGTCGGTGCCAGATGAGGACTGGTTGACGCCCTGGCTGTAGCAGGTGACGACCTTCTCGGTCGTGGCAAAGAGGCGGTAGAATTCGCGAAGCTGCATGGCCGGCAGGCCGGTCATATCAAGCACCTCGTTGAAGGAGACGCCTGTGGCAGCCGTAAAGGCCTCCGCAAAGCCGTTGGTATGTTCGGCGACGTAGTTCTGGTCGATGGCGTTGCTTGCGATCAGGTGTTCGAAAAGGCCGACGAAAAGGGCAACATCGCTGTCCGGGCGGATGGCGAGATGCAGGTCGGCGATATCTGATGTCATCGTCCGCCGCGGATCGATGACGACGACCTTCATGCCGGGGCGCGCGGCCTTGGCCGCCGCCAGCCGCTGGTAGATGACCGGGTGGCACCAGGCGAGGTTCGAGCCGGTGAGGATCACCAGATCGGCAAGCTCGATGTCTTCGTAGGTACCCGGCACTGTGTCCGAGCCGAAGGCGCGGCGGTGACCGGCGACGGAGGACGACATACAGAGCCGCGAATTGGTGTCGATGTTGGCCGAACCGATGAAGCCCTTCATCAGCTTGTTGGCGATATAGTAGTCCTCGGTCAGCAGCTGGCCGGACACATAGAAAGCAACGGAATCGGGGCCGTGCTCGGCGATGGCATCGGAAAATCGTTGCGCGACGAGGTCAAGCGCCTGTCCCCATTCCGCCCGCTCCCCCGCAATTTCCGGATGGAGGATGCGCCCGTCGAGATCGACGGTTTCTCCGAGCGCCGAGCCCTTCGAGCACAGCCGCCCGAAGTTGGAGGGATGGTCCGGGTCGCCCTTGACGGACACCTTGCCGTCTTCCGCGAGCTTGGCGATGACGCCGCAGCCGACACCGCAATAGGGACAGGTTGTCTTGACCTCTTTCTGCATCATTCGGCTGCCATCATCAGGCTTTCGAGCGCGATGTAGAGGGCGCCGTCCTCGTTGCGGACGGGAATGGTCCGCACTTCGCCCTCATCGGCGCCGAGCGCCTTGCCGGTTTCGAGCGAGATCACCCAGTTGTGCAACGGGCAGGTGACTGCCTTGGCATGGACGATGCCCTGGGAGAGCGGCCCGCCCTTGTGCGGGCAGTGGTCCTCGATGGCGAAGACCTCGTTTTCGGCCGTTCGGAAGACGGCGATCTTTCCCTGGGGTGTCTTCACGCAGCGAGCGCCCCGCAGCGGAATGTCGGAGATGTCGCCGATTGAAATCCAGTTCATATCAATCTCCTTACTCAGCGGCCTGCGGGTAACCGATGGTCGCCATCGGCTTGAACTCATGCTTGTCCTTGCCGGAGACGCGCTCCGACCAGGGATCGACCTGGGCGAATTTCTGGGAGAAGACGAAGCGATCGTAGTAAGCCTCGCGCTTGTCGGCGTCGCCCATGATCTGGCGGCGTATTTCCTCCAAGCCGACGCGCTTTGCCCACTTGTAGATGCGCTCGAGATAGCGGGCCTGCTCGCGATACATCTGTGTCAGCGCCACGATATGCTCCAGCGCCTCGTCCTCGGTCCTGACGAGGCCGAGGACCTCCGTGCCCTTGATGTCGAGGCCGGCGGCGCCGGCGAAGTGGATCTCGAAACCCGAGTCGACGCAGATGACGCCTATATCCTTGCAGGTCGCTTCGGCGCAGTTGCGCGGGCAGCCGGAGACGGCGAGCTTCAGCTTCGCCGGCGTCCAGGAGCCCCACATGAACTTCTCGATGCGGATACCGAGGCCGGTGGAGTCCTGCGTGCCGAAGCGGCACCAATCGGAGCCGACGCAGGTCTTCACCGTGCGCAGGCCCTTGGCATAGGCCTGTCCGGAAACAAATCCTGCCTTGCCGAGATCGGCCCAGACAGCCGGCAGGTCTTCCTTCTCGATGCCGAGCAGGTCGATGCGCTGGCCGCCCGTCACCTTCACCATCGGGATTTCGAACTTGTCGACGACATCAGCGATGGCGCGCAGTTCGTTGGAGTTCGTCACGCCGCCCCACATGCGCGGAACGACGGAATAGGTGCCGTCCTTCTGGATGTTGGCGTGGACGCGTTCGTTGATGAAGCGCGACTGGTAGTCGTCGGCATATTCGTCCGGCCAGTCGCAGACGAGGTAGTAGTTGAGAGCCGGGCGACACTTGGCGCAACCGCACGACGTCTTCCATTCGAGCTCCTGCATGACGGCAGGGATGCTCTTCAGACCCTTGGCCTTGATGAGGCGGCGGACGTCGTCATGGCTGAGTTCGGTGCAGGTGCACATCGGCGTGACGGCGGCCGGGTTGTAGCTGTCGCCAAGCGTCAGCGTCATCAGCTTTTCAACGAGGCCGGTGCAGGAGCCGCAGGAGGCGGACGCCTTGGTGTGGGCGCGCACGTCGTCCAGTGACGTCAGGCCTTTGGACGTGATCGTCGACGTGATCTTGCCCTTGCATACGCCGTTGCAGCCACAGATTTCCGCGTCATCCGGCAAGGCTGCAACGGCCGCCATAGGGTCCAGCGGCGACCCTCCCTGGTAGGCCTGACCAAAGATCAGCGTTTCGCGCATTTCCTTGATATCGGTCTGTTTCTTTTTCAGATCGTTGAACCAGGCGCCGTCGGCGGTTTCGCCGTAGAGCACGGTGCCGATGATCCTGTTGTCCTTCAACACGAGGCGCTTATAGACGCCGGCTGAGGCGTCGCGCAGCACGATTTCCTCTCGGTCGTCGCCATCGGCGAAGTCACCGAGCGAGAAGAGCTCGATGCCTGTCACTTTGAGCTTGGTCGGCGTGTCGGAATGCACGAAGGCAGCGGAACGGTCGCCGGATAGATGCGAGGCGGCGACGCGGGCCATCTCGTAAAGCGGAGCGACAAGGCCGTAGACCATGCCGCCGACTTCGGCGCATTCGCCGAGCGCCATGATGCTGCCGTCCGAGGTCAGCATGCCGTCATCGACGACGATGCCGCGGTTGACGGCAATGCCGGCGTCCTTGGCGAGCCCAACGCTCGGGCGGATGCCGACCGCCATGACGACGAGGGTCGCCGGAATGATACGGCCGTCGTCGAGCTCGATGCCCTCGACCTTGCCGTTACCGATGATGGCCTTGGTATTGGCCTTGCAGATGACCTTGATGCCTCGCTCTTCCACTGCCTTCTGCAGGAGATAGCCGGCAGCAGGATCGAGCTGGCGCTCCATCAGTGTCGGCATGACATGCAGGACAGTGACGTCCATGCCGCGAGAGGCAAGGCCGGCCGCCGCTTCAAGGCCGAGCAGGCCGCCGCCGATGACGATCGCTTTCTCGCGAGACTGGGCGGCGAGCAGCATCGCCTGCACGTCGTCGAGGTCGCGATAGGTGATGACGCCGGGCAGATCCTTGCCGGGCACGGGAATGATGAAGGGCACGGAGCCGGTGGCGATCACCAGCTTGTCGTAGCTTTCCGTGACGCCGTGATCCGACGTGACCGTCTTGGCCGCACGGTCGATCTTGATGATCTTGTGGCCCTTGTAGAGGGTGATGCCGTGCTTGATGTACCATCCATCGCCGTGGATGATGATCTCTTCGTAGTCCTTTTCGCCGGACAGAACCGGCGAGAGCATGATGCGGTCGTAGTTGACGCGCGGCTCGGCGTTGAAGATCGTGACCTGATATTGGCCCGGCGTCCTTTCGAACAGGTGCTCGAGCATGCGCCCGGGCGCCATGCCGTTGCCGATGATGACAAGCTTCTCAGTCATGGTTTCAGGTCCTCAGATCAGGTGGCAGCGACGGCTTGGGCGGAGAGGCCACGGCGGTCGAGTTGCTTGACCGACAGGTGCATCCAGACCAGCGAAATGATCACGATCGCAAAGAGCAGCATGAAGCAGCTCGACCAGAGGCCGGTCATATCCTTGAGAAAGCCGAAGGCGATCGGCAGGATGAAGCCGCCAAGGCCGCCCATCATGCCGACGATGCCGCCAACGGCGCCGACGCTTTCAGGGTAGTAGGCCGGGATGTGCTTGTAGACGGCGGCCTTGCCGAGGCTCATGACGAAGCCGAGAGCGAAGATGACGACGATGAAGACCGCAGGCGTGATGCCGACCGTTGCGCTTGCGCCGGCAGCCGGGAGTGACAGGATGAGTGTCGCGACAGCTGCGACGGCGAACATCACATACATCACGCTGCGGGCGCCCTTCTTGTCGGAGACAACACCGCCGAACGCACGAAAGATGCTGCCCGGAATGGAATAAGCGGCTGCGACCATGCCAGCAGTTGCTAGATTGAAGCCGTAAACACCGACCAGATAGCGGGGCAGCCACAGCGACAGGGCAACGAAACCGCCGAAGGCGAAGAAGTAGTAGAGGGAGAAACGCCAGACCTGGACGTTTTTCAGCGGCGCGAATTCCTGTGCCAGGCTCTTGGAGGCAACCTTGCCCTCGCGGCGAAGGCGGAAGGCCGGATCATCCGTTGTGGTGAACCAGAAGACGATTGCCATTAATGCCAGGCCGACCGCCCAGATCTGAGCAACCGCCTGCCAGCCCCAGGCGATCAAGACGAAGGGTGCCGCGAATTTGGTCACTGCGGCGCCGACGTTGCCGGCACCGAAGATGCCGAGCGCCGTTCCCTGCTTTTGAGGCGGGAAGAAGGGCGAGACATAGGCGACGCCGACTGCGAAGGAGCCGCCGGCAAGGCCGACGCCGAGGCCGGCGATCAGCATCTGCGTGTAGGTCTGGGCATAGGAGAGGAGGAAGGTCGCCAGGGCAGCAGCCAGCATGGTGAGCGTGTAGACGAGGCGGCCGCCATAACGGCCGGTCCAGATGCCAAGGACGATACGGACAAGCGAACCGGTCAGAACGGGCGTGCCGACCAGCAATCCGAACTCGGCTTCGTTCAGGCCGAGATCCTGTTTGATGCGGATGCCGATGATCGCGAAGATCGTCCAGACGGCAAAACAGAGGGTGAAGGCAATCGTGGACATCCACAATGCTTTGGCTGGTTCGCCGGCGGACATGGACTGCGTGTTCCTGATAACAGACATGGCTTCTCCGGGGCCCGACAAGGTCGTGCCTATCCATCGCTAGGGGTTAAAAACAAAAAGCCGCTGGTCAGGGCGCGCTTTCACTAGACGTGCGCGAGATATCCTGATCAGCGGCTTTGCTGTGGGCGCCCGTCGTTGGACGCGGAATTCTTGGCCTGTTGGCCTGCTTATAACAAAGCAAGGGCCGTGCCAGTTTTAGTAAGCTATTGGTTTTGAATGAAAATCGTTGGTCGCGGAGATCCCGCGAACGTCTTCGGTGTCAACGCACGTGCAACAATCACTCTAAAATTTGTGCAATGCGTATAAAATAAGCACGTGCTCAGCGGCGAGCTTGGCTCGCGATATAGCTGTCGACGTCATCGGGATCGAACAGGCCGCCGTCGAAGAAGCCGTCCGGCCCAAGGGTTAGCGCGCCGCTCGAGCCGACGGGCGTCTCGACCTTGAGCGCACCCTCCACCTTCGAACTCGCCGCCGGCATCGAGACATCAAGCGCCTTCAAGGCGCTTCGGTAAATATCGGGCCTGTAGGTGTCGTTGGCGATCTGCTGGTTTTCTGCGGTATGCCGGATGTGCCCCCAGCGAACCATCTGCGTGTAGAACCACAAGGCGTGGCTCTTCCAAGGGAACGTCGCTGCCTTGGCATTGGGGACAAAGAAGTCCTTGATGCTCAGCGTCTCCTTCCCGCCAATGTGCAGCAGACCGGTCAATGCGGGTAGCAGACTTTCCAAAGGCCGATCGACATAGGCGGGCTTCGCGAGCAGCTTGGCAAGCTCCTCGTGATTGCGGATGTCGGCGCACCAGCGGGAGGCCGTGTAAAGCGCCCGCAGGAGGGCCGCGAGCGCTTCCGGATGCCCGTCGGCCCAGCGGCTGTTGACGCCAAGCACCTTTTCAGGGCTCGATTTCCAGATGGCGGCCTTCACCGTCGCCAGATGCGCGCGGTTATGGAGCACGCCGAGTGTGTTCCATGGCTCGCCGGCGCAGTAGCCGTCGATGAGGCCTGATGTCAGCGCGTCCGCCATATCGGGCGGAGGCAGGACGCCGATCTCCACATCCTTGTCGGGATCGATGCCGCTTGCGGAGAGCCAGTAGCGCAGCTCGTAGTTATGACCTGAATAGGGGTGGACGACTCCGAAGCGCAGACGCTCGCCGTTCCTGTTATCAATGACGCGCCGCAGGGCAAGGCCGCTCGCGTGGGCGTCGAGATCGGGCGAGGCACCGCATGCGGCCATCTCGCTCCAGACGTCGGCGGAGACAGTCACGGCATTGCCGCCAAGTCCAAGCGCCATCGGCACGATCATACGCGGCGCCGGCGCGGTCAGTCCGAGATTGCAGGCGATCGGCATGGGGCCGAGAATATGCGCCACGTCGAAATGGCTGACCGCAAGCCGGTCGCGAATCGTCGCCCATGAGCGTTCACGCACGAGCCTCAGCTCGATGTCCTGTTCCGCTGCAAAGCCCTTCTCCTTGGCGGCGACCAGAATTGCGCTGTCGAGAAGCGGCAGAAAGCCGGCGGTGATCTGATGTGTGCTCGTCATGCGTCGGTTCCCGGATCCAGAAGGCTCGCAGCCGTGATCAGGCTTTGGGCAATCTCGACGATTTTTCTATTCTGGTTCATGGCCGTTCGCCGCATGAGCGCATAGGCCTCATCTTCGCTCAGTCCACGGGATCGCATCAGAAATCCCTTCGCGCGGTCGATCAGCTTGCGGTTTTCCAGTTCGCCGCGCGTTTCCTCCAACTCGCGGTTCAGGCGCGAGAAGGCATTGAAACGGCTGATCGCCATCTTGAGGATCGGGCGGACACGCTCCTGCTTCAGACCGTCGACGATATAGGCGGAGACGCCGGCCTCGACGGCGGCCTCGATGGAGGCCTCGTCCGACTTGTCAACGAACATTGCAATGGGGCGCTTAACCGCGCGGGAAATCTGGAAGATGCTTTCCAGCATGTCGCGGTTCGGGTTCTCGAGGTCGATGACGATGACGTCGGGGTTGATCTCCGTGATACGCCTCGCGAGGCCGTTCATGTCGTCGATGATCGTGACGTTGTCGTAGCCTGCCTCCCGCAGGCCAACATCGATGATCGACGCGCGGATGCTGTTCTCGTCGATGACGAGCACGTTGAGGTCACCAGGCTTGGAAGAGCGGTTGGCCACGGGGTCTACCGCCGGTCGTCAGGGATTTGCGTCAGATGAGATAGCGTCGGCATTGATATCGCGAAAGGTGCCATGCTGCGGTTGTCTTGCCCTATGATCTCTGAGGCCAAGGTCGAAGTCCCTTGTGCGGCATTGAATGCGCGAACGACGCCTCAAAATCAAGCAATTTGTTTCAATGCTTATTCTATGAGCATTGGCGAGGGCGGCGGGCGCAGCGTTCCCACGCAAATTTGCACAGGGTTGAGCTTCCTACACTGCGTTACATATCACGATGGAGCCTGACATATCAGCGATACGTCGCGCAGACCAGATTACCCACGTTTTCAACCTCAGCCGCGCCTCCCGACCATTTCAAGCCCGGCATCCCATAGATTAAAGGAGCGACCGCATGAACCGCCGTATCGTTTCCACCTTCGCACTGGCACTCGCCACCAGCGTCATCGCCTTTGCGTCCCAGGCCGCTGACATCAAGAACATCGTCATTGTTCACGGCGCCTTCGCCGACGGATCCGGCTGGCGCCAGGCCACCGAAATCCTGGAGCGGCGCGGCTTTCACGTTACGGTCGTACAGGAACCTTTGACCTCGCTCGCCGACGACGTCGCTGCGGCGAACCGCGTGCTGGACCTGCAGGATGGGCCGACGCTACTGGTCGGGCATAGCTATGGCGGCATGGTCATTACGGAAGCCGGCCGGAACCCGCATGTCGAGGGACTTGTCTATGTGGCGGCCTTCCAGCCTGACAAGGGCGAAAGTGTAGCTACTCTTGCGGGCTCAAAGCCTCCGGCCGGAAAGGGCATCAAGGAAACCAAGGACGGCAAGTATCTCTATCTCGATCCAAGCGTCTTTCACGCCGATTTTGCCGCCGACCTGCCTAAGGCCGAAGCAGCCTTCGTGGCGCAGTCACAGGTCTTTGCTGCGAAAGAGGTCTTTGGCACCAAAGTCGGGGAACCTGCCTGGCGGACGAAAAAGAGCTGGTCCATCGTGGCGACCGAGGATCGCTCCATCAACCCCGAACTGGAGCGGACCATGGCAAAGCGTGCCGGCAGCGTGGTCACCGAGATCAAGTCCAGTCACGCGGTCTTCGCCTCGCAGCCGAAAAAGGTTGCTGACGTGATCGAGAAGGCGGCCAAGGAAGCCGGCAGATAAGTTCTGCCCGACCCAATCGCAAACAAAATAGCCGCCGAGAATGTCGGCGGCTTTGAAGGTGAGGCGCGAAACGATCAGCCTTCCGGCGGAGCTTCGATCATGCCGAGTGCATGCAGATAGGTGTCGAGGATTGCGTCCTCTTCCATACGTTCCTGCTCGTCCTTTTTGCGCAGCGCAACGACCTTCTTGAGGATCTTGGTATCGAAGCCCATGCCCTTGGCTTCGCCGTAGACGTCCTTGATGTCGTCGGCGATGGTCTTCTTTTCTTCTTCCAGGCGTTCAATGCGCTCCACAAAGGCGCGAAGCTGATCGCGGGCGACGCCATGAGCATCAGACATCGTGTTCTCCTGATTGGGGGTGGGAAAATTCGGATGGCGTTGACTGCCGCGAAGCGTGTCCGGGGTCAAGCCGATTCGAGCCGCACAGGAATTATTTGTGCGGCTTGTTCAGCTCAAACGCTGCTTTTTGCTCCGCCGAGGCGTCGTTCTGGTGGAGGTTCTTCCAATCGTCATACGGCATGCCGTAGACGATTTCGCGCGATTCGTCTTTGGAGAGCGGAACTCCGTCCGTCTCGGCTGCTTCGCGGTACCAGTTGGACAGGCAGTTGCGGCAGAAGCCCGCAAGGTTCATCAAATCGATGTTCTGGACATCGCTGCGCTCGCGCAGGTGCTCCACGAGGCGACGAAAAGCCGCAGCCTCGAATTCGGTCTGTTGTTGTCTCGTCAGGGCGGCCATCTCGGTCTCCTTTATTCGTACGGACCGGTGCGCGACACATGCACGTTGTACTCGTGCAGTGCCGGATCGGCATTCATGGTCTCGAAGATCGGTGCGAGACGGTCCGCCCACGCGGCAATACCCGGCTCGTCGCCGATCAGATCCTGGCGTACCTCGAGCAGCGCGTGCGGAATGCCGGTCAGCATGCAATGTCGATACATTGTATCGCCCTTCAGCGCGCCGTCGTAAGGCTCGTTGTCACCGACCACGAGATCGGGATCGCTGCGCAACAAATCAAGCAAGGGGGCGACTGCGCGCTTGTCGGTATCCCACAGAACGGCTGCGTGCCAGGGGCGGGGAAAGTGTTTCCAGACCGGCGTGTAGGAATGAAGCGAGAGAACGAGCGGCGCACTCCCGGTCTTGTTGGCGACTCTGTCGATCGTTTCGCTGACGGCATTGTGATAGGGCCGGTGGAACGTTTCGATCCGGTAATTCCACTCCTCCACGGTGATCGGATGGTTGCCCGGCACGATCGCGCCGTCCGATATCTTCATGATCATCGTGGGGTCGTCTTCGCCCCGGTTCGGGTCGATCAGCAACCGCGAAAAGCCGCCCAGGACGGCGGGCACTCGGAGCCTCGTCGACAGGTTCCTGACAAGTCCCTCGATGCCGATGTCATAGGCGATGTGGCGCTCGAAGGCATTGTCCGGCAAGCCAAGTCGTCCATAGCGCTCCGGCAGTCGATTCATCGCGTGATCGCCGAGCAGCACCATGCCTTTGTCATGATCGCCGGCTAGTAGTTCAAATGATTTGAAAGTGCTCATGGATGAAATGTCGATCGCAGTTTACGGGGCCGTCTTTGATCGCACGCGTCACCGATGGGTTCAAGCGCGCTTGGCAAGCAAAGGCTGCGGCCCGGCCGAAGTACGGCCGGTCATCTAGGATATAATCGATTAGCATTGCGTTGACATTCGCCGGGAGGCAGCGCAAGAAAGCACAAACATCGAATAACCGGGAGCCAATTGGAAGTCGTGTTGATCCAGACCGCGCCAAGTTTCCTTACGCGTTCCGGGCCGCTTGCCCGTTTTGCCCTTTTTGTCCTTGCGGCGTTCTCGCCGTTCTTCATTGCCGATGTGGCCCGCGCGGATTTCCGTGTGTGCAACGGAACGCAGAATCTGGTGGGCGTGGCGATCGGATATCGAGCCAAGGATGGCTGGATGACGGAAGGCTGGTGGCAAGTGCCGGCGACGACCTGTGCGACGCTGATCGAGGGGGAGTTGCAGTCCCGATACTATTATCTCTACGCCGAAGACGCTGCCCGGGGAGGCCGATGGACGGGTGACGTGCAGATGTGCGTGGCGGAAAACGAGTTCAAGATCACGGGAGTCAATGATTGCTACGCCCGTGGCTATCAAAAGATGGGGTTCAAGGAATATGACACGGGCCGCCAGGGCAGCTGGATGGTTCAACTTTCCGATACCCCAGGCACCCAAGAAAGCCCGAATCAATGAAGCGCAACCGCAAAGTTAAAATCCTCGCCACCCTCGGACCCGCCTCGTCCGAGGAATCGATGATCGAGAAGCTGCACCAGGCCGGTGCCGACGTCTTTCGCATCAACATGAGCCACGCCAGCCATGACGTGATGCGCACGCTGATCAAGCGTATCCGCGCCGTCGAAGCGCGCTCCGGCCGTCCGATCGGCATCCTTGCCGACCTGCAGGGCCCGAAGCTGCGCGTCGGCAAGTTCGCCGAAGGCAAGGTCGACCTGAAGCCGGGCGACACCTTCACGCTCGACAACAAGGACATTCCCGGCGACGCCACCCGCGTGTTCCTGCCGCATCCGGAAATTCTGGAATCGGTGCAGCCCGGTCACCGCCTGCTGATCGACGACGGCAAGCTCGCCCTGCGCGCTGAAAAGTGCGACGGCAAGAGCATCCTCACGACGGTCATTTCCGGCACGAAGATTTCCGACCGCAAGGGCGTCAGCCTTCCCGACACGCTGCTCACCGTCGGGGTTCTGACCGACAAGGACCGCACCGACCTCGCAGCTGTTCTCGAAACCGACGATGTCGACTGGGTCGCGCTCTCCTTCGTGCAGCGCCCGGAAGATCTGGCTGAAGTGCGCAAGATCGCGCGCGGCCGTGTCGGCATCATGTCGAAGATCGAAAAGCCGCAGGCGATCGAGCGCATCGAGGAAATCATCGAGCTGTCCGACGCGCTCATGGTCGCCCGTGGTGACCTCGGCGTCGAAATGCCGCTCGAATCCGTGCCGGGCATCCAGAAGCAATTGATCCGCGCCTGCCGCCGTTCGGGCAAGCCGGTCGTCGTCGCGACGCAGATGCTGGAATCGATGATCTCCGCGCCGGTTCCGACCCGCGCCGAGGTGTCCGACGTCGCCACGGCCGTCTTCGAAGGCGCCGATGCGGTGATGCTATCGGCGGAATCCGCTTCGGGTGACTACCCGGTCGAAGCGGTCTCGACGATGGCCTCGATCGCCAGCGCCATCGAGCGCGAGCCGCACTATCCTGGTATTATCTACGCGCAGCGTGCGCAGCCGGAGGCAACCGGCGCCGACGCGATTTCGCTCGCGGCCCGGCAGATCGCCGAGACGCTGCGCCTGTCGGCCATCGTCTGTTATACCTCGTCAGGCACAACCGGCTTGCGCGCCTCGCGCGAGCGCCCGCAGGTGCCGATCCTGGCGCTGTCGCCTGTCATCCAGACGGCTCGCCGCCTTGCCATCGTGTGGGGCCTGCACTGCGTCGTCACGCATGACGCGACCGACCTTGACGACATGGTCAACCGTGCCTGCCGCATAGTAGCCGATGAAGGCTTCGGCAAGCCGGGCGACCGCATCATTATCTCGGCCGGCGTGCCGCTCGGGACACCTGGTGCCACCAACATGCTGCGCATCGCCTATATCGGCTCCGACGGCCAGAGCGGCGTCTAAGATTTTCCGTAGGGATTGAACGAAAGCCCGTCGCCTGACCTAGGCGACGGCTCTTTTTGTTGTGCGCCCAGCATGGGCGCATTCTTGTGGGTGGAAGTCCCACCGTAAGCTGGTCACAGCGAGCGAAGTGAAGCGCAACTGCGGCAGGGTGACCAACCGTGGGGAGGAAGCGTGGATCGAACCTGCGGGCCGATGGACAAGAACCGGATATGTGATGATCCCGAAGCCAGGGGGCGGCGAGCGCGAGCTTGGCATCCCCACGGTGCTGGACCGTCTGATCCAACAGGCGCTCCTGCAAGTCCTCCAGTCTATTCTTGATCCGACTTTTAGTCAGCACAGCTACGGCTTCCGTCCCGGAAGGAGTGCACACGATGCCGTCCTGGCGGCGCAATCGTTCGTGCAGTCCGGACGGCGGGTTGTCGTGGACGTTGACCTGGAGAAATTCTTCGACCGGGTTGACCATGACATCCTGATCGACCGTCTGCGCAAGAAAATCCGCGATCCCGGCGTGATCCGCTTGGTACGGGCCTATCTGAACGCCGACATTGTTGATGGGGGTGTGGTCCTCAAGCGGACCCGAGGCACGCCGCAGGGTGGGCCGCTGTCGCCACTTCTGGCCAATGTGTTGCTGGATGAGGACAAGGAACTTGAACAGCGGGGCCATGCCTTCTGCCGCTATGCCGACGACTGTAACGTCTACGTGCGGTCACAGCGGGCGGGCAAGCGGGTGATGGCTCTGCTGCGGCGTCTCTATGGCCGACTTCGCCTTAAGGTGAACGAGACCAAGAGCGCCGTTGCCACCGTCTTCGGCAGCAAATTCCTCGGCTATGCTTTCTTCAAAGCACCAGGGCGGGTGGTCAAGAGACGGGTTGCCGACAAGGCAATCAAGGCGTTCAAGGAGCGCATTCGCGAACTGACACCGCGCGTGACGGGTCGATCCCTGAAAGCGGTGGCAGAACGGCTGCGCCTCTTCGTGCGCGGATGGAAAGCCTACTTCCGGCTGGCGCAAACACCTCGGGTCTGGCAAGCGCTGGACGAGTGGATGCGCCATCGTGTGAGGGCAATCCAGCTCAAGCAATGGAAGCACGGCAGGACGATCTTTCGGGAAATGATGGCAAGGGGAGCGAAACCTGGGGTGGCCCAGCAAGTGGCAGCAAATGCCGGTCGCTGGTGGCGCAACAGCGGCAAGCTCCTTAACGCCACCCTCACCATTAGATGGGTTGACCAACTTGGAATGCCCAGGCTCGTCTAACCTCAATCTCTCGAACCGCCCGGTGCGGACCCGCATGCCGGGTGGTGTGGCAGGGGTGCGATCACATCGAGCGCCCCCTATGCCGATTTCAGTCAGCCCACGCCCCTTGTGTATGGCCGATGCACATGCAAGTTTCCCCTGCAGAGATCGGGAGGGCACCATGCAGACAGTCACACTTCTTGCGTTCGCAGTCGTTTCCTTCGTGGGTATTGCCACGCCGGGGCCGACCGTACTCCTGGCAATGACCAACGGCTCCCGCTACGGTGTCAGGCGTGCCGCTGCCGGCATGGTTGGAGCGGTGCTCTCGGATTTTGTCCTGATCGGCGCCGTTGCGATCGGTCTCGGGGCACTGCTCGCGGCTTCCGAATTCTGGTTCTCGGCCCTGAAGTACGTTGGGGCAGCCTATCTGGCGTTTCTCGGGATCATGATGCTCTGGTCGAAAGGCACGATCGATGCGGCGTTGAGGCAGGGGGCGGCGGATGCGGGCGGGACGCCGGTTTCGATCGCGTTGAAGAGCTTCATGGTCGCAGTCACCAATCCGAAGGGCTACCTCTTCTTTTCGGCCTTCCTACCGCAGTTCATCGATCCGACCGGCCTGCAGGCAACGCAGTATGGCGTGCTGGCACTGGTGTTCGCCTCCCTCGATTTCATCATCATGCTGGCCTATGCCGTGTTCGGCGTGCAGGCCGTCCGATTCCTCACGACGAACGGCGCGTTGTGGCTTGAGCGCGCCTGCGGCTGCACGCTGTTGGCGTTGGCCGGTTCGCTTGCGCTCTATCGTCGGGCGGCGGCCTGATTTAGGGCAGTGATACGTGTCCAACACGATAGATCTGGCCTGAACCTGCAATGAGCGGCGCCGATCGGCGCAAGCTGAAGCGCACCAGCGTCCAGTTGGTCGGCTCGAAGGCCGAAACCGAGGCCAGGACGTCGGCCTGTCGTGCTTCTCGTTGCGCCTGCCTGACCTCCACGTCTCTGATCTCGGCGAGCGGGGAATAGGGCTCGATGGCGACTATCTCTGTGGTAGCGAATTTTGCCTCTGCAATCGCGGAGGCGGTTTCCGCGTGCCATGCGATCCAGGTCTTCACGCGAGGCCAGCCGAAGGACTGCATCAGTCCCTCGAAGCCGGTGCCGGTAAGAAAGTCGCTGGCGCGCTCCGGCTGCTGCCAGAGATAGAAGGGCGCATAGAGGTTTTCGCGGGATCCGAACTCGCCTCTGCGGGCACTGAGGTAGGCCTTGAAGCCGAGACCGGGAAATCCGTCCAGCATCGGTCCCTTGTCGCGGATGCGCCGGTCGATGATCGACATGTCGTAATCGGCCGGAAGGGTGAAGCTGTACTGCATCGCCATCATGAGAGGATCTCCACCGGCTCAAGCCAGTCGACGTTGCGGCCGGCTTCGGTTGCCTGAATACTGAGATAGCTGAACGGGCTGTCGTGTCCGGCGCCGTGCCAATGCTTCTCGCCGGCGGCGAACCAGACAGCATCTCCGACCAGCAATTCGTCGACTGCCCCACCTTCGCGTTGCGCCAGACCCTTGCCTGATAGAACATAGAGCAGCTGCCCGCGCGGATGCCTGTGCCAGCGTGTGATCGTGCCTGGATCGAGCGTCGCCCGCATCGCCGTGTTCTCGCCGTCGGCTGTTCCTTCCAGCAGCATCTCCACCCAGAAGGGTGCGGTGGCAATATCAACGGGCGAGCGGACGGCATTGCCCGGACGCTGGATCGTCATACGTTCAGGGTTGCCCATCATGCCGCACTCCCGAAGGCGCGGGCTTCCCAGCCGGGTTCGCTCATCTGCGCCTTTCCGTCGCCGAACGACCATTCATCCGGTGATGTGGTGGTGACGACGATCATGATGTCTTCCGGCCGGATTCCCGGCGATTGTCCGAGAAGCTCGGTGGCCCGCTTGAAAAAGGCCTGGCGGGTCTCGGTCGAGCGCGGCTTTCCGGCGGTGATGGCGAAAAGCACGAAGTCGTCGGAACGCGGTCCGGCAAGATAGTTGCGGTCGAAGATCAGTTCGCCCGGTTCATGCTGGTGGATGATCTGGAAACGATCGGCGGGCGGCACGTTGAACGTCTCGACCATGGCGCGATGAATGCTGTCCGCAACAGCGCGCAAATACTCCGGCGACTTGCCGCGCAGTAGAGAGATACGAACAAAAGGCATGGCGAGTTCCTTTGAGTGAATTCTTGACAGGAGAAGCATCGCACGCCACGATAATGCTGAAAATCAGAATTGTTTGAACATACGATTCACAAAAACGGGACGAAAGTGATGCGACGGACGATCTTCGATCTCGATGTTCTCAGAACCTTTGCGACCGGAATGGAGCTCGGCAACTTCGCGCGAGCGGCTGACCGGCTCGGCCGCTCGACCTCGGCGGTCAGCGCTCAGTTGAAGAAGCTCGAGGAGCAGGCGGGCACGCCGATCTTCCGCAAGGCGGGGCGCGGCCTTGCGCTCACCGATGCCGGCGAGACGATGCTGGCCTATGCGCGGCGGCTGCTGGAACTCAACGACGAAGCGGCTGCAGCGGTAAAGAGCATCGAGCTCGAAGGCTGGGTGAGGCTCGGATTGCAGGAGGATTTCGGCGAGGTCTTGTTGCCCGACGTGCTCGGCCGTTTTGCGCGCGCGCATCCGAAGGTCCGCATCGAGGCGCGCGTGGTGCGCAATGTCGAATTGATCGAGCGCGTCACATCAGGAAAGCTCGATCTGGCACTCGCGTGGAGCGATGGCACGCTGACGCCGCATTGCGAGCAGATCGCCGAAGTCCCGATGCGTTGGATCGGGCCGGCGGAAGCAGCTGTTGACTGGAGCCTCGGCGGCGGCGAGCCGATGCCGCTCGCCTCGCTGGAAGCCCCGTGCCTGTTGCGCTCCGCGGCGACCAAGGCGCTCGACGCGGCGGGCATTCCGTGGCGGCTTGCCTTCGTCAGTCCGAGCCTCGGCGGATTGTGGGCGGCGACGGCCGCTGGGCTCGGCATTACCATCCGCACACCGATCGGGCTGCCGCGAAAGGTCAAGCCGCTTGTCGCAGACGCAGCCGGCTTGCCGGAGCTTTCCTCGCTCGGTCTCGTCCTGCATCGCGCCGAGGCGGAGCCCGGGCCGGCGACGGCGCGGCTTGCGTCCATCATGTTGCAATCGGTGAGGGAGGCCGTCGCTGATGTCGTGCCGCAGGCGGTCCGCCCGGCGGCGAGAGCCTATGCCTGATATTCGCGCTGCGCGTTGCGGCGGATCGCTTGCGGTGGCTGGCCGAAAGCGCGCAGGAATGCGCGTCGCATCCTCTCACGATCCGCGAAGCCTGTCTCCGTGGCAACGACGTCGATCGGATGCCGGCCCTGTTCCATCATCAGCCGGGCCGCCTCGAGGCGCAGGTTCTCCACCGCTTTTGCGGGCGATTGCCCTGTCTCGGCGCGGAAGGTCCGACTGAACTGGCGGGGGCTGAGCGCCGCTGCTTCTGCCAGTTCTTCGACGGATAGCGTGTTCTTCAGGTTGCTGCGCGCATGGGCCAGCGCCTTCTGGATCCTGTCCGATTTGGGTTCCAGTTCCAACAGCGCGGAAAACTGCGACTGGCCACCGGCCCGGCGGTGGTAGACGACGAGCTTGCGGGCAACGGCGCGGGCGATGTCGGCGCCGTGATCCTTCTCAACCATGGCAAGTGCCAGATCGACCCCGGCTGTCATGCCCGCCGAGCTCCAGACAGAGCCGTCGATGATGAAGATGCGATCCTCTTCGAGCCTGACCTTGGGGTAGCGCGATTGCAGCTCTCGAGCGAGCAGCCAATGCGTCGTGGAGCGCCGGCCGTCCAGCACACCCGCGTCGGCAAGCAGAAATGCACCGGTGCAGATCGAGGCGACGCGGCGGGAGGCGGCAAGCGCGTTGCGGATGAATTCGCCTTCTCCTGGGGTCGGCAGCTTGATGCCGACGGCGCCCGACACCAGCAGCGTATCGAAAGCGGGATCGTCGAACCGCGTCGTCTCCATCGTGACACCGAAGGAGCCGCGCACCGGCCCACCGGTCTCGGAGAGATAGGCGATGTCGTAGACCTGTTCGCCGAGTTCGAGGTTGGTGAACTCGAAGGCGGAGATGGCGGCGAGGCTCATCATCTGAAAGCCGGGAAAGAGCAGGACGGCAATGCGCTGCATGGTTCGAAACTCCGTTTGTCCTAAAAGGTTGTTTATATGACATTCAAGACATTGGCAATCAGGCGTAAGACTCTCCTCAGGCCAACAGCAGGCGCTGTTGCCCAACACGGAGAACGACAATGACCGAGCAGCACAAAGGAACCGCACTCGTTACGGGCGCATCATCGGGGATCGGCGCCATCTACGCCCACCGGCTCGCAAAGCGGGGCTACGATCTCATTCTAGTCGCGCGCAATGCCGAGCGCCTTTCCGAGCTTGCGACCAAGTTGACCCGGGAGACGGGCAGGACGGTTGAAACGGTGCCTGCCGATCTCGGCAACAAGGCTGATCTGGCGCGTGTCGAGGCGGTGTTGAAGAACGACCGCAGCATCACCCTTCTGGTCAACAATGCCGGCGTCGGCGGCACCGCGCCGCTGCTGGCCTCCGATGTCGACAAGATGCAGGCGATGGTCGATCTCAACGTTACAGCGCTGATGCGGCTGACCTACGCAGCCGTGCCCGGTTTCACGGCCCGCGGCGGCGGCTCGATCATCAACATTGCGTCGATCGTGGCGATCGCGCCTGAAGTTCTGAATGGGGTCTATGGGGCAAGCAAAGCGTTCGTTCTTGCTTTCAGCCAATCGCTGAAGCACGAGCTGGCGGATAAGAATATCCGCGTTCAGGCGGTGCTGCCGGGGGCGACGGCGACCGAATTCTGGGGCATTGCCGGTACGCCGGTCGAACACCTGCCGACCGAGATCGTCATGCAGGCGGAAGACATGGTGGATGCGTCTCTTTCCGGCTTTGACCAAGGTGAATTCGCGACGATCCCGGCCCTCGAGGATGCCGGATTGCTGAAGGCCTACGAGGATGCACGCCAGGCGCTGATGCCGAACCTGTCACGGTCGGCACCCGCGGCGCGCTACAAGGCTGCGTAGCGTAAGAGACGGGGTGGGCAGGCTTGTTCTGCCTCTACCCGTGCCGGGCCAGTGCGCCGGCGAAGATATCGGCGTCGACGTTGCCTCCCGAGGTGACGACGACGACGTTGTCTTCCTCCATCTCATCGCCGTGGAACAGCGCTGCGGCAAGGGCGACCGCGCCGCCCGGTTCGACGACAATCTTCAGTCGCACAAAGGCTATCACCATGGCGCGAAGCGCCTCCTCGTCTGTCACGACGATACCGGGGCCCGCAAGGCGCTGCAGGATCGGGAAGGTGATATTGCCGGGCTGTGGGGTAATGATCGCATCGCAGATGGAGCCGGTCATCGCCGCGTTGCGCTCGATCTTGCCTGAGGCCAGCGACCGTGTCGTATCGTCGAAGCCTTCAGGCTCGCAGGGACGCACGCGGAACGCAGGCGCGCTAGCCTCGAGCGCAAGCGCGATCCCCGACGTCAGGCCGCCGCCGCCGCAGGGCACCAGCACCTCGGCAGCCTTGATGCCTTCCTCTTCCGCCTGTTCGGCGATCTCGAGACCCGTCGTGCCCTGGCCGGCGATCACCTGGGGCTCGTCGAACGGCTTGATCAGGGTCAGCTTGCGTTCGCCCGAAAGCTTGGCGCCGATGGCGTCGCGATCCTGTGTGGCGCGGTCGTAGAGCACGACTTCGGCGCCGAGGGCGCGGGTGTTGGCAATCTTCAGTTTCGGGGCGTCCGACGGCATGATGATCACCGAAGGCACGCCATGAAGCTTGGCGGCGAGCGCCACACCCTGCGAGTGATTGCCTGACGAGAAAGCGATGACACCGTGCGCGCGTACGGCCGAATCGAGTGCGGAAACGGCGGACCAGCCTCCGCGGAATTTGAAGGAGCCGGTATGTTGGAGGCACTCGGCCTTCACGAACACCCGCCGTCCGGCAAGCTCGTCGATGAAGGGAGAGGAGAGAAGGGGTGTGCGGCGCGCATGTCCGCGCAGACGGGCGCGGGCGGCAACGATCATTTCAATGCTGGTCATGGAGACTCTTTCGAATGACGGTACGCCCCTGCATAAGGCTACACGTGATGCTTGTGAACGACGACTTTGTCACCGTGACACGAAAAGCGCCATACTACGCGCCAGCATCAATGGCGACTACCTCCGCGCTCGCATCCGACAATCAGTATCCGCCGGCGGAGCCCTCGGAGGCGCGGCTGTCCATCGCGCCGTTGTAGCGTGCGCCGCCACCCTTCTCGATATCGGCGAGGCTCTTTCCGCCGACAAGGATGCCGGCGGCCTGCCCCCATTGCGGCGGGCCGCTGCCGTCATCCAGTGTATGGCCCATGGCGATCAGCGCCCGGATCGTATCAGGCGAGAGCGTGTAGGGCTCGAGATAGATCTTGTCCGGCTGCCATTGGTGGTGAATGCGTGGGGCGTTGACCGCCTGGCTGATGTCCATGCCGAAATCGATGACGTTGAGGATCGCCTCGAGGGTGATGGTGATGATGCGCGATCCGCCGGGGCTGCCGATGACCATGAAGGGCTTGCCGTCCTTGGTCACGATCGTCGGGCTCATCGAGGAGAGCGGCGTCTTCTTCGGCGCAATCGCATTGGCCTCGCCCTGAACGAGACCGTAGAGGTTCGGAACGCCAGGCTTCGAGGTGAAGTCGTCCATCTCGTTGTTGAGCAGGATGCCGGTGCCGGGCGCGACAACGCCAGCGCCGAAGGAACCATTCAGCGTATAGGTGACCGCGACGGCATTTCCTTCATCGTCGATGATGGAATAATGCGTGGTCTCGACGCTTTCCTTGGCTCCGAGCGGCTTCAGGTCGGCCGACGTGCCGGATTTATAGGGATCGATCTTGGCGCGGATCGCCTTGGCGTAGCTCTTGTCGAGCAATGTCGACATCGGGTTCTCCACGAAGTCGGGATCGCCGAGGGCAGCGTTGCGGTCGACATAGGCATGGCGCATCGCCTCTACCATCAGGTGAACCGTCTCAGCAGAACCGTAGCCGAGGAAGGAGAGCGGGTAATCCTCGAGCACGTTGAGGATTTCGCAGATGATGACGCCACCGGAGGAGGGGGGAGGCGAGGAGATGATGTTATAACCGCGGTAGCTGCATTCGACGGGCTTCAGTTCACGCACCGCGTACTGCTCGAAATCCTCCTTGGCGAGAATGCCGCCCTTCGCCTGGCTCGCCTTGGTGATCGCGTCGGCCGGCATGCCCTTATAGAAAGCGTCTGGCCCTTTGTCGGCGATGCTGGAAAGAACGGCGGCGAGGTCGGGTTGCACCAGTTTTTCGCCTGCGGCGTATGGCTTTCCTTCTGCTTTCAGGAAGATCTTTGCAGCGGCTTCATCCTTCGCAAGCCTCTTGGCGCTGCCGGAAATGTTGGCCACGTCGCCTTGTTCCAGCGTGAAGCCTTCCTTGGCGTAGCGAATGGCGGGCGCCAGCAGATCCTGTCGCGACTTCGTGCCGTATTTTTCTCGCGCCGTCTCGAAGCCCATCACGGATCCGGGCACGCCGACGGCGAGATAGCCGTCGAGGCTGGCGCGGGGAACGATATCGCCCTTCGCATCGAGATACATCGTCTTGGTGGCTGCGAGCGGCGCGCGCTCGCGGAAATCGAGAAATGTCGTCTTCCCGTCCTTCAGCCGGATCGTCATGAAACCGCCGCCGCCGATGTTGCCGGCCGTCGGATAGACGACCGCGAGGGCGTAGCCAACCGCAACCGCGGCATCGACGGCATTGCCGCCGTTCTTCAGGACACCGACGCCGACATCGGTCGCCAGATGCTGTGCGGTCACCACCATGCCATGTTCGGCTTCAACGGGCGCGGGCGAGGCGGCGAACGCCGACGGTGCAAGTGAGAGCGACAGTGCGGCGGCAACCGCGAATATTCTGATGTTGGGCTGATCCATGACTTCCCTCAAAGCATGACGGTGCGATGGATATGGGACGCAACGAGCGCTCGGCAATGCACTGCGCTCAGCAGTGGTGTGTTCCGTTACTGAAAGGTTAGTTTTCGGTTGCGACGGGCCCGGACAGGCTGGCTGGATCGCCGAAGGGCGCGGCAATGTCTGGCGGCCGCGCGGGCTTTTGGTGCACCAAGCGGTGCTCGGCCTGGCGGGCGGCGGCCTGGAGGTCGCGAGCGGCGCCGCCGATCTTCTCCATGGCGGCAATGGCGACGTCGGTGACCATATAGTCCGGCTTGTGGCCGAGGCCCTGTATCTTCACTAGTTCGGAGCCGGCGATATCACGGGCCAGCCCCTGCGAATGAATATGTTCCCAGACGATGGCATCGCTGTCACCGGTGATGATGACAGCAGGTGCGGTGATCCTGGAATATTGCGGAGAATGCGCCTTGAGGTAAGCCAGCAGGCGGGTGCAGTCGATGGCGTTGTTGTAAAAGGCGCGCGGACGCAGCGCCAAGGTGGGGCCTGTCTTCGCGATATAGTCTTCCGGGCGCGGATTGGGACGGAAGACGTTCATCGTCGCCTGCTCCAGCCGTCGCAAACCTAGCGGCACGACAATGGCGTGGGTAAAGAGCCAGCCGAGCATGGGCATTGCAGCTAGGTGATAATACCAATCGATGCCGCCCGGCCAGGGATGAGTCGCGGGGGCGAGAAAGAGCAGGCCTTCCGTCTTGTCGGGATGGCGCACGCCGAAGGCGGCCGCGATGGCGCCGCCGAAGGAGTGGCCAACGATGATAGCCCGTTTGATTCCCCGCTTCTCCATCAGCGTTGCGATCGCGTCCGCCTGTCCGGACGGCAGGGCATTCTCGGGGCGGCCGCGTTCCGAGTAGCCATGACCCGGCCGGTCGACGAACAGCATCTCGGCACGGCCCTCTAGCGATCCCAGGAAGGCGCCGACTTGATCGAGCAGATTGCCGCCTGCTCCGTGGATAAAGACCAGCGGCGGTAGATCGGCGGTTGCGGGACGTGGAACATGGACGGCATTCAGCTGGTAACCGCCGATATCGGTAAGTTCGCCAATATTGGGATAATTGGCCTCGAACTGCCGTTCCATGTAGATGGAGTAGCCAACAGCGGCGGCAACAGAGGCAATGAAAGCGGAAGCTTCGGCAAGCATGGCAATATCTGCTGAAATCACGTAACCGAGGCTAAGATTGGGCTGCGCGCGCCGCCGTCAAGATCAGGTGCGGCTGCCGGCCAGCTTTTCGGAGAGTGTATTCATCTGCTCCTGGGCGCTTCGATTGGCAGGATAGATCGCCAGGAAACGTTCCCAGGCTTTCAGGGCCAGCGCGTCGTTGCCCGTTTCCATTAGAATGGCGGCCATGCCGGAGAGCGCGCCGAAGTGGCGGGGCTCGATGTCAAGCACGCGCTCGATGTCGGACATGGACTTGCGATAGTTGTCATTGGCGTAGTTGAGCGTCGCCCGGCGATTCCAGCTCTCTGCGTAATCCGGCTTGAGGGCGATCGCCTGATCGAGGAAGTCGAGGGCGGCGGCGGTGCGCTTCTCCTGGATCGCCTTGTCGGCCCACTGCATCAGGAGATTAACGGTCGCGCTGCCCGAGTCGTTCCACTCGGTACGGATTTCATCGGCGATACCGCTTGCTTTGTCAGGGTCGCGCTCGCGCTTCAGCTGTTCGAAGAGCTGATTCACATGCTGCTTGGGTGAGAGGTTTGCGTCCGGCTGCTCGACGATGACATCCTTGTCCGCAGCTGCGGCAGGGAAAACAGGAGCGAACAAGAAAAGGGACAGCGGCAACGCCGCGCAGGTCATAGCAAAAAAACGCATGGCGGACATAGTAGCCCGCCATCGCTGAAGATCAAAGCAATTTGATTTGATTGCAGAAGCAATCCCCGGACGGCGGGCGCAGAATGCCACGAAGCCGTACAGGCGCGCTATATCAGCCCTGACGAGCCTTGTAGCGCGGATTCAGCTTGTTGATGATGTAGATGCGGCCCTTGCGGCGAACCAGGCGGTTGTCACGATGACGAGCCTTGAGCGACTTGAGCGAATTCTTGATCTTCATTGTTTTGATCCGCGATGTTTGAGGGGGAATTCACATTCGCCCGTATCTATTACATTCAAAAGCGCGCTCAGGGCGCGCTCTTCAGGTTGGGCGTGCAGATAACCCGACGGTTCCGCTGTGTCAACCACATGACGGTGTTTTTCCCGGGGCCGAAGCGGCTTTTGTCAGGGAAAAACCGGCAATTTTGCGGTCAACGTGGTGACGTGGCCCATCTTGCGGCCGGGGCGGGATTCCGTCTTGCCGTAGAGGTGGACCAGCGTGTCGGGTCGCTGCAGCCAGTCGGGCAGGGCCAGAATATCGTCACCGATCAGGTTCTGCATGACGCAGTCCGAGTGGCGGTCGGCATTGCCGAGCGGCAGGCCGGCGACGGCACGGATATGCTGCTCGAATTGCGAGACAACGCAAGCGGCTTCCGTCCAGTGACCGGAGTTGTGGACACGGGGCGCCATTTCATTGGCGATCAGGCTGCCGTCCGCGAGCACGAAGAATTCGATGCCGATGACACCGACATAGCCGAGCGCCGCCAGGATCTTCTCGGCGGCTTCGCTGGCGGCGGCTGCCGTTTCCGCAGCGATGGACGCGGGTATGGTCGACGTGTGCAGGATGCCATTGCGGTGAATGTTTTCGGCTGGGTCGTAGCAGGCGACGGTGCCGTCGGCCGCGCGCGCCGCGATGATCGAGATCTCGCGCTCGAAGGCAACGAAGCTCTCGAGAATGAGCGGCACGTTGCCGAGTGCTGCAAAGGCGCCATCCGGCGCATCGGCTGCGGAGCGGAATATTCTCTGTCCCTTGCCGTCATAGCCGAGGCGGCGGGTCTTGAGAACGCCGCGTCCGCCGAAGTCCTTCAGGGCCGCTTCGAGATCGGCTTGGCTGTCGACCGCGTGGAAGCCCGCCGTCGGGATGCCGCATCTATTGATGAAGCGCTTTTCGACCAGCCGATCCTGTGCGGCCTCGAGAGCCTTCGGCGGTGGATAGACCGGGACCTTGCTTGCAAGGGTTTCGGCGGCGGTTACCGGGACATTCTCGAACTCATAGGTAACGACGTCGCAAGCCTTCGCAAGTTCGGCCAGCGCTGCAGGATCGTCGTAGGCGGCGACGATCTGTCCGTTGGCGACCTGCGCTGCTGGACAGTCGGCCTGCGGTTCCAGGACGACGGTGCGGAAGTTCAGTCGTGCAGCGGCCATGGCAAGCATGCGGCCGAGCTGGCCGCCGCCAATGATGCCGATCGTTCTTACTGTCATAGGTCGTCCATCGGATATTCGGCTACCGCGGCGCTCTGGCGCTCGCGCCATTCGTCGAGCCGGTCGGCAATCTCTTCGTCCGACAATGCCAGTACGGCTGCTGCCAGAAGAGCAGCGTTGATCGCACCCGCCTTGCCGATGGCAAGCGTGCCGACCGGGATGCCGCCCGGCATCTGGACGATGGAAAGAAGACTGTCCTGACCTGACAGTGCCTTGGATTGGACCGGGACGCCGAAAACTGGCAGCGGCGTCATGGCTGCGGCCATGCCGGGAAGGTGGGCCGCGCCGCCGGCGCCAGCAATGATCACCTTGAAGCCTTCATCGCGGGCGGACTTTGCGAAGTTCACCAGGCGATCCGGTGTGCGGTGGGCCGATATTATGCGCGCATCATAGGGAATTTCGAGCGCCTCCAGCGTGTCGGCGGCGTTCTTCATGGTCTCCCAATCGGACTGGCTTCCCATGATGATGGCAACGGATGGTCTGTCTGTCATCGTCACGGCGTTCCCTTCAGGCGATGATGTCAGGGATGATCTGGTCTTCCAGCTTGGACAGCTTGTCCTTGATGACCAATTTCTTCTTCTTCATGCGCTGGATGCGCAATGCGTCGCATCCAGTGGCAATCATGGCGTTGATGGCGGCGTCGTAATCCTCGTGCTCCTGGCGCAGTCTTGCGACCATGAGCCTGATTTCCGCCTGTTCCTGATCGGCCATTTTGCATTCCCCATAACCGTCTTCGGACATCGTCCGTTCTGCCGATAATTTCCGCAAGCTCCTATCACCAATTGGAGGTAACGGCTAGCGGCTGTTCGTCATGATTTTGCCACGTGTTCTCCTTGCTTTCACCTTCGACAAGGCTTCAAAAATATGTCACAGTCGAAGGGTTGACGCCTTGGATCTCCGGCGGTGTTGGCCGGGGAGAGGTAAGAGGAAGGAAGGGTCAAATGACTGTTCAAGCTCATCTTGAGTCACTCCAGAAAAAGCATGTTGCTCTCGAGGAGGAGTTGCATTCGCTTATGACATCCCCCTCCCGAAACGATAATGAAGTAGCTGAGTGCAAACGCAGAAAATTGCGGATCAAGGACGAGATTGAGCGCCTTAAATCATCCTTCCATTGAGTAGGATGCAATAAATCAACGAACGCGGCCCTAGGCGAGGAGGGCAAAACTCCAATTTCACCAAAAGCTTAGACCAGTTCGTGCTCGACAGGCGGTTATGGCGCCGGCTCCGACGGAAAGTCGCGAGCCGGCGTCCTTCGTTTGAGCGGTCGGGCTAGGCCCAGAACTGATCGAGCCAGAGATTGAGCCTGTCGAAGCCGCGATTGTTGACCGCATAAATGCGTCGGGTGCCTTCTGCGGTCACCGAAACCAGATTGCAGTCCAGCAGCGCCTTGAGGTGCTGGGAGACGGCGGGGCGGCTGATCGGCAACCCCTCGGCAAGTTCGCTCACGGTCTTCGGCGCGCGTCGCAACTCCTCCAGCAGGAAGCGCCGGTGAGGGTCGGCTATCGCGGTGAAGGGATCCACGTTCGACATAGCGAAAACGCTACGTCAAACGGCGCAATCGGGCAAGGAAATTGTGCGACGCAACGAAACCCAAAATTGTCAGAAACCCAAGCCTTCCTTCGCGATCAGGACGGCGGCAATGAGCGCCATGGCGTACATGAAAGGGTAGAAGATCGCGGGCTTCATCCGGCGCACGCACCAGGCGCCGGCAATCGTCGCAAGCGGCGCGAACGGCAGCAGCGTGGCCGATGTGGAGAGGTTCTGCGTGTCGAGCTGGCCGAGCGCGAAGTAGGGTATGAGCTTGACGGCGTTGAGAATTGCGAAGAAGCGGACGCTGGTTCCCGTATACTCCCGTGGCTGCATCTGCAGCGGCAAGGCATAGATCTGGAACGGTGCTCCGCCGGCATGAGCGACGAAGCTGCCATAGCCGGACAGGCTTCCCCACGTCGTCGCAAGCAGCGGCCGTTGGGCTCGAGGTGGCGTATGCTTTCCGGCTGCCGGGCCGAAGTTGTTCCAGAAGTAACGAAGGCAAAAGAGGATGGTGACCGCGCCGATGACGACGCGAAGCGCATTGCCTGGAACGAGCGCCGAAGTCGCCCAGCCGAGCCCGATGCCGAACAATGCGCCCGGCAGCATGATCTTCAGCGTTGTCCAGTCGCCGTGTCCGCGCCAGATCACGAGCGAGATCATGTCCATGAAAACGAGGATCGGGAGCAGGATCGCGGCGGCCTGAACGGGCGAGACGACGAGAGCGAGAAACGGCAATCCGATCAGCGACAAGGCATCACCCATGCCGCCTTTCGCCAATCCGACGAGGATGACAGCAGGAACGGCGGCGTAGTAAAATGACAAGTCCATCGGCATGCTTTTGAAATCCTCCACTTGCCAGTCCCGTCTAACGGAACTACTCACACGAGACGAGTGCAGATAGGCCGCAAAACGACCTGTCCTGCTGTAAATGGAAAGAGTTCATGACCGAACCGGAAAACCGCTGCCGCCTAGTTCTGATCGCGCCCGACATTGCCGATGTCGACGAGAAGGCGAAGATCGTCGGCGACGCCTTGAAGGGCGGTGACGTCGCCTCGGTGATCGTACCGCAATACAGCCTCAATGACGGCGAGTTCCAGAAGCACGCCGAGAAGCTGGTTCCCATCATTCAGGAGTCAGGTGCGGCCGCACTGCTAGCGGGCGACAGCCGCGTCGTCGGGCGCAGCAAGGCGGATGGCCTGCATCTGACCGGTCCGGCGAGCGAAATTTCCGAAGCGATCGACAAGTATGCCGACAAGCTGATCGTCGGCGGCGGCAATGCCGCTGATCGCCACCATGCGCTTGAGATCGGCGAGGAGCGACCGGACTACATCTTCTTCGGCAAGCTCGACGGCGACATCAAGCCGGAGGCGCACCCCAAGAACATCGCGCTCGGCGAGTGGTGGGCTTCGATGATCGAGATCCCATGCATCGTGATGGGCGGTACGGATCCAGCTTCCGCACTGGCCGTTGCCGAAACCGGCGCGGAGTTCGTCGCGCTGCGGCTGGCGGTTTTCGCGGACGCCGGGCGTGCGCCGTCCATCGTCGCCGAGATCAATGCGCTCTTGGACGAAAAAGCGCCACGGTTTGAGGATTGATATCGCGCTCATGCCGATCCTAGCCCGTCATCTGCGCCTGTCCGCTGCCTTTACTGTCGCCATTTTGGTGGGATTTACCCATGGCGCTTCGGCCCAGGTTGTCGACAATGTCGTGACACGGCCACTGGCGACCGCCCCAGAGTCGCTCAAAGCCGGGCGGCCGCAGACCGATGGCACGGGACCCTCGACGGGCGTTGGCGTTTTCGACCGCATGGGTGCGAAGTTGCCGGACCTGCCGCCGGAAAAGGATTATAAGGGCGTTGTCGATGAGGCCTACGGCGCCTATCAGCGCGGCTACTATCTGACGGCGATGGAAAAGGCTCTGGCCCGCGCACAACTCGGCGATCCGGCAGCGCAGACGCTTATGGGTGAGCTTCTGGCGGACGGGCTGGGCGTCAAACGCGACATGAAGAACGCGGCCTTCTGGTACAGCAAGGGTGCGGAAGGCGGCGACGCTGCAGCAATGTTCAAATACGCGCTGATGCTGATCGAGGGCCGGTACGTCAAGCGCGACAAGGCCAAGGCCGACGAATACATGCACAAGGCGGCCGATGGCGGAAATGCTTCGGCGCAATTCAACTGGGGCCAGATCCTCACGACCGACAATCCCGGCGACAAGGGATTGAAGCTTGCCCTGCCTTATTATGAGAAGTCTGCCGAACAGGGCATCGCCGACGCGCAGTATGCGGTGGCGGAGATTTACGCCTCGCTGCCCGACTTGCCGGAGGAAAAGAAGCAGCTGGCGCGCGAATGGATGGCACGTGCTGCGCATGCCGGCTTCGACACCGCCCAAGTCGATCTTGGCATCTGGCTGGTCAACGGTCAAAACGGCCCGCGCGATTTCGTCAAGGGTTTCCAGTGGCTGAGGCTTGCCGCCAATCGTGGCAACGTCGTTGCGCAGAACAAGCTCGCGCACCTCTATATCAACGCGCTTGGAACCAAGCCGGATCCTGTCGAGGCCGCGAAATGGTATGTCCTGTCGCGCCGCGCCGGTCTGCCCGACCCGGAACTTGAAGACTTCTATCTCGGCATCGAGGACGACCAGCAGAAGGCGGCCATCGATGCTGCCAACAAATTCCGCCGGCTTCAGTGATTTAACCCCTGAAAGGCTCTGAACGGACCGGCGGCTCGTGCCGCCGGCTTTCTGTCTCAGGCGAGATAGCCGCCGTCGATCGTCAGGCTGGCGCCGGTGATGAAGGACGCTTCTGAACTTGCGAGATAGGCCGCAAGGCTTGCAATCTCGCGGTCTTTTCCCATGCGACCGAGGGCAATCAACCCCTTCAACATCTCATTGGCATGCGGATCGGTATTCATGTCCGTCTCGGTAGGCCCGGGCTGGATCGTGTTGACGGTAATGCCGCGCAGGCCGAGATCGCGCGCGAGGCCGCGCATCATCGCAGCGACTGCGCCCTTGGTCATGCTGTAGACAGCGGATGTCGGAAAGCCGCTGCGTTCCGCGGTCACGCTGCCGATGGTGATGATCCGACCGCCTTCATGCATATGTTTCGCTGCGGCCTGCGTGCCGGCAAAGACGGCCCGCACATTGACGGCGAACATGCGGTCGAAGTCCTCCAGAGGGAAGGTTTCCAAGCTATTCAACAACAGGATTCCTGCGTTGTTGACGAGAATGTCGATGGAGCCAAAGTGATCGGCAGCCTTGTCGATGGCTCGCTGCAGTGCTGCGGCATCCGCGCTGTCGGCTTGAATGGCAAGTGCCCTGCCGTCCTTCAACTCGATCTCAGCTTTGATTGCTTCAGCTTTCTCCTTGGAATTGGCAAAGGTGAAGGCGACTGTGGCGCCATCCATCGCCAGCCTGCGAACGATCGCCGCGCCGATGCCGCGTGAGCCGCCGGTCACGATTGCGACCTTTCCTTCAAGTGGTTTCGTCATTTTCATTTCTCCTTATTGGACTGTTTAATCTAGAATAGGGTGCGGAAAATCAGCGCTCTTCGATTGGGCTGTTATCGAAGGCTGCGGATTGCGAGACTGGCGATGGTGCGCAGGGTTTCGGGGCTTGCGCCGTTGCGGGCGCTGACTTTCATGCCGGATAGGGTGGCACCGAGAAACTGGGTGGCGGTTTCGGGATCGATTTCCGCCGATAGCTGGCCTTTCCTCTGGCCATCCTTCAGCAGCGTGAAGATTGCCTTGGCAAGCATTGCCGAGGCGCTGTCAGTCAAGGTCGCCACATCTGCGTCGGTGCGGCCAAACTCGCAAATCGCGCTGACGCCGAGGCAGCCCTTCGACGCCTCCGAGGCAGGTCGAGATGCGAAGGCGAACAGGGCAGCCTCCAGGGCATCAAGCGGTTGCGCGCCGTTTTGCATGTCCGCGATGATGCGCAGAATACTGTCGGTATTGTAACGCTTCAGAGCCTGGAGGTAGAGACTGCGCTTGTCGCCGAAGGTATCATACATGCTCTGCCGGCTGATCTTCATCGCCGCAAGCAGGGTGTCGGTGGAGCTGCCCTCATAGCCATGCTGGGAGAAGACGCCGATCGCAGCGTCGAGAGCATTGTCTTTGTCGAATTCCTTGTGCCTTGCCATGGACACGCAAATAGCAATTCCGGATCAATCTGTCCAGAAATATTTGAGTCGCATTTCTCCGTCGGCGTCGTGGTTCTACGGTCTCCTCTTGAAATTTTCCCGATTTTGTGGTCTTGAGGCCGCCAATCTTATCGAGCGCCGCCTTCTCCGGCGATCAGGGACCTTTCCCACCCTGACAGCGCATACCGTTTACCGCTCAAGGAAAAGTGCTCACATGGCTCGTTCAGCTCTCCTCAATGTCATGGTTCAGGCTGCCATCAAGGCAGGCAAGTCGCTGGGACGTGATTTCGGGGAAGTGCAGAACCTGCAGGTCTCGGTGAAAGGCCCGGGCGATTTCGTCTCGAATGCCGACCGCAAGGCCGAAAAGATCGTTAAGGACGAACTGCTGAAGGCCCGCCCGACCTATGGCTTCCTCGGCGAAGAGAGCGAGGAAATCAAGGGCACGGACGGAGCGCATCGCTGGATCGTCGATCC
This sequence comes from Rhizobium sp. RHZ02, assembly GCF_014851575.1. Classification (NCBI taxonomy): domain Bacteria; kingdom Pseudomonadati; phylum Pseudomonadota; class Alphaproteobacteria; order Hyphomicrobiales; family Rhizobiaceae; genus Rhizobium; species Rhizobium sp. RHZ02. The sequence goes on from NZ_JACUZX010000006.1 coordinate 275,552, forward strand.
GCTCGACGGCACGACAAACTTCCTGCACGGCATCCCGATGTTTGCGGTATCGATCGCGCTCGAGCGCAACAATGAAATCGTGGCTGGTGTCGTCTTCAATCCTGCGACGGACGAACTCTACACCGCTGAACGCGGCGGCGGCGCCTTCCTGAACGATCGCCGTCTGCGTGTCGGCGCACGCCGCGTGCTGTCTGATTCCGTCATTGCCTGCGGCGTGCCGCACCTCGGCCGCGGAAACCACGGCAAGTTCCTCGTTGAACTCCGGCACGTCATGGGCGAAGTTGCCGGGATTCGTCGCATGGGCGCGGCGTCGCTCGATCTCGCCTATGTGGCTGCAGGTCGGTTTGATGGCTATTGGGAAACTGCGTTGTCGGCCTGGGATATCGCTGCGGGCATCCTGCTCATCCGCGAAGCCGGCGGCTACGTGTCCGATTGGGAAGGCGGCTCGTCCATTCTCGAGACGGGCTCGGTGGTTGCAGGCAACGAGTATATCCAAAAGGCATTGCTTGAAGTCGCCAAGCGCCCGATCCCGGCTCGGTAAATCGCTGTTGTAAAGGCACGGTTTTCGTTCCGCGCATACTTCAATTCGGCACAATGTTGCTCTAGTCTCCGGCTGAAATGAATCCGGAGGCTGCGGAACCTATGGAAAATGTGAATGTGGCTGAGTTCGGCTCGACCGAAAAAACCACGGGTAATTACAGCTATAAACTTTCCAGTCCGATGCCGTTTCTTTGGACGATGGTGCTGTTTCTGATCATCGTCGGGTTCATCGCAGCCATTCTTTTCCGGCAGACGCAGACCGCTTTCATGCACAATCCGGGCCTTAACGGTTTGATCCTCGGCGTATTGGCGGTCGGTATCATCCTCGTCTTCAGCCATGTGCTGTCGTTGCGCCCGGAAGTACGGTGGTTCAATTCGTTCCGCGCTGCAGGCAGCGCCGACAAGGTCGGCCGCAATCCGAAGCTGCTTGCTCCGATGCGGACTCTGATCGGCAGCCGCAGCGCTTCGGCGGGAATCTCGACGGCGGCGTTTCGCTCCATTCTCGATTCCATTGCCAACCGCCTCGATGAATCGCGCGACGTGTCGCGCTACCTGATCGGCCTCCTCGTCTTTCTCGGCCTGCTTGGTACGTTCTGGGGTCTTATCGGCACGATCGGTTCGATCAGCTCGGTTATTCAGACGCTCGACGCGGGTTCGAACGGTTCGACCGATGTTCTCGGAGCGCTGAAGGAGGGGCTTTCGATGCCGCTTTCGGGCATGGGCCAGGCATTCTCGTCGTCGCTGCTTGGCTTGTCCGGCTCGCTCATCTTGGGTTTCCTTGATCTGCAGGCAGGCCGTGCTCAGAACCGCTTCTACATGGAGCTGGAGAACTGGCTTTCGTCAGTGACCGACGTCGGCTCCGATGTGGCGATCCCGACCATCAATCCCAACTCGGCGGTCTCACCGGACGACGTTCGGGCGCTCTCCGAATATATGCGCCGGATCTCAGAGGAAGGCAGCGGCGGCACCCAGAGGTCGGTTGCGGCAATGGCAAACCTTGCCGAAGGCATTCAGGGCCTAGTCAAGAACATGCGCAATGAACAGCAGATGCTTCGCGACTGGATCGAGGCGCAGCAGGACGAGACGAAGGCGATGCGGCGCACGCTCGATCGCCTGGCTGAGAGGATCGGCTCGCAGGAAAAGCACGGCTCAGGCGAACGCTCTCAACGCATGCAGCAACCCGAAAAGACCGAGGGCAAGTAAGCTATGGCTCTTGCCCGCAATCGTCGCCCCCAACGCGCGGTGGACTACTGGCCAGGTTTCGTTGATGCACTATCGACACTGCTGATCTCCATCATGTTCGTGCTGACCGTCTTCGTGGTCGGACAATATATCCTGAGCCGTGAGATTACGGGCCGGGACGAGGTGTTGAATCGGCTGAACAGCCAGATCAACGAATTGACGCAGCTTCTCGCCCTGGAGAAGGGAAGCAAGCAGGACCTCGAGGATAGCGTCGCCAATCTGCAGGCCTCCCTAGCGTCCGCCGAGAGCGAAAGATCCCGCCTGAAGGCGCTCCTTGATGCTGGGTCGGGCGGACAAAGCGCTGCGGAAGCACGTGTCGGCAACCTGACGAAGGAACTCGACGAACAGAAGCAGATGAGTGACCGGGCGATGAGCCAGGTCGAGCTTCTCAACCAGCAGATCGCCGCCTTGCGCAGCCAGATCGCCGCTGTCGAAGCTGCTCTGCAGGCTTCCGAGCAGAAGGATCAGAGTTCGCAGGCGAAGATCGCCGATCTCGGACGGCGCCTGAACGTCGCTCTTGCGCAACGCGTGCAGGAGCTCAACCGCTACCGGTCAGACTTCTTCGGGCGCCTGCGCGAGATCCTGTCCGACCGCGAGAATATCAGGATTGTCGGCGACCGCTTCGTCTTCCAGTCGGAAGTGCTGTTTCCCTCGGGCAGTGCGGATCTCAATCCGGACGGGCAGGTCGAGATGGCAAAGCTTGCGACGGCGCTCCTCGACGTTGCCAAGGAAATTCCGCCTGAGATCAACTGGGTACTGCGTGTCGATGGGCATACGGACAATGTGCCGCTCGCGGGCACCGGACGATATGTCGATAACTGGCAGCTGTCGTCCGCACGTGCGATCTCGGTCGTCAAGTTCCTGATTTCCCACGGCGTGCCGGCCGACCGTCTCGTCGCCGCCGGCTTCGGCGAGTTCCAGCCGATCGCACCAGGCGACACGCCCGAGGCGCGCGCAACCAACCGTCGTATCGAGCTCAAGCTGACCGAGAAGTAGGGTTACGCGACGCCCGACCGAACGTCGGTGAGGCGATCCATCAGGAAACAGCGCACCGCCGGGCTGTCGCTGAGGCCGATTGCCGAAAGGTAGGCGGCCTCTGCCGCCGGATAGTCTCCAACTTCCGTCAGCAAGTGCGCGCGAACGGCCCAATAGGGCTGGTAGGCTCTGACTTCCTTTGCGTCCATGGCGTCGAGAGACGCCAGCCCAGCTTTGGGTCCCTTCGTGCGACCGAGGACGGCGGCACGGCTGACGCGGGCGCCGATCGTCGGTTGCATCATCAGCAGCGCATCATACAAGATCACGAGAGCGTCCCAGTCCGTCAGGCCTGTCAGCCGCCGGGCGGCATGAACGGATTGAATGGCGGCCATGCACTGGAACGGACCGAAGCGGTTGGCGGCGCCTGCCTTGCGGAGCAGCGTGTCGGCTTCGGTGAGCATGATCGCATTCCAGCGATCCGTCGACTGCTTGTCGAGCGCGATGTACTCGCCCTCGGCATTGTGCCGCGCGGCACGTCGACCCTCGCAATAGAGCATCAGGGCAAGCAAACCGATCACCTCTGGCTCTTCGGGAAGCATTGAAAGCAGCGCCCGGCAGAGCCAGATGGCTTCGCTGGAAAGGCCACTGCAACCGCCATCGGCGCCATCGAGATTGTCCCAACCAAGCCCGTAGGCCGCGTAGATTGCGGAAAGAACGGCGGACAGACGCTCGGGCAGCGAGTGTCGATCGGGTATGGCAAACCCGATGCCGGTATCGCGAATGTTCGCCTTGGCCCGGACCAACCGCTGGCCCATGGCGGCAGGCGAAACCACGAAGGCCTGCGCGATTGCTTTTGCGTCGATGCCCAACACGACTTGCAGCATCAGCGGCGTGTGAATGCCTTTGTCGATTTGCGGATGAGTGCAGGCGAAAAGCAGCTTCAGGCGTTCGTCGGGCAACGCGTCTGTGGCCACTTCGTTCATCCTCGCCTCGGCCTCCTCGAAGGCCAGGACGATCGTTGGTCGCGCATTCTCGCGAACGGATCGACGGCGTGCAGCTCGCATGAGGTTGCGCCGCGCAGCGACCAGCACCCACGCCTCCGGCCTGTCGGGGATGCCGCGTTCCGGCCAGACCCGCAGAGCATCGACGAGCGCTTGTGACAACGCATCCTCGGCGGCCGGCAGATCGCGGGAGCGGGCCGCCAGGAAGGCGACCAGCTTGCCATAGGATTGACGCGCCACCCTTTCGGCGACGCGTTCGGCTTCGACCGTCATGTCCGCCTCACATCTGAAGGCGAGGGCGCACTTCGACCGAACCTTCTGCGGAGACCGGAACCCGGGTCGCCCATTCGAGCGCCGTATCGAAGTCGGGTACGTCGATCAGATAGAAGCCTCCCAACTGCTCCTTGCCCTCAGGGTATGGACCATCCTGCACGTCGTGGTCCTCGCCCTTGCGCCGCACCACCGTGCCGGTTTCGGGCGCGGTCAGGCCGGCGCCGCCGGTCATGATGCCGGCTTGGATCAGAGCCTGCGTGTAGGCGATCCAGCCGTCGCGGTAGGTGGGATCGGCGCGGCGGGCAAAATCCCGCGACGATTCGCGAACGATGAGCGCGTATTGCATTTGTATTCCTCCAGAATGGTTGTGTTGACCGGCGTGCAGGCATCTAAGAACCAAAAGCAGAAAGCTGCAACGCTTGGGGGATCGGCGGTAGACCGTTCCGAGAGAATGAGACTCGGCGTTGGCTCATTTCGACATCCGGCCAAAAAAATTTCACGGCGGAAAAGTGGCGTTGTCGCCGGGCGGGGCTCCGCGTAGGCTCGTGTCGTTTGGGGGAGAATGCTTTGATTGAATGTGATGTGCTGGTCATCGGCGCAGGACTTGCCGGGCTTGTGGCGGCGGCGGAGGCAGCGGAGCGCGGACGGAAGGTCTGCATCGTCGAGCAGGAGGGCGAACAGAGCGTCGGTGGGCAGGCATTCTGGTCTCTGGGCGGGCTGTTCTTCGTCGACAGCCCTGAACAGCGGCTGCTGGGCATTCGCGACAACCTCGGCCTGGCGCGACAGGACTGGATGGGGTCCGCGTCATTCGACAGGCCGGAAGACTATTGGCCGCGTCGCTGGGCAGAGGCCTATCTGGAGTTCGCCGCAGGCGAAAAGCGTTCATGGCTTTATCAGCAGGGAATGCGCTGGTTCCCGGTGGTCGGTTGGGCCGAGCGGGGAGGCGGCTTGGCGCACGGCCACGGAAACTCCGTACCGCGCTTTCATGTGACCTGGGGAACCGGGCCGGCTGTGCTTGCCCCCTTTGTTCGCCGCGTGCGCGAAGCGGAAGCGAAGGGCCTTGTTACGCTTCTGTTCCGGCATCAGGTGGATGATCTTCTCGTTCAGGACGGCGTCGTCTGCGGCGCCCGCGGCTCGGTCCTTCAGCCCGATGCTTCCGTGCGAGGGCGGGAGACAAACCGTATGTTTTCGGCGCTCTTCGAGGTTCGGGCCGGCGCGACGATCGTCACATCAGGGGGTATCGGGGGTAATCACGACGCGGTGCGCCGGAGATGGCCGGTCGATAGGTTGGGGCGGCCCCCGGCCGAAATGGTCGCCGGCGTGCCCGCCCATGTAGACGGTCGAATGATCGAGATCGCCGAGCGTGCTGGCGGGCGGGAGATCAATTCGGATCGGATGTGGCACTACACGGAGGGCGTGAGGAATTGGGACCCGATCTGGCGCAATCACGGCATACGCATCCTGCCGGGTCCCTCCTCCTTCTGGTGCGACGCCTGGGGTAACCGCTTTACTCCGCCAGCGATGCCCGGCTTCGATACGCTGGGGACTCTGAAGGCGATCTGCGCAACCGGGCAGGACCACAGCTGGTTCATCCTGACCAAGGCAATCATCAAGAAGGAGTTTGCCCTTTCCGGTTCCGAGCAGAATCCCGATATCACGGGCAAGGATATCCGCCTGCTTCTCAAGCGGTTGGGCAAGGAGCCGCCGGGGCCGGTTCGTGCGTTCATGGACAAAGGCGAGGATTTCGTCGTTCGCGACACGCTGGAATCGCTTGTCGACGGCATGAACGGGTTGACGGGTGAAAAACGTGTGGATGCGAGCCGCCTCAGGACGCAGATCGAGGCGCGCGACAGGGAGATCGCCAATCCCTTTGCCAAGGACGCACAGGTGGTCGCCATTCGAGGGGCGCGGCGCTATCTCGGGGATCGCTTGATGCGGACGGCCAGGCCGCATGCACTGCTTGACCCCAGGGCCGGGCCGCTCATTGCCGTGCGGCTGCACATCCTGACACGCAAGTCGCTCGGTGGTCTGGAGACGGATCTATCCGCGCGCGTGATCGGCCATGGTGGCGATCCGGTTCCGGGGCTTTATGCGGCGGGTGAAGTGGCGGGTTTTGGTGGTGGAGGTATGCACGGATACAATGCGCTCGAGGGAACCTTCCTCGGCGGCTGCATCTTTTCCGCCAGGGTAGCCGGGCGGGCAGTTTAAAGGCGGCGTTTGTGGCGCCGCCTTATGTGATCAGGCCTCAGCCTTCGTCGTGTCGACGACTTCTGCGCCGGGAGAATTCTTCTTGATGGATTCGATGGCGCTGAGCGCCGATGCCTTGGCTTTATAGCCTTCGGAGCCGAACATGGCTTCGCCATTCGGAGCTTTGAAACGGAAACGGAACTCGCCAGCCTTGTCCTTGTAAACTTCGAACTTATACATCGATTTTTCTCCCGGAATCAGGATGTTGTCCTATCTGCAGGTGCAGCCTAGAACAAAAAACGCAACTATTCCATCGGGATATTTGCGCGCTTTGCAACCGACGCGACTGACGGGCCGTCAGGGACGACATACGCCCCTGATGTATAGGTCTTACGGTTTGAAGATCGAGAAGACCGACGAAAACTTGTTGATCAGGTAGGGCGCAAAGAGCACCAGGCCGGAATAGAAGAAGTTGGCGCCCTTCGTCATATCGGGGATCTCGTTGCCGCTGGCGAAGCGATGGAGGAGGCAAGGCCAAAGCCGACATAGAGCATCAGGATCGCGACGGTTCCGACAAGCGCGATAAAGCGGCTCGAGCTCGCCTTCATCATCGTGACGGTGAGAGGGACTTGCCCTGCTGCGAGCGCATTGCCGGCGGCATCAATGGCGTTTCCGGCCGTATCAGTCTTAGTCAAGGCGACTTCCTCCGACAAGGCATCGGTGAGCGACCAATCCCGGGCCTCCCGCAGCGAGCGATAGCACAGCAGCATCGATATGACGACGGCTACGGCGACGAGAACGACTAGCATCTGGGCAAAGCTTATCGAGTTCAACTGAGCCTCCCCTCAGAACGCGACGACATGGCGTTCACCCATAAATCGGGTGTAATCTTTGCGTGCATTATGTCAATATACACGCAAAGATTACACGCCGTTGCAACCGGCGGAGGCCGGGGGTCGAGGAAGAGCGTGTGGTCAGGCAATCATCTTGCAGCGGCGAGAAAGTCCCCGGCGCCGGTTTCGAACTGCAGCCTCGCAAGCTTGGCGTATATGCCGCCCTCCCTGATGAGGCTCTGATGTGTTCCCTCTTCGACAACGCGTCCCTGATCCATGACGAGGATACGGTCGGCCTTCAGCACGGTCGCGAGGCGATGGGCGATGACGAGCGTGGTGCGGCCGGTCATCAACCCGTCGAGGGCCTTCTGCACAAGCGTTTCGCTTTCGGCGTCCAGGGCCGACGTCGCTTCGTCGAGAAGCAGGACCGGTGCGTCCTTGAGGATGGCGCGGGCGATGGCGATGCGCTGGCGTTGACCGCCGGAAAGCGTGATGCCGCGCTCTCCCACCTCGGTGTCGTATCCCTTCTCCAAACGAGCGATGAATTCGTCGGCCTGTGCAGCGATCGCGGCGGCCCGCACCTCTTCGCGGCTTGCCTCGGGACGGCCGAAGGCGATGTTGTCGTGAATGGAAGCCGCAAAGATCGTGACGTCCTGGGGCACGATCGCTAGGCGCTTCCGCAGTTCGTCGGGGTCGCTGCTGCGTGCATCCACTCCGTCGATCATCACGGCGCCCTTCTGCGGGTCATAGAAGCGCAGCAGCAGCGAGAAGACGGTGCTTTTTCCGGCGCCGGAGGGGCCAACGATCGCGACGGTTTCGCCGGGAGCGACGCCGAAATTCAAGCCATGCAGCGCGGATCGCTCCGGCCGTGAGGGATAGGCGAAATGCACGTCGGTAAACTGGACACGGCCTTGCGCCGGAGCGGGCAAGGCAACGGGCGCAGCCGGTGCGGAAATCGGGGAAACCTCGTCGAGCAATTCCGTCAGCCGATCGGCCGCTCCCGCGGCCTGCGAGAGCTCGCCCCATACCTCGGAGAGTGCGCCGAGCGAGCCTGCGGCAATGACGGAGTAGAGAAGAAACTGGCCAAGAGTGCCTGGCGACAACGTGCCGGCGAGGACGTTATGGGCGCCGACCCAGAGAACGGCGACGACGCTGCCGAAGATGAGGGTAATGGCGATGCCGGTCAGCAGGGCGCGCGAGCGAATTGCGGCCCGGGCAGCGTCATAGGCGGTTTCGACGGCCATCCCGTAACGCGAGGCGGCGGCATCCTCGCCCCCGAAGGCCTGGACGGTACGGCTGGCCGCAATCGTTTCGTTGGCGAAAGCAGAGGCGTCGGCCAGCGTATCCTGAGCCGAGCGCGAGCGCTTCCGGACGGAGCGGCCGAAGCCGACCAACGGAAAGACGATCAACGGGATCGCACCGATCACCAGGCTGGACAGCTTTGGCGACGTCACGATCATCATGCCCATCGCGCCGAGACAGAGAATGAGGTTGCGCAGGGCGACGGAGGCCGTCGCGCCGACAGCCGACTTGATCTGCGTCGTGTCCGCCGTCAGGCGCGAGACGATCTCGCCGGACTGGTTGACGTCGAAGAACGAGGGAGACAGGCGCGTGACGTGATTGAAAACATCGCGGCGCAAATCGGATACCACACGCTCACCAAGGGTGATGACGAAGTAGTAGCGAAGGGCGCTCGCGATGGCGAGCACGATCGCCATGATCATCAGCATCAGGAAATAGCTGTTGATGAAACTGCCGTCGGCCTGTGTGAAGCCATGGTCGATCATGCGGCGGACGGCGAGCGGCAGAGCAAGCGAAGTGACAGCGGCAAGTGCCAGGGCGGCAAGCGCCCCTGTGACCATGCCGCGATAGTGCATCACATAGGGTGTCAACCTGCCGAGCGGCTTCAGCGAACGAGACTTCTTTTCCTCGGGTTGCCCTGCGTATGCCAATTCGTCTCCGATCGCCTTCGACACCGCTCATCCGCGGCTGATGGCTCTTGTTATCCTGCCGGCCTTCATGTATAGGCAGCCCATCCTAATGGGAAGCCGTAGCCTTTTGCGTCTGCGGCTTCATTTATTCAATCGGTCCTCTTGTCGCAACGAATATGCGTCAAATTGGACGTTGCATGGCAGGAAGATTGTTATGAAGGCAGATATCCATCCCGACTACCACACGATCAAGGTAGTCATGACCGACGGCACCGAATACGAAACCCGCTCGACCTGGGGTTCTGAAGGCGCAGTCATGAACCTCGAAATCGACTCCAAGTCGCATCCGGCATGGACTGGTGGCAACCAGCAACTCATGGACCGCGGCGGTCGCGTTTCCAAGTTCAACAAGCGTTTCGGCGGCCTCGGCCTCTAATCGCTGTCGCTTGGCAGAGTTTGAAAGAGCCCCGCTTCGGCGGGGCTCAGATTGCTGACAAACCCCTGGCACCGTCTGGGGGTTTGTGATTCATTGGGACATGTTGAAGAAACCTGCTCCCACCCAGACGGCTCTTGAGATGGTGACGCTCGACAGTCTGGTGCCGAAGGATCACCTGCTGCGCAAGATCGACGCGGTGATCGACTTTTCCTTCATCCATGATCGTGTTGCGGGGCTTTATTGCG
>NZ_JACUZX010000070.1:0-1275 GCF_014851575.1 Rhizobium sp. RHZ02
TTGTGGCTTAACCCGAGCCGGTGCAACATGCGGCCAACGCTCGAGCGATGCACAATGACGCCGCGCTCTGCAAGCTCGAGGCACAATTCGTCAAGCGTCAAATCACCGTTCTCAGCCATACGTTCACATGGGGTAATCGCGGCGCGATCTCCTCAGTGCATTTTTACTAGATGGTACTGGCTGGGTTGGTTGCCCCCGATAAGATGGAAATACGGGCTCACGATTGGAACCGGGCCCAAACATCAATGGAGGCAACCATGGACCAGTATATCGGGCTTGATGTTTCATTGAAAGATACGGCGATCTCGATCCGAGAGGACGGGAAGCGGATATGGCGAGGCAAGCGTGCTTCGGATCCAAAGCTCTTGGCGCAGGTGATCCGAAAGCACGCCCCGAATGCCAAGCGCGTTGTGTTTGAAACGGGGCCATTGTCGACGTGGTTCTATCATGCACTGATGGCCGAAGGGGTTCCCGCGATCTGCATCGAAGCGCGGCACGCGCAAAAGATATTGCACGAGACGCTCAACAAGACGGATGCCAATGATGCGGATGGCCTGGCCCAGATGGCCGAAGCCGGCTTCTACAAGGCGGTCCGGGTAAAGGCGTTTGACAGCATGCTGACGCGCACCCTGGTGGCGGCCCGCAACCAGCTTTTGAGCATCTCGACCCAGCTCAGCAACCAGATCCGCGGCCTGATGAAAACATTCGGCCTCATTGTTTCCAACGGAAAGGGTAGGGTGTTTGATGGCAAAGTGAGGGAGCTATTAGCTGGGAATGACGACCTTGCAGCGATCATATTGCCCCTGCTTGATGCGTGGCGTGACATCCGCAAGCGCGCGGCCGATCTGGATCGCCAGCTGCTCGCAGTGGCACGGCAGAGTCAGCCGACGAAGCTCCTGATGACGATCCCGGGTATCGGCGCCGTTACGGCCGTCTCCTATGTTGCCGCGATTGAAGATCCAGAAAACTTCAAAACGTCGCGCTCAGTTGGTGCCTGGCTTGGGCTGACAACACGGCGCTACCAGTCAGGTGAGGTCGACTATGACGGCCACATCTCGCGAGGAGGCGACAGCCATCTGCGGGGACTGCAGTATGAAGCGGCAACGGTCCTCCTCACGAGGACCAGACCCGGCAACGAAAGCAGTCTCAGGAGCTGGGGGCTGAAGCTGCGCGAGCGGTTGGGCTTCAAACGCACTGCGGTGGCGGTCGCCCGGAAGCTTGCGGTTATCATGCACAGCATGCTCAGGACAGGAGAAGTGTTCAACGCCTCGGCTG
>NZ_JACUZX010000071.1:0-1179 GCF_014851575.1 Rhizobium sp. RHZ02
TTACTCGACGATCGAGGCGACGATGCCGGCGCCGACGGTACGGCCGCCTTCGCGGATAGCGAAGCGCAGCTTTTCTTCCATCGCGATCGGAACGATCAGCTCGACGTCTACAGTGACGTTGTCGCCAGGCATAACCATTTCCGTGCCTTCCGGCAGGGTGACGATGCCGGTGACGTCCGTCGTGCGGAAGTAGAACTGCGGACGGTAGTTGGTGAAGAACGGCGTATGACGGCCGCCTTCTTCCTTCGTCAGGATGTAGGCTTCAGCCTTGAACTTCTTGTGCGGCTTGACAGAGCCCGGCTTGCACAGGATCTGACCACGCTCGACGCCGTCACGGTTCACACCGCGAACCAGAGCACCGATGTTGTCGCCAGCCTGGCCCTGGTCGAGCAGCTTACGGAACATTTCAACGCCGGTAACCGTCGTCTTCGAGGTCGGGCGGATGCCGACGATTTCGACTTCTTCGCCAACCTTGACGATACCGCGCTCGACGCGGCCGGTTACAACCGTACCACGGCCCGAGATCGAGAACACGTCTTCGATCGGCATCAGGAACGGCTGGTCGATCGGACGCTCAGGCGTTGGGATGTAGGCGTCAACAGCTGCCATCAGCTCGCGGATCGCGTCTTCGCCGATCTTCTTGTCGGAGTCTTCGAGAGCGGCAAGAGCCGAGCCCTTGATGACCGGAATGTCGTCGCCCGGGAAGTCGTAGGACGACAGAAGTTCGCGAACTTCGAGCTCGACGAGTTCGAGAAGCTCGGCGTCGTCAACCTGGTCGACCTTGTTGAGGAACACGACGATCGCCGGAACGCCAACCTGGCGAGCAAGCAGGATGTGCTCGCGGGTCTGCGGCATCGGGCCGTCGGCAGCCGAGCAAACCAGGATCGCGCCGTCCATCTGCGCAGCACCGGTGATCATGTTCTTGACGTAGTCGGCGTGGCCGGGGCAGTCAACGTGGGCATAGTGGCGGTTCGGGGTCTCGTATTCGACGTGTGCCGTCGAAATGGTGATGCCGCGAGCCTTTTCTTCCGGAGCCGCGTCGATCTGGTCGTACGCCTTGAACTCGCCGAAGTACTTCGTGATCGCTGCCGTCAGAGACGTCTTGCCGTGGTCAACGTGGCCGATCGTGCCGATGTTAACGTGCGGCTTGTTGCGCTCAAACTTACTCTTTGCCATTTG
>NZ_JACUZX010000072.1:0-1056 GCF_014851575.1 Rhizobium sp. RHZ02
CTTATACATTGCGAGGCCGGTGCATCGGTTATGATGCACCGGCCTCGTTTGCCATTGAGGTGATTGCAACACCGCAGTGACGATGCGCAGAGCGGTTGGTCCTAGCGGGCCTGAACTTTCGTTCGTAAAAAAGCAGAACCCTTTGCGCATTTCGAGGCTTCGTCGAACCGTTGAGAGAGCTTCGCGCTCGCGTATAAGGGAGACATCGCCTCATGACCTATACTAGCCGCTTTATCGGCATCGACATATCGAAATCGTCCTTCGACATCTGCGTGCTTCCCGACATGCACTCGGCAAGCTTCTCCAATGATGCTGGTGGCATTGCTAGGTTCATCGCCTTTCTCGCGCAACTGGATGGCATCGAACGCCTGGTTGTGGAGCCGACTGGCGGCTATGAGCGATCCGTCGTGCATACCCTGCTGGCCGCTCGCTTGCCGGTCGCCAAGGTCAATGCCAGGCAGATCAGGCAGTTCGCGCGTGCCTGCGGCCAGCTCTCCAAGACCGACAGGATCGACGCGTTCGTCCTTGCCGACTATGCCAGACGCATGGAAACGAAGGATCTGGCACCTTCCTCGCCGGCTCAGGTGGTGCTGATCGATCTGGTGTCACGCTACAGGCAACTGTCGCATATGATCGTGCAGGAAAAGAACCGGCTGGAAAAACTCGGCGCTCGAGCCGATGCCACGGCAAGGGCGTGGATCGAGGAGACACTTTCGTTCCTTCTGCAGCAGCGCCAGTCGGTGGTCGATGCAATGGAAGCCTGTCTCCAATCGGATGAGGATCTTGCCGTCAAGGCGAAAGTCCTGATGTCGCTCAAGGGCATCGGACTGCGAACCGCATGCTTGCTGATCGCCGGACTTCCCGAACTCGGTCTGTTGAACAAAGGCCAGATCGCAAAGCTGGTCGGTGTTGCCCCTATCAATCGCGACAGTGGCCTGATGCGTGGCAAGAGGATGATTGCCGGCGGCCGCAAACCAGTGCGCGACGCCCTTTACATCGCCGCCTTGCCCGCCATCCGCTTCGATCCAGCCATGAAGGCCGTCTTCGAACGACTGA
>NZ_JACUZX010000073.1:0-1034 GCF_014851575.1 Rhizobium sp. RHZ02
GCTAGGTGTGTGGTCCCGGAATGAGATGGTGCGGATTGATTTTGAAGATTGACGGGTCCCTTGTCCAGGCGTTGCAGATTGCTTGATAGGGCGTTCGCCATCGGAGCGCCTTGAGGTGTTTGGCGAAGTTGTAAGCAGTGACGAAGGCCAGGACATGGGCCTTGAGACTTTCCAGGTCGTCATAATGGTAGACCTTGACGGTGGCGTCCTTGATGGTTCGATTCATCCGCTCGGCCTGGCCGTTCGTCCAAGGATGGTAGGGCTTGGTCAGCCGATGCTCGATGCTGTTAGCGATGCAGACGCGGTCGAAGATATGCGGGCCTAGGAAGCGGCGGCTGGGGCCGGTGCGGTTTTTGGGCAGGTCGGCGAAGGCCATACCATTGTCGGTAAGCACGGTGTGGATCTTGTAGGGGAAAACCTCGACCACGTTCCGAAGGAAGGCTGCGCCTTCCATCTTTCCAGCGCAGTCGTGGAACTCGACATGGGTGAACTTCGAAACCCGGTCGATGGCGAGGAACATGACCAGCTTTCCATCGGCATGCCGCAACTCGCAACTGTCGATGTGGACGTAACCCATCTCGTAGTTCTTGAACCGCTTGCGCCGCTCCTTGGTTTCCTCGACCGGTAGTCGGGATATGCCATGGCGTTGCAGGCAGCGGTGCAGCGCGCTGCGACTAAGGTTGGGAATGGTATCGCGTAGGCAGCCCAGCACGTCATCCAGTGGCAGCAGCGTCTTCTGCCGGAAAGCCACCACGATGGCCTCCTCAGCCGGCGTCAGCACCGTGCTCTTGGGAGACTTAGGCCCCATCGGTGCATCGGCCGTCGTGGTCCGCTCGCGCCATTTGGCCACCGTCTTCGAGTTCAGGCCGTAGCGGGCGGCAAGGGACCGGGTACTTTCTTGCGACGCTTGGAGTTCGGCTCGAAGACGCGGCGTCGTGCGGGCGCTGCCGTGAAGAATACTTCCCATAATGCATCCTCTTCCTGACGACTCAGGTTCAATGATGCACCATCACACTCAGGGACTACACACCTAG
>NZ_JACUZX010000074.1:0-906 GCF_014851575.1 Rhizobium sp. RHZ02
CGAGCGCCTATGCAGAGCCCGCCTCGATCAAGACGGCTGCCGTCCAGCCCCCCGCCTTCGACGCACAGCCTGGACTCTCCGGTGGGCTTCTCTCACCTCAAGAGCAGCGAGCGGTTGCAGCACAGCGCGCCTACCTCGACCAGCAGCCGTTCAATAAGGCCCCGTCGCAGTTCGGCAGCAAGGCCAAAGAAGCAGCAGGGAGCATCCTCGGCGCCGTCCTTGGTGGCCTCGCGCTCGGGCCTGTCGGCGCGCTCGGGGGTGGTCTTCTCGGCAACGTCGTCACGCGCCCCGGCGGGATCTTGGGGACCAACAGCCCCTCTTATTTTCCTGAAGCTCCGAAATCTCAATCTCGCGGAGACGGTTCGCTAACCTCCTACGGGCAGTCCGTTGCGAACACCTCCGGTCAATTCTCACGCGCTCTCTCTTCAGGCGGGAAGGGTCTCTACTGATGGCGAAAAACTCGATCTATGATTACTCCACGTCGGTTGGCAGCAATACCGACATCGCAGGGATTGGCATCCTCGGGACGAACGCCGTTCTGAATTTCGATGACGCCTTCCGAACCATCATGGCCCAAATCGCCACAGATGTTTCACCACGTCGGTTTGCCATTCAGGGCGCACTCTACGGCCTAACGCTCTCCAACAACGCAGGCGATGCGACGAACGACATCGATATTGCTGTTGGCATGGCGACGACGGACAGTACGACCGACCCGCGCACGATGGCTCTTGCGTCCGCCCTCACCAAGCGCCTAGACGCAGCATGGGCAGTTGGGACCAATCAGGGTGGACTAGACACCGGTTCGGTTGGGGACAACACATATCACGTATTTCTGATCCAGCGGTCTGACACGGGCGTTGTCGATGTTCTGTTTTCGCTTTCCGCGACATCACCAACGATGCC
>NZ_JACUZX010000075.1:0-892 GCF_014851575.1 Rhizobium sp. RHZ02
GTCATGGGTTCCAACCTGGCGCTCAACATTGCGGAAAAAGGCAACAAGATTGCTGTCTTTAACCGTACACCTGAGAAAACGGATGAATTCTACGAAAGCGCCGGCGATCTGAAGAAGCAGATCATTCCCTGCAAGACGATCGAGGAGTTCGTCGAAGCGATCCGCCCGCCGCGTCCGATTATCATCATGATCAAGGCCGGTGAGGCCGTCGATCAGCAGATGGAAGCACTGCGCCCGCATCTTTCCAAGGGCGACATCATGATCGATGCCGGCAACGCCAACTTCCGCGACACGATCGCCCGTTTCGACCGCCTGAAAAACACCGACCTCACCTTCATCGGCATGGGTGTCTCGGGTGGTGAAGAGGGTGCACGCCATGGGCCTTCGATCATGGTCGGTGGCACCGAGGACTCCTGGAAGCGCGTCGAGAAGGTGCTGACCTCGATCGCCGCCAAATACAACGATGATCCTTGCGTTGCCTGGCTCGGCAATGACGGTGCCGGCCATTTCGTCAAGACGATCCACAACGGCATCGAATATGCCGACATGCAGATGATCGCCGAAATCTACGGCATCCTGCGCGATGGTCTCGGCAAGAGCGCCAAGGACATTTCCGGCATCTTCGGCGAATGGAACAAGGGTCGCTTGAACTCCTACCTGATCGAGATTTCCGAGAAGGTGCTGGCCGCGAGTGATCCGGTCTCCGGTGGCCCGATGGTCGACATGATCCTCGACAAGGCCGGCCAGAAGGGCACCGGCAAGTGGTCGGCGATCGAAGCGCAGAACATGGGCATTCCGGCAACCGCGATCGAAGCCGCCGTTGCCGCCCGCAGCCTGTCGTCGATGAAGACCGAGCGCGAAGCCGCCGAGAAGATCTTCGGCAAGCCGGAAT
>NZ_JACUZX010000076.1:0-875 GCF_014851575.1 Rhizobium sp. RHZ02
GTCGGCCGTGAAGAACACGGAAGCTGCTGATTAGACATAGGAATCGAAGGATCTGCAGATCTTCTAATTGCCGGAAACAGCCACCGAACGGGCTGTTTCCTTGCAAAATCAGTTTGAGGTTTCCCTGGTTGGCGGAGCGTGATTCACTGGGTTTATCGCGGTGAATCGGAGAGCCAGGAATGGGTAAACCACGCGAACGGCGCCAAACGGGTGAACAGGATTTATTCCGATCCCGGCTCGACCAGATCATCAACATGAAGCACGAACTTGTGCGTCTGGCGCAGGCTATTGACTGGCCTGTGTTGGAAGCCCGCTTTGGGACGGTCTATTCGGACGGAGCTGGCATGCCGCCATTGCCGACGCGGCTGATGGCGGGGCTGGCCATTCTGAAGCACACGTTCAACCTGTCGGACGAGGCGCTGTGCGAGCGCTGGGTGGAGAACCCCTACTTTCAGTACCTCTGCGGCGAGGAGTTCTTTCGTCACGAACTATCGTTCGACCGCTCCTCGATGACGCGCTGGCGGCAGCGCATGGGCGAGGAACGGATCGGCGCGCTCTTGCAGGAGAGCCTGGCCGTGGCCGTCAAGACAGGCGCGATGAAGCCGCAGGATACGCGGCAGGTGATCGTGGACACGACCGTTCAACCGAAGGACGTCATGTTCCCGACGGATGCCAAGCTTATTCACCGGGCGCGCGAACGGCTGGTGCGGCTGGCGAAGAAAATGGGGCTTGATCTGCGCCAGACCTATATTCGGGTCGGTAAATTCGCCCTGATCCAGCACCAGCGCTACGCTCATGCGAAGCAATTCAAACGGGCCGGCAAGGCGCTGCGCAAGTTGAAGACCTATCTCGGCCGGACCGTTCGCGACGTCGAA
>NZ_JACUZX010000077.1:0-851 GCF_014851575.1 Rhizobium sp. RHZ02
AGCCGTAGGGGAACCTGCGGCTGGATCACCTCCTTTCTAAGGAAGCTGTGGAATTGGTAAGACGCCCTCCGACAAGTCTTCGACTTGTCTAGGGGATGAACCTTCCCGTGCTTTTTAGAACATAGATCGGATCAGTCAGATCACGATCGCAACGTAATACGCCGCAGAGACTTCGGTCCTGACGGTATGGCGAGCTTTCGCCGTCCACGTTTCTCTTTCTTCATGAAGACAAAAAACCGCGCTTGTCCGGCTTGTGCTGGACCGGTTCCCGAATGGGCCCGTAGCTCAGTTGGTTAGAGCACACGCTTGATAAGCGTGGGGTCGGAAGTTCAAGTCTTCCCGGGCCCACCATTTGCATTTGCGAATGATGGACTGGGAATTGATTGGAATGGCTGGCGCGGATTGTTGCCGAACCTGGATTAATCTCCGGGTGATCGAGCTGGAGGGGCTGTAGCTCAGCTGGGAGAGCACCTGCTTTGCAAGCAGGGGGTCAGCGGTTCGATCCCGCTCAGCTCCACCAAATCGATTGGTGTCGAGACTGACGGCAGCAACGTAGCGCAAGGCGCGTCGCCAATCATTTGGCGCCCCCGCGGAGCGCCTGCGGCGCGTGAGCGATAAAGTGTCTTCTGGAGAAAAACAAAGTTTGCATCGGCTTTAAGTCAGATGCCTGTTCTGCATATATCGTGAAGAGAAGATTGATCTGGAGGCTTCCAGGTGTTTTGCCCAATCCCATGGATTGCGCGAGATGTCCGAGCCCAGTTCTGTTGAAACCAAGGATGGCTTAGTCGGCCGGATCTGGTGGAGGGACTGGAGGTAGGAAGGAAGCCTGTCGTCAGGATTGCCCATTGTTC
>NZ_JACUZX010000078.1:0-837 GCF_014851575.1 Rhizobium sp. RHZ02
AGCCGTAGGGGAACCTGCGGCTGGATCACCTCCTTTCTAAGGAAGCTGTGGAATTGGTAAGACGCCCTCCGACAAGTCTTCGACTTGTCTAGGGGATGAACCTTCCCGTGCTTTTTAGAACATAGATGGCACCAGTCAGGTGACCATCGCAACGCAATACGCCGCAGAGACTTCGGTCCTGACGGTATGGCGAGCTTTCGCCGTCCACGTTTCTCTTTCTTCATGAAGGATAGAACCTTGAGTTCTGCGCTCACGCGCTGTCCGCACCTTCGGTGCTGCGCTCCGCGAGGGCGCCGGACGACCGGCGACGGCCTCTGGCCTGCATGGGTGCCTGACGCAGACTTAATCGTTCAGCGAGATGGGCCCGTAGCTCAGTTGGTTAGAGCACACGCTTGATAAGCGTGGGGTCGGAAGTTCAAGTCTTCCCGGGCCCACCATTTGCATTTGCAAGTGATGGTTAGGGAATGCCTGATCCTGACGGTTTGCTGTCAGGTGTTGCGATGGTTGGGGCTGTAGCTCAGCTGGGAGAGCACCTGCTTTGCAAGCAGGGGGTCAGCGGTTCGATCCCGCTCAGCTCCACCAAATCGCTTTGGTGTCGAGCCGGGATATCCTTCTGGAGAAAAACAAAGTTTGCATCGGCTTCGGCCGGATGCCTGTTCTGCATATATCGTGAAGAGAAGATTGATCTGGAGGCTTCCAGGTGTTTTGCACAATCCCATGGATTGCGCGAGATGTCCGAGCCCAGTTCTGTTGAAACCAAGGATGGCTTAGTCGGCCGGATCTGGTGGAGGGACTGGAGGTAGGAAGGAAGCCTGTCGTCAGGATTGCCCATTGTTC
>NZ_JACUZX010000079.1:0-775 GCF_014851575.1 Rhizobium sp. RHZ02
GCAGGAGTGCAACCGCATGGACGAGCGTCTCAAATTCGTTGCGCGGGTTCTGGATGGCGAGAAGATAGCGGCGCTGTGCCGCGAATTCGGCATCTCCCGCAAGACCGGTCACAAGATCATCAGCCGCTATAACGACAGCGGTCTGGAAGGACTGACAGATCGATCGCGACGGCCTTACCGGCACGCCAATCAGCTTCCTTTCCAAATCGAGAAGCTGATTGTGCGGACCAAGCCGGACAAGCCCAACTGGGGCGCACCGAAGATCAGGGAGCGGCTGGCGCGGCTGTATCCGGATGTTCACACGCCGGCGATCTCAACCGTGCATGCCGTCCTCGACCGCAACGGCCTGGTCAAG
The DNA here is from genome assembly GCF_014851575.1 of Rhizobium sp. RHZ02. Lineage (NCBI taxonomy): Bacteria > Pseudomonadati > Pseudomonadota > Alphaproteobacteria > Hyphomicrobiales > Rhizobiaceae > Rhizobium > Rhizobium sp. RHZ02. The sequence continues at coordinate 356 of NZ_JACUZX010000079.1, forward strand.
CACGGTAGGCGGCGGCGCAACCGGGCTGAAGGAACAGCACTCTCCAATCCTGGGCTGCCCAACGACCTGTGGTGCGCCGATTACAAAGGCGAGTTCATGCTTGCCGATAAGCGCTATTGCTACCCGTTGACGATCACCGACTTCGCCAGCCGCTATCTTTTGGCCTGCGAAGCGTTGCACACGACCAAGGAAGTCTACGCCTTCACCGTTTTCGAACGCGTCTTCAAGGAGTTCGGCCTGCCCAAGGCGATCAGAACCGACAACGGAGTGCCTTTCGCTAGCCCCAACGGACTGTTCAATCTGTCTCGGCTCGCCGTCTGGTGGCTCAGGCTCGGTATCGACATCGAGCGCATCAAGCCGGGCAACCCGCAGCAGAACGGCCGCCATGAACGCATGCATCTGACACTGAAACTTGAGACA